>CAZCHU010000136.1:0-8851 GCA_964498215.1 uncultured Mycobacterium sp. | reverse complement strand
GAGCAGGATGCAAACTTGTGGAATGGTAGCCGCTCCCCACCAGTTGAACTGTCTCTCGGATGTACGCGCTTTCTTTCACACCAACTCGGTTCCTCTGTACTTCGTCTCTCCGACCCCATTCAACTTGCTCGGCAACGACCATTGGGTACGGAACTTCTTCTACCTGAACTACTTTGACTCTTTCGAAGGTGCCCACCCGCGCGTGTTCGTACCTCGGCGTCGCGATCAAAGAATTTTTGACTCCATGGGCGATGTATGCAACCACCTCCTCTCTGATCCCGAGACCCTCGCGTTCATCGAGCAACGGAGGCCCGGCGGGAAGGCTTGCTTCGTGATGCTCGACGAGAAGACCTACGCCCTGGCCAACCAGGCGGGGCTCGACGTCATGCACCCCGCGCCGGAGCTGCTCCGGCGTCTCGACTCCAAGACCGTCATGACGCGTCTGGCCGATGAGGTCGGTGTGCAGAGCGTGCCCTACGTGATCGGGCGGGTCGGATCCTACGACGATCTACGGGCCCTCGCGCACAGCGGCGGGCTGGGAGATGACCTCGTCGTTCAGGACGCCTACGGCGATGCCGGCAGCGGGACGTTCTTTGTGCGTGGTGAACGCGATTGGGGTGCTTGTGCCGCTGACCTGGTCGGACAGAGCGAAGTCAAGGTGATGAAGCGCATCCGCAATGTTGAGGTGTGCATCGAAGGTGTTGTAACCCGCCACGGCACCATGATCGGTCCTGCGATGACCAGTCTGGTCGGCTACCCAGAGCTGACTCCATATAAGGGCAGCTGGTGCGGTAACGACATCTGGCGCGAGGTGTTGTCGCCCACCGAGACACATGCCGCACGGGAAATTGTGCGAAAGCTCGGCGACGTTCTGAGCCGCGAGGGATTCCGGGGCTACTTTGAGGTCGACCTCCTGCGTGACCTCGACTCAGACGAACTCTACCTCGGCGAGGTCAACCCGCGTCTGAGCGGTGCAAGCCCGATGACCAACTTGACCACCGAAGCCCACGCCGACATGCCGCTGTTCCTTTTCCATCTGCTCGAGTACATGGATGTGGAGTACGACCTCGACATCGAAGGCATCAACATGCGCTGGGAGCGCGGATACGGCGAGGATGAAGTTTGGGGCCAGGTGATGCTGAATGAGACTTCGCCGGAGGTTGAACTCTTTACCTCTACGCCGGCCACCGGTGTGTGGCGCCTCGACGAGGCCGGACACGTCTCGTTTGCACGTCCCGCCAACGATTGGTCCTCGGTCGCTGATGAGACCGAGGCCTTCTACATGCGGGTGGCCGCTCCAGGCGATTTACGCTGCGAGGGTTCCCAACTCGGTGTGCTCGTCACCCGTGGGCATCTGCAATCCGGCGACTACCAGCTCACCGAGCACTGTCGACGCTGGGTAAAGGGCATCAAGGCAAAGTTCGCCTCCACGCCCCTGGCGCCGACCACACCGGTCGTCGCAAGGTTGGTCGCACGAGCGTGAACGGTGAAGTCCCGAAGGGCATCTCACTGAATAACTGGATGTCGGCGCCCTACGCGCAGTGGTCATTCCAACACGTCGAGGATTTTGTGCCAACCGCAACAATCTCACGCGGGTCAGGGCGGGTCGCGGCGTTTCCCGCAGCCAGTGCCCCAGTGGCTGCGATACCGATGACCAGTACCGACGGTAGCCCCACCACCGTCGGTGCGGTGATGGATGCCACCGCTACCGATGGGTGGGCGGTATCCCACCGTGGGGCCATGGTCGCCGAGGAGTACCGCAACGGCTTGGCTCCCGGGTCGCGGCACTTGCTGTTCTCGGTGAGCAAGTCGTTCGTGGGAGCCGTCGCCGGCGCACTGCACGGGGCCGGTGCGCTAGAGCTTGACTCACCGGTCACGGCATTCGTTCCCGCCCTGGCGAATTGCGGGTACGCCGGCGCGACGGTGCGCCACCTTCTGGACATGAGATCGGGTATTGCCTTCTCAGACGACTACAGCAATCCCGCGGCGGAGATACACATCCTCGATCAGGCGATGGGCTGGGCGCCCAGGAGCAGTCCGGAAGTGCCCCGGACGCTCTACGACTTCCTGCTGACCCTGCAGCGAAAGTCGGCGCACGGCGGTCCGTTCCAATATCGCTCCTGCGACACCGACGTACTCGGTTGGATCTGCGAAGTCGCCGGCGGACAGCGGATGCCCGAGCTGATGTCGGAACTGTTGTGGAGCCGCATTGGCGCTCAATGCGATGCCACCATCGGCGTGGACACGGCAGGCACCGGCATGTTCAATGGTGGCATCAGCTCATGTCTGGGCGACATGATCCGGTTCGGGGCGTTGTTGCTGCGCGACGGCGTTTCGCTGACCGGGCAACCAGTTCTGCCTGCTGCGTGGATTGCCGACACTCTCGACGGGGGGTCCGATTCGCGTGAGGCCTTCGCCGCCAGCTCGGACGACACCCGAATGCCCGGCGGAATGTACCGAAACCAAATGTGGTTCCCCTACCCCGGCAGCAACGTCGTGCTGTGCCAGGGGATGTCTGGGCAGATGATCTACATCGACCGTGCCGCGGAGGTGATCGTCGCCAAGCTATCCACCCAGGCGCACCTGGAGGGTGCACACATAATGTGGGACACGCTACGCGCATTCGACGCGGTGGCCCACGAACTGGCCGGAGCGACCGCCTGACGAGAGTGTCAACGCCAGCCCTACGACCGGGACTTCAGAATGTCGCGGTAGCGTGGCGACCGTGAAATTCTCTCGTACATCCTCGTCCGTTGCGCTGTTGGCTTGCGCTACCTCGCTCGCTGTGACACTCGCCGCCTGTGGTTCGGTGTCCGACACGGCAGTTGCAGCAAACGCGTGCCCGACAGCCGCCCCGGACAGCGGTGTCACACCCGAATGGACGCTGCCCGGCAGCACCGGCAGCGTCGCGGTCACCGGATCAACGGATACCACGGCGCCCAGCATCACCGTGGAAACACCGTTCAGCGTGGCTGAGACGCAGGTGCACACGCTTCGTGCTGGTGACGGGCCGGTCGTCGCAGACACGGCAGTGGCCTCGGTGTGCTACATGGGCGTCAATGGGCGGGACGGGTCCGTGTTCGACAGCAGCTACCAACGAGGGGCGCCGGTGGAGTTCCCGCTTGACGGAGTTGTGCCTGGGTTCCAGAAGGCCATCGCCGGCCAAAACGTCGGATCCACGGTGGCTGTGGCAATGACGTCGGCGGACGGTTACCCCGAAGGTCAGCCTCGCGCTGGAATCCAGCCGGGCGACACTCTTGTCTTTGAGATCAAGATCCTCGGCGCGTCGAGCTGAGCTGCCGTAGCGCCACGTTAGAGACCGAGCCCTACGCGTGAGCGCCCGCTTCGAAGAACTGGGGTGGCGGCAGACCCCGAAAGGCGTGATCAGCTTGCGGCGCCGATTCGATCTCGCGGTGCGTGCCGATGTGTACGAGGTCAAGCTCGATGACGAGTACCTGATGTCGAGCCTGTTCACTGTCGCCGAGCGGGACCTGGCGAGGCGGGCATTGGCGAGAACGCCGGGATCCGGGCTCGACGTGCTCGTTGGCGGCCTTGGTCTTGGCTATACCGCTCAAGAAGCGCTGCAGTGCACACGGATTCGGACACTGACAGTCATCGAGTACTCCGATGCCGTCATCGATTGGCACGACCGCGATCTGCTGCCCGATACAGCTGGACTGGCCGCCGACAACCGCGTCTCCCTGGTGTGTGCCGACTTCTTCGCCGCCGCCACCAGCGTGGTCGGATTCGATCCAGAGCACGTTGGTCGAACCTATGACGCGATCCTGCTCGACATCGACCATTCCCCCCGCCACCTGCTCGACGGCCGTCATGCCGACTTCTACACCACCGCGGGGTTGCGGGCCGTATCGGCTCACATCGTTCCGGGCGGCACATTCGCCATGTGGTCCGACGACGAACCCGACGAAGCCTTCCTAGCTCTACTCGAAGGAGTGTTCGTCGACGTCGAGGCCCCACAGGTCTGGTTCGACAACCCACTCACCGGGGGGCGGTCTGCGGCGACCATCTACCTTGCGACGCGGACCGGACACTCGTGAGGCGACAGCCCTACCGACCTGCCGCGCCTTCAACGATCAGAACTGCGTAACGCCATGGCGAAATCAGGCACCGTACTTCACCACAGCGTTACGCAGCCTCGCGGGTGAGTTCGTGGGCTGCTCAGCCGTTTCGGTCCGCTCGCCCGCCCGCATGCGCTGAAAGAAACTCTAGGCCTCAACGAATTCGGGCTGCATGGTCACGACTGGCCGGGTTCGAACACCCACACCCCCCGGTTCAGTACGCCCGCCACCTCGAGGCCGGCGTCCAGCACCACCAGATCGGCGTTGGCGCCGGCCACCAGCCCCGCTCCTGGGAGGCCCAGTGCCCTAGCGGGGTTGATCGACGACTGTCGGACGGCCAGCAATAATGCTTCGTCGGCCGGCAAGCCGCAGTGTGTGACGGCGAATCTGAACAACCGATCCATCGTGGCTGTGCTCCCCGCGATGGTGTCGGTACCGGCGATATGTGCCCTGCCGTCGATGACGTCCACCTCGAGTGTGCCGAGTCGATACGGTCCGTCCGGCATCCCGGTCGCGGCCATGGCGTCGGTCACCAAAGACATTCGATCCGGGCCTAGGCTGGCGCTGACGTGTCGGTAGATCGGCGGTGCGACGTGGACTCCGTCGGCGATCAGTTCGACGGTGACGCGCTCGTCTTCCAGCAGGGCGAGCACCGGCCCCGGCTCGCGGTGGTGGATCGATCGCATCGCGTTGAACAGATGGGTTCCCACGGTGGCTCCGGCCTTGATCGCTGCGCGGGTCTGCTCATAGGTGGCATCGGTATGGCCGACCGCTGCCACCGCACCCGCATCGACGATCCGGCCGATGGCTGCTAGCCCGCCAGCCCGCTCCGGGGCCAGCGTGACCATCCGGATGGTTCCGTCTCCGGCGGACAGCAGACCGTCGAGTTCCGCGGGGTCCGGGTCACGCAGTTGGGAGGCATCATGGGCGCCGCAGCGGTGTGCGGCAAGCCATGGCCCTTCCAGGTGGATTCCGGCGATCAGACCCGCCCGGGTTTCGTCGGCCAACTCGGCGACCTGCCGCAGCAACTCGCCGGGATGGGCCGTCACCAGGGATGCGATCAGTGTGGTGGTGCCGTGCCGACGATGCAGTTGCACCGCCGTGGCGGTCTCGGCCCGGTCCGCGGTGGAGAAGCTGGCGCCGCCGCCGCCGTGAACGTGCGTGTCGACGAAACCGGGCACTACCGTTGCCGGGCCGAGATTCACATCGACCGGCTGAGGCGGCGCTCCGTCGCCCACCGCCCGCACCACTCCGTCGGATACCTCAATCCAGCCCGGCCGCAACAACTCCCAGCCGGTTGCCACAGTGGCGGCACCGATGAACACCTCAGATGTCCTGCCAGGCGGGCTTACTCCGGTACGTTTCGCGGTAGTAGTCGACCAGCTGCAGACGGCGAGCCGCGGCGTCATCCAACAACACCGTGACGTGCGGATGGTGCTGCAGGATCGTCGCGGGCCAGAGCGCGCTGACGGGTCCCTCCACCAGTTGATGCACGGCCTCGGCTTTCGCCCGGCCCGTTGCCACGAGGACGACGTGCCGGGCGGCCATGATCGTGGCCAGCCCCTGTGTCAGGCAGTGCGTGGGTACGGCGTCGAGATCGCCGTCGAAGAAACGTGCGTTGTCGAGTCGCGTCTGCCGGGTCAGGGTCTTGATCCGGGTTCGCGAGGCCAGCGAGGAACCCGGTTCGTTGAAACCGATGTGTCCGTCGGTACCGATGCCGAGAATCTGTAGATCCACTCCCCCGGCTGCCGCGATCGCATCCTCGTAGGCTGCGCACGCACCAGGGATGTCAGTTGCCAACCCGTCCGGGCTCTGCACGGCTTCCGGCCCGAAGTCGACCCGAGACACCAGGACGGTGTTGATGACGTTGCGGTAGCTCTCCGGGTGATCGGCCGGTAGGCCGACGTACTCGTCCAGGGTGAATCCGCGGGCCCGGGCAAAGCTGATCTGACCCGCCGCGCAGCGGCGGGCGAGTTCGTCGTAGATCGCCAGGGGCGAGGTGCCGGTAGCCAGGCCAAGTGCGGCTTGCGGGTTTCGGGTGAGCAGTGCCTCGATGGCGTCGGCTGCCAGCGTTCCGATCTGTGTGGTATCCGGCAGTATCACGACCTCCATCGCTCGGCCCTACCTGACCGCGGTGAAGAGGGTCTCGTGCGGGGTGATGTCGGCGCCCGCGCTCACAGAATCGGAGACGGTGATGTTCTGCGACTCCCGCTCATCCATAACCACCACGGGCACAATGGGACTCAAGCCGGCGGCGACGATCGCAGGGACGTCGTAGGTGATCATCACCTGGCCTGCGTTGACGGTATCGCCCTGGTTGACATGGGCGGTGAATCCCGCGCCGTTGAGCCCGACGGTATCCACACCGAGGTGGACCAAAACGCCGACGTTCTCGCTCGTCATGATGACGTACGCGTGCGGCAGCAGCTTCAGCAGCTTGCCGCTCACCGGAGCGACGGCGTCGACGACCTCTGGAGAGGGATCGATCGCGGCTCCGTAACCGACCATGCCCTGGGAAAAGACCGGGTCCGGAACCTCGCTCAACGGAATGGCTCGACCCGTAACGGCGGCTAGCACCTGCGTCCTGCCCATATCGACTCCTTCGCGCAGCTGCATGGCCTTGTTGTGTGCCCAGGATATGCACCCAAACCCGACCCCGGTGCCGGAAAGGCGGCCTCAAGCGCGCTGCCCTGGATTATGCTTCCGCCCAACTGCGAGAAGAAAGATCACTCTATATGAGCGGCACCACGAAATCGCAAGGGAAATCTAACAAGTCGTCCTTACGCATCCCGGGCTTCGCGCAGCTGCAGCGCCTGGGCAAGAGCCTGATGCTGCCTATCGCCGTGCTGCCAGCTGCCGGCATCCTGCTGCGGCTCGGGCAGGACGACCTGCTGGGCCGGATCGAAACACCTGTCATCGGACCTTTCTTCGATTCGATGAGCGCCGCCGGCGGTGCGCTGTTCGCGAACCTGCCATTGCTGTTCGCGGTCGGCGTGGCGATCGGATTCGCCAGGAAGGCAGATGGTTCCACAGCGTTGGCCGCTGTTGTCGGGTACCTGGTGATGGATGCGGTCTTCACGACGATGTCGCCGATCGTTCTCGCCGGTGAACTTGATAAAGCCGGTGAGCAGGCGCAGATCAACTACAGCGTCTTCGCCGGCATCGTGGTGGGCTTGGTGACTGCCGCACTGTTCGATCGCTATCACACCGTCGAGTTACCTTCGTATCTAGGGTTCTTCGGCGGCAGGCGATTCGTGCCCATAGTCGTGTCATTGGCCTCGTTGCTCATCGCCGTTGTGATGAGCTACTTCTACCCGTTGTTCGAGATCGGGCTCACGTCGCTTGGCCAGTTCATCGGTGGTGCCGGCGCACTGGGCGCGTTCGTTTACGGATTTGCCAATCGGATGCTGATCCCCCTGGGCCTACATCACATCGTGAATTCCTTCGTGTGGTTTCTCTACGGGGACTACCAGACCCCGGATGGAACCGTCGTGACCGGTGAGCTCACCCGGTTCGCCAGCGGAGATCCCGCCGCCGGAATTTTGACAGCCGGCTTCTACCCCATCCTGATGTTCGGTCTGCCGGCCGCGGCGCTGGCCATGATCCACGTCGCCAACAAGCGGCAGAAGAAGATCGCCATCGGCATTCTGTCTGCCGCCGGTCTGACCGCATTCCTCACCGGCGTGACCGAACCGCTGGAGTTCGCATTCATGTTCGTTGCGTTCCCGCTGTACGTTATTCACGCCTTGCTGACCGGACTCTCGCTGGCCGTCGCCTATCTACTCGACATCCATTTGGGCTTCTCATTCTCGGCGGGCCTCATCGATCTGTTGCTGTACGGAACGGCGCCAGCTGCCAAGAACATTCCGCTGTTGATCGCCATGGGGCTGGTGTTCTTCGTCATCTACTACGTCCTGTTCCGGTTCGCGATCACGAGATGGAACATGCGGACCCCGGGGCGTGAGCCAGATGCGGAGTTCGAGGCCGAGGAACAGGCCAACCTCGGTGAGGGTGCTGACTCGCTCACTGCTGTGGAGGCAGCCGGACAGACCGGCACCGACACCAGGATCGACACCACCGTCGATACCAAGGCCGAGCAGGTCATCGCCGCGTTCGGTGGACGCGCGAACCTGGTCAGCGTGGACGCCTGCATCACCCGACTGCGTATGGAGGTCGCCGACACCGGCAAGGTGGACCACGCGCGGTTGAAAGCGTTGGGCGCTGCAGGGGTGATCGAGGTCGGAAGCAGCGTCCAGGCAGTCTTTGGTACGCAGGCCGAGGGGCTGAAGAACGAGATCAAGGACGCCCTGTAGGAGACCCGGGCGGTGGGCCCTGGGCTCGGTCATGATGGAGCCATGGAGTCGACCCGGGTGGATCGGTGGTTGTGGGCGGTGCGGTTGACGAAGACCCGACCTGACGCGGCCGCAGCCTGTCGAGGTGGGCACGTGCGGGTCAACGACCGGCCGGCGAAACCCTCGACGGCGGTATCTCCGGGGGACGAAGTGCGTGCCCGACTAGGTGACACGACGCGGACTGTTCAGGTGTTGCGGGTGATTCAGAAGCGCGTCGGGGCATCTGATGCGGTGAGCTGCTATCTCGACCGGACGCCCGCGCCGCCTCGCATGCCGTCAGTTCCGGTGGCGGCCCGTGATCGCGGGGCTGGGCGGCCGACCAAACGGGACCGTCGGATGCTGGACAAGTGGCGTGCAAGCCAGCGATGAACATGTTCCTGCGCCCCACCCGCGACGGCATCGAGTGTGCGTCCGCACCTA
>CAZCHU010000135.1:6780-8940 GCA_964498215.1 uncultured Mycobacterium sp. | reverse complement strand
TGAATCTCTTGCCCACCCCCGAGGTGACGATCACCGACGCTGCCATCCAGGACGCGTTGGGGCGCGCCGTGCGGATCATCCACCCGTTGCTGGACGTCCTGTGGGGGACGGACCCGCTCGGTCTCAAGCGACGTCGTCCCGGCCCGGACGACGGACCGATCGACACAGTCGCCGCCGGATGCGCGTGTGTACTCGATGCGGTAGGCGTACCGGGCACACGGGCTTGGGATGGCATGGACGCCGACGCCCGGATCAACTGGTGGGTGCGACGGGTTGGCGCGGTGAACACGGTGGTGGTGGCATCCCCCGGAGTCTTCGGGGCGGTGGGGCGTCAACTGCCGATTCAGGACCTCACCGGTTTCGCCAACCAGGCCATCGTGCTGTGCGCGGTGGCGCGCGAGCTGGGCGTTCAGCAGGATCAACGGCAGGTCCGCATGCTGGCCGCGGTGCTCTGTCACCGAGACCTCTCCGGTGTTGAGGACACCGGTATCGACCTTCCTCCGCTGGAGATTCCGCGCACACCGCTGGGTATCGCGAAAGCCCTGTGGAACCTCACGGGCCTTCTGGACGCCATCGGCCAAGAACTCGCCAGGCGGCCACACCCGCGGGCGCCGTTCAGATATCTGGGCATGCTGCCGGGGGTCGGGGCCCTGGCAACCTACCTCGGAGAACTCGGAGCGCTGGCCCGCGCGGCGAAGGCGGGACGACAGTGGGTTGCCCAACATCCAGAAGTGTCGGAGTCCCACAGTTAGCGTGTGGGTGTGAGCGACAAGACCACATGCGCCATCGCCGGCGGGGGGCCGGCCGGGATGGTGCTCGGATTACTGCTGGCACGCGCCGGGGTGAACGTCACCGTGCTGGAGAAGCACGCCGACTTCCTGCGTGACTTCCGCGGCGATACGGTGCACCCCACCACTCTGCGGCTCATCGACGAGCTCGGGTTGTGGCCGCAGTTCGCCGCGCTGCCGCAGAGTCGGCTGGTCAACGCCACGCTCGATGTCAGCCCCGGTCGATCGGTGACGTACGTCGACTTCCAGCGGCTGCGCCAGCCGCATCCCTACGTAGCGATGGTTCCGCAGTGGGACCTGCTCAACCTGTTGGCCGAAGCCGGTGCCGCTGAGCCCAGCTTCACCCTGCGAATGAGCACCGAGGTGACCGGCCTGGTGCGTGAGGGCGGCCGGATTGCGGGGGTGAGGTACCAGGGCGTGGATGGTCCGGGCGAACTTCGCGCCGACCTCACCATCGGCTGCGACGGGCGCACGTCCGTGGTTCGTCGCGAGGCCGGGCTGCGGGTCCGGGAATGGCCGGTCAGCTTCGATGTGTGGTGGTTCCGGTTGCCACGGTCAGAAGGCGACGAGGGCTACATGTTGTTTCCTCGTCTCGCCCCAGGCAAGGCCATGCTCGTCATCCCGCGCGAGGGCTATCTGCAGGTCGCCATGCTCATTCCCAAGGGATCCGACGCCCGGCAGCGGGCGCGGGGACTGGAGGCGTTTCACGCCGACGTACTCGAGCTGCTTCCCGAGGCCGGCGACACGGTCGCGACGATCACCACGCTCGACGACGTCAAGAAACTCGATGTGCGCTTGAACCGGGTGCGGCGCTGGCACACCGACGGGCTTCTGTGCATCGGGGACGCCGCCCACGCGATGTCGCCGGCCGGCGGTGTGGGAATCAACATGGCCGTGCAGGACGGGGTGGCGGCAGCCCGCCTGTTGGCCGAGCCGTTGCTCCAGGGGCGGGTAACCCAGCGCACCCTGGCCGCGGTGCAGCGCCGTCGGATCCTGCCCACGGTCGTCACACAGGGGTTCCAACGCCAGCTCGACAAGCGAGTTCTTGGCCCGATCATGCGGGGCGGCGGCGTGACCGCTCCGCCGCCGGCCCTGGCCAAGCTGTTGGAAATCGCGCCCTGGCTTTCGGTCATCCCCGCCTACCTGGTCGGCGTCGGCGCCCAGCCCGAACGGGTCCCGGAGTTTGCCCGCAGAACTGCTCCTACGCCCTGACGGTCAGTACCCGAATCAGGTTCGTGGCCATGCGATCCCGTTGATCACGGGCTGGCCGGAACCGTGGTGGTTATCGGTGCCGGGGCGGAGGGAACGGTCGGCAACGACGTCGTTATCGCTGCTGTCGCAGGTTCCGACCTCGCCGATGTGGGCGCGGCCG
>CAZCHU010000135.1:0-6680 GCA_964498215.1 uncultured Mycobacterium sp. | reverse complement strand
CGGTTCCGGGGCGGGCTGAACAGGCTGATTGTTGAGGGTGATCGTCTCCGCCGGCGCGGATGGCGTGAACGCGCTGGTCAAAGGAGCGTTCTTGGGTTTCGGTTGGTCTCGTTCAGCGCTCTCGACACTGGTCAGGGCGATCGCCACACCCCCCAGCGCGACCAGGGCGACCGAGGCCGCGATCCCGAACACCGACACCGGCAAGCGCTGCCAGGGGTTCACGTCGGGCTGCGGCGCGGGTTCAGCCCGGAAGGTCGGCTTGACATCCTCGGCCGGCCCGTACGGGTTGGGAGAGACGCTCGGTGAGAGGTAATCGTCGCCGGAGTAGGGGACGACATCCTCTGGCTCGTCGTCCTGGGACCAGGCCAGCGCGGGCGCAGATGCTGCCGGCGCAACCGCGGTGGTCACGTCTTCGTCCGGGCCGCGGGCGGCGAGGGACGCTGCCCCCACGCACGCATCGAGGCCGGGCTGCGCGGTGGTCACGATCCGGGCTTGCGACCGTTCCGAAAGGCGCTGCACGACGAGCGGTATGCCCGCACCGCCACCGACAAGAGCCACCGCGGACACTGCGCCCCAACTGATGTTGTTGCGCCCCAACATGTCTTCCAGCGCGTCGAGCACACCGTCGAGCGGCCGCTCGATCAGGTTCTCCAACTCGGCTCGTGTCACGCGGATGTCGGCTCGGTGACCGGGCAGCTCGACGCTCAGCTCGGTGACGGTTTCGCCAGACAGCCGCTCCTTTGCCGAGCGGCACTGCTCCCGTAACACGGCCAGCGATCCGACCGCGGCGGTCTGGCCGGTGTCGGCATCACCATCACCGGTGGTCCCCTGCAGCACATGGCTCAACAGCGCCTGATCGATCTGATCCCCGGCAAATTCGGGTATCCGCTCCGTACCGTCGATCACGTCGAATCCCGATGCGGCGTCGGCCAAGGTGATGCTGGTACCCCCGCCGCCGAAGTCCAGCAGGACCACCGTGCCGTGGCGATTGATGCCGGGGCTGTCGTTCAGCGCGGTCAGCGCGGCGACCGCGTCGGGAATCAGCCGCGGTACCACCCCACCCGGGGCCAGGATGTCGCTGGCGGCCAGCGTTTTCTGCAGCGCTGCGGTCATCGCCGGGCTCCAGTACGACGGCACCGCGATGACCAGGTCCGAGGGCGACGGGTGTGCTGGGGACAGGGCCAGCCCGGCCATCGACTCCAGCGCTTCGACCAGCAGTTGTTCAGCCGGATAGGTTGCACCGTCAGCCGCGACCAGCGGCACCGGATCACCGACACGGTCGACGAATCCGGAGAGCACCACCCCGTCGGACGGCTCCGGCCGGGGAGTGCCGACCTCGGGGGCCGCATGGCCGAATAGGGTCAGCACCGAACGTCGGATCACAGGCTGCTGTCCGGCGCTGCCCGCGACAAGGTTGGTCGTCCCGACGGACAAACCCAGAGGATTGCTCATATCCCGGGTCACGTTAGCGTCGGAATCGTCGACAGCCGTTCAGACACTCGAGCACTTTGGCCCGGTTATCAGATTGTGCTGCAATGTCGGCCATGGGTGACATCGCCGACATCAAGCAGGTCAAATATCGGTACCTCCGCGCGCTCGACACCAAGCACTGGGACGACTTCGCTGACACCCTCACCGAGGATGTGATCGGCCGGTACGGCGAGTCTGCCGGCGAGGAGCACCATTTCACCAGTCGCGACGAGCTCGTCGGCTTCATGCGCGACTCGCTGGGACCCGAGATACTCACCGAGCACCGGGTCAACCACCCCGAGATCACCGTTGACGGCGACGAGGCCCGGGCCATCTGGTATCTGCAGGACCGGGTGATTGCGCCCGCCTTCAACTTCATGCTGATCGGTGCGGGTTTCTACCATGACCGGTACCGCAGGACCGATACCGGTTGGCGAATCTGCGAGACCGGCTACGACCGCACCTATGACGCGTCGATGTCGTTGGATGCGTTGAATTTCAAGGTCAAAGCCGGCCGCGCTCTGAACCTCTGACTATTCGGTGATCGCGATCATGGCACCGGGCCGCAGCCACCGCATGATCTGGACAAGCGTGGCGTCGTCAATGGCCACGCAGCCCGCCGTCGGCCCACCATCGGTGCTGTGTACGAAGAACGCCCCACCCTTGCCCGGGATCCGCTCCTTGTTGACGCCCATCACGACGGCGTGAGCGTACTGCGGTATCTGCAGGTTCTCGGTCCCCGCGCTCAGTGAGGTGTTGAACGGGCACTGGTCCTTCGAGCACACCTGCATGGTGTTGTAGGTCGGGCTGTTCATGTCGCCGTCCCACCAATGGTCGGGGCCCACCTGCACATACGACAGGCCACCGCCCGGGTTGGGTTCGGTCCCGAACGCGAAATCCAGGGTGTAGACACCCTTCGGCGTCATCATCGAACCGTCGAAGTGGTCCGGCGACATACCCTTGGCGCCGATCTTCGCCGGGATGCCGACTCCTCCCGCCACTGGCTGCCACCCGGCGGCGGTCCGCTCCCACACATCGAGCTTGGCGTCCGAACCGCCCACACCGGTCACAGATAGCACCTGGGTGGCACCGCCAACCGAATGGGCGAACCAGGGAGTGAACTCCGCCAGCGATTGCGGCGCGGCCGCCGAACCCATCACCAGGCAGACCGCTGTCGCACACAGCAGCTTCAACAGTCGGCGCACCGCTCCATCGTTGCCGACCACCGTCACACCCGTCATCAAGATTTGGACACGATCAGATCGCGGCATCGGGCCGGTGCGCCACTAGGTTGGCGGAATGGACCGAATGCCCCCAATCCGCCGTCGCCGCGGAATTCGTCAGATCGGCGAAGGCCTGGGCACCCTGGACCGCGAGTTGTTCGAAGCTGTCGCCGAGTCCCCCAGCCCGCTGATCGACGCGGTGATGCCCCGGCTGACGCGGGCTGCCGATCACTCCAAGTTGTGGTTCGTGGTTGCCGCGGCGCTGGGCACCCTCGGAGGCCCGTCGGCCAAGCGCGGCGCGGCCCGCGGCCTGGCCACGCTGGCGTTGACCAGCCTGGTCACCAACCAGGTGGCCAAGCGGGTGTGGCGGCGCGAGCGGCCCAACCGTCTGCTTGTGCCGCTGCATCGGCGGGCCCGCCGGTTCCCCACCTCGAATTCGTTGCCATCGGGCCATTCGGCCAGCGCCGCGGCCTTCGCGGTCGGTGTGGGGTTGGAGAACCCGCCGCTCGGACTCGGCCTGTCGCTGCTGGCGGGCCTGGTCGGGATGTCGCGGGTGGCCACCGGCGCGCACTATCCCGGCGATGTGCTCGCCGGCTTCGGCGCCGGCGCCGGCATCGCGGTGCTGGGCGCTCGGGTTGTTCCGCCGATTGTCGAGTCGCGACTGCCCGCGAGCGCACCACCGCTTTGGGTACAGACTCCCGCTCGTCCCGAGGGCGCGGGCGTGACGCTCGTCGTCAACCCGGCTTCCGGCGGCGGGACGGGAGCCCGGGTGCTCGACGAGGTTCGCGACGCCCTCCCCCAGGCCAAAATCGTCGAGTTGACCGAGGAGGATGACGTCGAGGAAGTGCTGGCCCGGGCGGCACACGAGGCCGAGGTGCTGGCTATCGGCGGCGGAGACGGCACGGTTGCGGCCGCCGCAGCGGTGGCGATCGAGGCAGGCGTTCCCTTAGCGGTCTTCCCGGCAGGCACCTTCAACCATTTCGCCAAGGACATCGGCTGCGATACCGCCGCCACAACCGCGGCAGCCATCCAGAGTGGCACCGCGTCCTGTGTCGACATCGTGTGCCTGAATGAACGACAGATGGTGGTCAACACGGCGAGTGTCGGGGCGTACCCGCAGTTCGTGCAGACCCGCGAGAGGCTCGAGCATCGCATCGGCAAAGCGTTGGCGGGTATCTACGCGATGTTCCACACGTTGCGCAGTGCCGAGCCGGTGCGCATTTCCTACGACAACCAGACGTTGCAGACATCACTGTTCTTCCTCGGCAACTCGGTCTATCTACCGTCGGGCTTTGCGCCGTCGCGGCGAAGCCGGATGGACGACGGCCTGATCGACATCCGGATTCTGGAAACCGGCCGAACGCTGAGCCGGTTGCGTATCGTGACGTCGCTCGCGTTGGGACGGCTGGAACGAAGCCCGCTTTATCACGAGCTGCGGGTACCCGAGTTCGTGTTCGAGTCCCTCGACGGGCCGACGGCTGTGGCGCTCGACGGTGAGGTCGGCACCGAATTGACCAGAGCCAGCTTCAGCGTCCGTTACCGGGCGCTGCAGGTGTTTCGACCTGCGGAGGCACCATCAGCAGGCAGGCCACGAAGTATGCGTATCCCAGCGCCCATCCGGCGACCACATCCGATGGGTGGTGGACGTTGAGGATCACCCGCCCCACGCCGATCGCGACGACAATCGCGATGCCGAGGGCGATCAGCCATCGTCGGTGTGCGGCGCCAACGACGGGCAGCACAACCGTGAGCAGCGCCAGCACCCCAACGATCACGCCGAGCGCGTGCCCGGAGGGGAATGACGTCCCACTGGCCGCCACCATCGCCGTAGCGGGCCGCGGTCGGTCCGCCAGCAGCTTGGCGATCTCGGTCACCAGGCCGCTGAGCTGCACACTGATCACCAGGAACACCGCGGTACGGACATTGCGCCGAACCAACGCCACGACGATCAGGACCAGCGCCACCAGCCGGAAGGCATTGGGCCCGAGGAGCGCACAGAACACGTTCCACCCGGTGACCCAGTCTGGATGCGCCACACCCAGACGATGCATCGGCTCCAGCGCCCAGGTGTCGACGTGCGCCAACCACGTCCAGTTCTGGGCCCAGCCCAACCACATCAGCGCGTAGAGGCAGACGGCCGCCGCGGCCGTGCCAACCAGCCAGCCCTTGCCTGTCCGCACCTGACAGCTCTATCACGTGATCCTTCAACGACCGTCGTCGGGCTGGGCTGGGGTTCGGCACCGCTGAGTTACCGTTTCTCTATGGCGGTATTTCTTCGGAAGCTCCTCCGTATCGGCAAGCTCCCCGGCGAGCTGCGCGCCGAGATCGAAGCCGAGGGGCTGCTGTTCGTCGCCGAGTACGTGGCCGTCACGCGTCGCTTCCGTGGCAAATTGCCCGGTCTACGCTCATCGGGCAGTGTCGCTAGCTACGCCGGTGCGCTGGCGCTGTCCCAGCAGCGAGTCGTGGGCACCCTGTCCTCAGTACCGAAGCTGACCGGACGCACGATCGACGTCCGTTGGGACGCTGTGCAGTCCGGTCCGGTGCAGGCCGAGCTGTCGACCACCGGCCTGCGTCTCGACGTCGACGTCGCTGCCGTCGATCCGCGCTGTTCCGGTGAATTGTCCCTGAACTACAAGGAGCACGTTCCTGAGGATGTGCTGGCGCGACTGCCCCGCACCACGCTGGCATTCGACGTGCCGCCGGAGTTCATCTTCCGGGCGGTGGGAGTTCCCTACCATCCCTGACCCCCCGAGTATCGGGGTGCGCACTCGGCGAACGTCCTCAATCACTGCCTACGCCGTGATGGACGCGGAACACGTTGTCGGGGTCCACTTTCCGTTTGATCTCCAGCAGGCGGTCATAGTTCGATCCCCAGAACGCTTGCTGCCAATCGGGTTCGAAGTAGTCGGCTTCGTTGGAGTATGTTCCGGCGCCCGGGGTGGCGGCGCGGATGATGCCGATCGCTGTGTTGCTGTCTTCTGCCGCACGGCGTCCCGCGTCGAGGTCGGGTTCGTGACCCGCGACTCCGGGGTAGGCCGCGGGTTGTTGAGCGCCGATGGTGGCGAAGGCGGCTGCGTCCAGACAGGCCGGGTTGATGCTCGTATTCCGCTCACGCGCAACCACCTCGTCGGATGCGCCCGCCAGGCCCTTGTTGATGTGCAGGCTGACGCGCGCCAGCCGTGATGCGTCGAACAGCGTGTCGGCGAGATCGTCGGGGGCATCGGTGAACATCGTGAGCGGAATCCACCGGGACAGATAGGTGTAGATGAACTGCGACACCTCGCCCTGGTTGCTCGTCCACCAGAACTGCCCCTTCGGCTGATCGGGCCGCGGGTCCACAGTGATGATGTCGGGCGCCACCCGCTGCCAGTACTCGACGTTCCACAGATCTCGGAAGTCATGGCTTTCGAAGTCGAGATCCACGGTCGCCAGGCCGTCGGACTGAAGCGCCGATGTGAACGGTTCCCACACCGCCCGCGCCTGCTCTGTGGTCAGATCCAGCCACACCACCGAGAATGCGAGTGAGTTGTCGGGCTTGACCGCGATCTGCTCGCCCCAGGAACCGTCGATGAGCGCGGCCGGGAAGAATCTGACCAAGCGGCTCAGCACATCCCGGAACTCGTCGTCGCCGGATGCCGTGATGGTGCCGCTGAGGGAGCCCACCGTTTGTGGAATCGGGTGCGCGAGGTAGGTGATCCGGCTGACCACTCCGAAGGTGCCCCCACCGCCCCCACGGAGCGCCCAGAACAGATCGGCGTCCTGGGCCTCGTTGACCACCCGCACCTGGCCGTCGGCCGTGACCACCTCCATCTCGAGCACGCCCCCGGCGCCGCTGCCGAAGCGCTTCGAGAAGTTGCCGAAACCGCCGCCGAGGGTGAAGCCGCCACAGGCACCGACGGAGGTGCAGCCGCCACCCTGAACATAAACGCCGTTCGCGGTGGCCTCCTGGTAGACCTCCAGCCATCGAGCCCCGGCGGCGACGCTCAG
>CAZCHU010000134.1:7419-8946 GCA_964498215.1 uncultured Mycobacterium sp. | reverse complement strand
CTAGGGGCCCGGCGCGGCCACCCGGTGGTACAAAGTGCAAGTTCTGTAACATTGTTTCCCATGACGGAGTTGGCCCAGCACGCCGAACACCTCGATGACGCACTGCCACTGGACTCGCGGTCGCTGGTCTGGCGCTATTTCGGCGACAACCGGATGTACCTGAGCGGTCCGCGGCCGGCGGTGTTGCAGAACATGCTGGCCGAACTCGGCCAAGGCGTATACGACCACTCGACGTTCTTCGCCGACACCGCCGAGCGGCTCAGACGCACGATCCCACCGATCTTCGAAACCATCTACGGCTCCGACGACGACGCCTCGGGCGCCGCCGCAGGGATGCGAGTCCGCGACTTCCACCACCACGTCAAGGGCGACATGCCCGCCAGTGGCGGTGGTGTCAACGGGCGCTATCACGCGCTGGACCCGGACACCTACTTCTGGGCGCATGCCACCTTCCTCGAACAGACCCTGTACTTCGCGGACACCTTCGTGAAGCGGCTCACCGACGCCGACAGGGAACAGATGTACCGTGAGTCCAAGACGTGGTACCGGCGCTACGGGGTCAGCGACCGCCCAATGCCGGCCACCTATGCCGAGTTCGAACGGTACTGGGACCGGATGATGGACGAGGTCGTCGTCGCGCACCCATCTGCCAAGTACGGCGTCGGTTACGTCACCAAGGGGTTCCCCAAGCCCGAGGCGGTCCACCCGCTTCTGTGGCGGCTCGTCGCACCGGTCTTCAACCCGCTGGCCGCTTTCCTGACCACCGGTGGTCTTCCGCCGCGGGCCCGGGAGTTGTTGCAACTGCCGTGGAGCGAGAGGCAGGAGCGCAGCTATCAGCGGTTCGCCCGGGTCTGCAGGTCGCGGCCGGTGAACTGGGTCTGGGACCGCCTGCCGATGCGGTTGCGTTACAGCCGCTACGCAGTCAAGGGCTATGCCCGCTCCTGAGCTGGCCACCGAGCACATCCTCGACGCCGCCGTCGTCGAGTTCGAGCGGCACGGTTATCGTCGTGTCGCCCTTGAAGACGTTGCGCGGCGGGCCGGGGTCAGCCGGACCACGATTTATCGTCGCTTCGTCAACAAGGATGACCTCGTCGCAGCGGTCATCGAGCGGGAGAATGTGAAACTCTTCGCCGATATCGCGACCGAACTCAAGTCGGCAGGGCCGCAAGCGAATTACTACGTCGAGGCGTTCACGTTGTCGATCGTGAAGTTCCGCAGGCACCGGGTGTTGCAGCAGATGATCACCGACGAACCCGGCCTGGTGCTGGAGTTGGCCGGCCGCTATCACCGAGCGGCCATCGAGCGCATCGCCGAGGCGTTGCGGATCATTTTCCCGCCGGGCTTCGCGGAGCGCATCGGCCGCGACGGCATTGACGAACTCGCCGACTGCATCCTGCGTTACGCCGCGATGGTGCTCCTGCTACCGAGTGCGCAGCCGCTGCAAACCACCGATGACATCCGGGCTTTCGCTCGCCTGCACTTCCTACCGAGTCTCCCCGCAGCGCTACGGGCGGTCCCGGCGTGAGG
>CAZCHU010000134.1:2856-7319 GCA_964498215.1 uncultured Mycobacterium sp. | reverse complement strand
CGGGCGTCGATTTCGCTGGGTGCGTGGCGACGCCGTGGTCGGCTGCGATGGGCATGGACGTGCCGATCGTGAATGCGCCGATGGGTGGCGTGGCCGGTGGTGCGCTGGCGGCTGCGGTCTCGGGGGCGGGCGGTCTGGGCATGATTGGTATCGGTAGCGCTGGATCGCCAGACACGTTGCGCGACGAGCTTGAACACCTTTCACACCTGAAGCGCCCCTTTGGTATCGGCCTCATCGGTTGGGTCGTGCAGAAACATCCTGAGCTGTTGCGGATAGCGCTGGGATCTCGACCGACACTGGTCTCCGTCAGCTTCGGAGACGACTGGTCCTGGGTGCACGATGCCCACGCCGCGGGTTGTGTCACGGCGACGCAGATCGCCGACCTGGCAGGAGCGGAAAGGGCGGTGAACGCCGGTGTCCAGGTGCTGGTCGCTCGAGGGGCTGAAGGAGGGGGGCACGGCCAACCGAGGATGGGCGTCCTGCCGTTGCTGTCGGAGGTCATCGACCGGGTGCAGGTGCCGGTGTTGGCGGCGGGCGGGATCGCGAGCGGACGAGCCTTGGCCGCGGTGTTGGCCGCCGGGGCGTCGGCGGCGTGGATAGGTACCGCCTTGGCGGCAAGTCCCGAGACGACACTGCCCGAAGCCGCGCGTCGCAGGCTGCTGTCCGCTCAAGGTACCGACACCGTCACCACCCGAGCATTCGATGCGGCGCTGGGGTACCCGTGGCCCCCGACGATGCCTGAACGTGTGCTCCGCAATACCTTCACCGAGGCGTGGGACGGGCACGAGAGTGCGCTGAGCACCAATGACGAAGCGGCACAGGCACTGCGCACCGCGATAGCGCACGGCGACTACCGGGTGGCGCCCATCAACGCGGGCCAGGGTGTCACCGAGCTGGTGAGTATCGAGTCGGCCGCGTCGGTGACCAGGCGGCTCTGCGCCGAGGCTGCGGCACTACTTGAGCGGCGGCCGGAGAGCACGCCACTGCCGGCGGCTGCGTCATTCGCGCAGAAGGAGCACAGCCGACTCGAAGGGCAGTAGTGGAAACACGGGTCGCATCAGCCCGGTCACCGATGGCGCCGCCTCAGCCTTGGGCATCACCTGCGGGTTGGTGACTCGAAACGATTTGCCATAGCGGCGCATCGTGCCGCCGCCGGCGGCAGTGATGTTCTTGAGCCAGTCGCGGTCGGGCCCGTAGGTGAGCAGGACCGCCACCGCGTCCTGACCGTCGACACGGGCGCTGAACACGGTTAGCGGCGTCCGATACTGCTTTCCGGAGCGACGGCCAACGTGTTCAAGGATTCCCATGGTGGGGGCCCATCCGGCCCACATTCGTTGGATGGGGTTGGTGAAGTAGCGGTTGAACCGGGCCAGCCATTGCGGTAGTTGCATGCAACCCATCACACTCTCTAGGCATGGCCTATCTCAAGCCTCCCTGGTTCGTTGCAAAAGTGTTCAACCGGATCGCGATGGCCACCGGTGTGGGAAACAGCGAGACCTTGACCGTGACGAAGCGGGCTAGCGGGGAACCGCAACACATCCCGGTCGTCGTCCCCGAAGTCGACGGTGTGAAGTATCTGGTGTCCACCCGTGGCGAGTCGCAGTGGGTGAAGAACGTCCGCGCCGACCCCCGAGTCACGCTCGGTTCGGTGGCCTACCTCGCCACCGAGATTCCCGTCGAACTGCGGGCACCAATTCTGGCCGCCTACAAGCCCAAGGCCGGCAGGGTGGTCGAGGGCTATTGGCGGGCACTGCCCGAAGACGCTGATCACCCGGTATTCGCACTAACACCGGCGGGCTGACCGCGCTGGACCGAGGCTCCTTCCCGGCCTTGGATTGCGCTATCGCGAGGTCCTGAGATTCACGGGCCGGTTTTAATGGCTATGTTGAGAAAATCGCTGCGCCAGAGCGCTTGGATCAGTGTGCGGCCCAGTTCTTCGACGTTGGCGACGTCGGCTTTGGACAGTATTCCGCTTTGGGCGATCCGCTCAGTGAGCTGTTGGATGGTGCGCTGCCCGTCGATGTGTTGGACGAAGGCCAACTGGGTTGGGTCCAGAGCTACGCGTCGTCCCCCGGGCCCGACGATGTCGGAACCATTGACACTGCAGCGATACCGCATCTGCGGGACGTAGCCGAGGTAATTCGTCGACGAAAAATCGATGGTGTAGTTCTCCGCGGGCCGGTCCGGTCGGCACGCGATGAAGAAATGGCAGCCGTTGGTTGTGTTGATGCGCTCCATCAACGACCACAATTTCGGTGTGGGTAGTGCGTCGAGGGCTTCGCTGAACGCGTCCCTCGGCGAAGTGAGGGCCGATGGATAGTAGTTGGTCTTGTTCAGCCAGTCCTGAAATTCGAGCCCGGCTGCGGCGACCAGATCCAGGCAGTCCTCGACGGTATAGCTGCGGTCGCGACCGTGCAGAAACGTATCCACCAAGCCTGCGTCGAATTTCAGATCCGGCGCGATGTTGAGATAGCTGCGGACGGGGTGCCCCTGGGGTAGACGCGCGATTGTCGTCTTGACGATGCCCACGGACGCTTCGTCTTGCCGTAGTCCCAAGTCGCGAAAGACTGATTGCAGCATTTCGACGCCGATTCGGCCGATTTTGGCGTAGAGCATCACCGCCAGCGCGCCGTCCCGTCGCAGGCACTTGGCCAGCGCCTTCATCCCGACCTCGGGGTCGGCCAGGTGATGGAGAACGCCGGTGGAGACGATGAGATCGAAGTCGCGCTCCAATGTCGGTAGCTCTTCGATCGGGAGTAGATGCAACTCCAGGTTCGACAACTTGTGTTTGTCTTTGAGGTATCGCTGATGGTCCAGTGAGGCCTGGCTGATATCAACCGCCACCACCTTCGCGTCGGGGTTGGTGTAGGCGAATACCGCTGCCTGATTGGTGCCGCAACCGGCGATCAAGATGTCGAGATCGGGTTGGTAGTCCCGATTGGGCCACAGAATCCGATGAGCGTGGCTTGGATCGAACAATTGCCAGTTGTTCCGAAGCCACGGGACGAGGTCTTGTATCGGGGCGGGATAAGTCCATTTCTCGTACTGGCGTGAGACAACATCATCGCGCGGATCGTCGTTCATTTCAGGTATGCCTCCTTGGCGGTGGAACGCTTCGATTGTGTTTGTCGGGCCTGGATCCATCGGACGAACGCAGGTAACCCACCTCGAGAGCGTCCGGTGATCGCTTCGCGAGTTTCTGAACCGGCGGGCTACCTTCGAGCACCGGCAGCGGAAACATGTAGTCGGTTTCTTTCCGGTGAAGACTGTCGTAGAGGCCCACGGCATAGATACCTGCCGTCGTCACGGTCATGCGCAGTTGCTGGGCGAAGACCCGGAACTTGACAGCTAGCGGCGGATCGTCGGGCCAATCCCACGAGAACTCCAAGGTGCCGACCCGCTCACCAGTTGGCGACGTGGCGACGATGACTTTTCGCGAGTCATAGTTGGTGCCGCCCGGGCTGCAGACGGCCACCACCACGGGGACGGTGATCTGGTTGGGGAATTTATCCACATAGCAGCGTTTCATGGGGAAACCCTCTGCGGTGACTCCGCCGGCATCTAGCGAGGCCACGCTGAGCGACGGCGCGAACGCTAGAACCCGCATGCTCATCGTTCGGTCCTCTCGGTCCTTGTCAGTGTCGGATCCCGCGATCCGGAGCACTGGCCGCAACTTCAGCACAAGGCCATGGGTCGTCGGCGTGTGCGCGCTGATCGAACTGGCCGGCGCCTCTGTCGCTTGCTCAGATGTTCAGATGCCCAGCTGCCCGGTACGCAGCATAGACATCGATCGGTGACGGCCAGGCTTCGATGAGAAGAATCAGATCGCGCCGCGATTCTCTGGCATCTGGGCAAATTACCGGCCGGTAATCGACCTACGCTGAACGCGCGTGGGTCCGTTGCTGGGCTACCCAGGAAAACCGGCGCAAACAGGACAGGCACCTACCCGCAAGGCCTCGATCGGCAGGGGCTCGTTGAACCACGCTGGCAAATTTGAAGATGTCCTGAGAAATTCTTAGAAACATGTCGCGAAATGATCACGATCGTCGATACATGCCCGTAACATCGCCAGAAGTTTGTGGGGAGAACTCTGCACGTAATACCGGGGAGAAGGACGACATGGCCAGCAGCGACGCTTTTGAAACCCCTTTCGGCGACGGACGTATTGCCAGGTCAGGCCGTCATCGTCGGCCTGCGAACGGGTGGTTCGGCGTTCGTCGCATTCAGTCCGCTGCTCGGGTGACACCCATGCCTGCGGAGTCGGGTCATGCCGGTTACGTGGGGCGGGTTGGCGCTCTGGCGGTGGCGTTGGGTATTGGCGCGGCGATCGCGTCGGTCCCGGGAGTGGCGTTTGCCGATTCGGGCTCGGGAGGGTCGACGGGTTCTTCGTCTTCCTCGGCCTCGGATTCGTCGGGGTCGGGTGATTCGACTGGTTCGGAGCCGTCGGATTCCGGTAGTGATCC
>CAZCHU010000134.1:0-2756 GCA_964498215.1 uncultured Mycobacterium sp. | reverse complement strand
CGGCGATGGGGCTTCGGGCGCCGGTGGTGGTTCGGATTCGAGTGAGATCGTCGATGAGGGTTCGGCTGGGTCTGCTGGTTCCGGTTCGGTAGACGAGGTCGAGTCGGCTCCGGTCGTTGAACCGGCTGTTGTTGAGCAGGCTGCGCCGTCGGTGTCGGAGTCCCCGGTGTCGGTCAGCGATGGTTCTTCGTCCTCGGGTGCGACGTCGGTGGTGTTGTCGACGGCGCCGGATGAGGATCTGGCCGAGTCGGCGACGGATGCGGAGTCCTCAGTTGCGGAGGCGACGAACCCGTTGAGCCGCCTGGGGTCGTTGCTGACCTCGTGGTTGGGGTTGGACAAGAAGGCCGGTAACGGTGGTGACCCGGTTGATCCGTTGGCCGCGCCGTTGATGTGGGGTGCGGCCGCGGTGGCGCGTCGTGAGGTGGGCGCCAGCGCCGTTGAGGACGTGACGCTGTTTGGTATCAAGCTGTTTGGTGATGGCACTGCCGAGGATCCCAATGGCGGGATCTTGATCGGAAACGGCTTCAGCTACGACGCGGTTTCGTGCGCGGGTGTGACCGCCTGCGACGGCGGTAACGGCGGGTTGATCGGCAATGGTGGGGCTGGCTTCAATGGCGGCAACGGTGGATCGGCGGGCTGGTTCGGCAACGGCGGTGATGGTGGCGACGGTGTGCTGGGCGGTGCGGGCGGCAACGGCGGCACCGGCGGGTTGTTCATCGGCAACGGTGGTAATGGCGGTGCCGGCGCGACGGCGGCGGTCGGGGTCGGCGGCGCCGGCGGTAACGGTGGGGACACCGGCTTCTGGTCGCTGTCGGGCACCGGTGGTGCGGGCGGTGCTGGCGGTGACGGGGACACCGCCGGCGGTGTCGGCGGTAACGGTGGCAGCGCGGGGCTGCTGGCGTTCAGCAGCGACGGCGGCGATGGCGGTGACGGCGGTGACGGGCAGACCGGTGGTGCCGGCGGCGATGGCGGTGACAGTGCTTGGTTCTTCGGCACCGCTGGTGCCGGTGGTGCCGGTGGTGATTCCACGGGCGACGGCGGTAATGGCGGTAATGGCGGCGCCGGGGGTAACACCGGCCTGTTGTCGGTGTCCGGTGATGGCGGTGCCGGTGGCAATGGTGGTGCCGGGTCGGACGGTGCCGACGGCGCTGACGCGGTGTTGCCGGGCGCCGACGGTGGCGACGGCGGTACTGGCGGCAACGGCGGTAATGGTGGCGCGGGTGGCCAGGGCAGCTGGGTTCTCGGTGGCGGCGGTAGTGGCGGTCTCGGTGGTGCTGCTGGTTCCGGCGGCAACGGCGGTAGTGGTGCCGACGGTGCCGACGCCGTCCTCGCTGGTAACGCCGGCCAAGACGGCGGCAACAGCGGGGCCGGCGGTAACGGTGGCGTCGGTGGGGCCGGTGGCGATGCCGGCGTGGGCCGAATCTTCTTCCTGTTCGCCCTCGATGGCGTAAACGGTGACGGCGGTGACGGCGGCGACGGCGGAAACATGGGCGCAGTGGCCGGCAACGGTGGCAACGGCGCGGATGCCGTCCTGGCCGGCAACGACGGCGGGGACGGCGGCAACGGCGGCTCGATCGGTGCCGCCGGTACCGGTGGACTCGGCGGTGCGGCCGGTACCGGTGGGACCGGCGGTACAGCCGGGAGCAACGGCGCTGGGGGAGAGTCCGCGGGTGACGGCGGTAACGGCGGCAACGGTGGCGACGGCGCCGCCGGAGATAACGGCGACGACGGAGCGCTTCCGGGCGAGGACGGTGGCGACGGCCAGGTCGGCGGTGCCGGCGGTGCCGGTGGTGCCGGTGGTGCGAGTGGGGAATTCACGGGTTTCGGCGGTAATGGCGGTGCTGGCGGCGACGGTGGCCTAGGAGGTAACGGCGGGAACGGTGCGGACGGCGCGGATGCGGTCCTGCCCGGCGGTGACGGCCAAGATGGCGGCGACAGCGGTGACGGTGGTGACGGTGGTGCCGGCGGTGCCGGCGGTAATGCCGGCGCTGGCGCTATCGGACCGGGAGTCAACGGCGATGGCGGTAACGGTGGCAACAGCGGTAACGCCGGCACAGTAGCCGGCAACGGCGGGGCCGGCGGTGACGCGATCGTTGCGGGCGGTGCCGGTGGTAACGGTGGCGCCGGCGGCAACATCGGAACCTTCGGAAACATCGGGGCAGGCGGTGCGCGCGGTACCGGCGGAAGTGGCGGCAACAACGGAGCGGGCGGCACATTCGGCGTCGCGGTCGGCGACGGTGGCAACGGTGGTGACGGTGGCGACGGCGCTAATGGCGCTGGTGGCGCCAATGGCGCCAATCCCGGCGACTCGGGCGAGACCGGCGAGGCTGGCGGCGCTGGCGGCGCCGGGGGTGCCGGGGGCGCTAGCGGAATCGACTCGGGTACCGGTGGTGACGGTGGCAACGGCGGTGACGGCGGCGACGGCGGCAGCGGTGGCAATGGCGCCAGCGGCGCCGATGCTGTTCTCCCAGGCGCGGACGGCCAAGACGGCGGCAATAGCGGTGACGGTGGTGCCGGTGGTGCCGGTGGTGCCGGCGGGAATGCTGGGGTCGGCACGACCGCGGCCGGCACCAATGGTGACGGTGGTGCGGGCGGTGCCGGTGGCGACAGCGGCACGGTAGCCGGCTTCGGCGGCAACGGCGGGGACGCGGTCCTTGCAGGCAATACCGGCGGGGCCGGTGGAGCGGGCGGCGACATCGGAGTCGGCGGGGCGGCCGGCAGCGGAGGCACGGCTGGTACCGGAGGCAACGGCGGTG
>CAZCHU010000133.1:0-8959 GCA_964498215.1 uncultured Mycobacterium sp. | reverse complement strand
ATGTCAGCACTACTGGCTGCCGACTCCGGCCACGACATCGACTTCGAGCCCGAACCACTCGGCCGCACCACCCGCACCCATCAACAGTGACGTGCGGGCTGCGGTCCTTGGTCATTGCGGGCGTCACCCCGAGGCATTCAGCCCCGACTATCTCGACGATCTAAGGGCGCACTGGCCAGCGAAACCGATAGAACTCCAGTGGATTACGAGGTGTTCTCGACGAGGCGCCGTGTACCGGTGTCGTAGTGGTAGCGCACGATGTCACCGGACATGATCAGCGCGATCGCCTGATCAATGATCTTGTGGGGCACGACAAACCATTCGGAGGGATCGTAGTTGCGACCTTTCGGATCGATTTGGGTCAGGTCGAGACGGACCGCGGCGAAGACGCGGTGCAGCAGGTTCTCCAACGCTGAGGCCCGCACGTTGTAGACGCGATAGGTAGCGACGACCTCGACGGGGGCCATGAGGTAGGTCGGTGACTTCTCGGCGTTCTTGATCCGCTTCTCAACGGTGTCGCGGGAGAAGCCGATCTTGTGAAGATCGGCGATACCTGCGATCTGCGGGTCCTGGCTAAGGGAGCGCAACACGTAGATGTATCCGCTGTCGATGTCGGCGTCACCGATCTCGGATGTGCTGATCTGCGAGCGGGCCACCGCCAGCCCGCTCTGCTCGTGCAGTCGGATCGACAGCGATTGCCGGTACATCGACGACTCGGTTCCGTTCTCGAAGATCACCCGGAGACGTTGCTTTTTTTCTTGCTTGCCGCCGACGACCTTGTGTTGCGTTTCCCCGATCTCCGCGACGAACAGCATCACACCGTTGAGGACGAAGAATCGCCCCTCCACGATGGACTCCACACCGGGAAACGCAACCAACCGCATCGAGCCGTCGGCCAGTTCTGCGTGCTTCTGCTTGAACAGTGGTTCGAACTCTTCGAAGCCGGTTGCTTTCTGCCGACGGGCGACATCATCGGCGGTGGTGGGTTTTCTGCGGGTCGGCAACCCCGACACGTCCAGGACACCGGTCTCATCGCCGAGCAGATCAAGCGGGTCGGCGTCGAGAAGTTCATCGATGGAGCCCGGGGCCTCGGACACTTCGAGGAGTCCGAACTCGTCGAGATGCTGCAGCGCTTGGATCTTCTCGTCGTCGGCCAGGATGCCGTCCAGGCGTGCGCCGAGCTTGCGTTCGGATATTTCGCGGGTGATCGGGCTGGGCAGCCGACCATGAACACGCCGGAACTCCACTATCTCTAGGAAGGCGCGTTCGAGCCGCCCTTCGGCGGTGAGCTTCTGCGGTTTGTCGGGCATGTCCAGCAGGCCGTCGACGTCCGAGTCGATCAACTGTTGGAACTTGTCGATGGCCGCTGCCTCGGCGGTATCGGCCGGGTTGTGTTTCTCAGCCATCAGATTGTTGCATCCTCGGCTGCTTGCTTTTCGGCCAGCCGCTGCTGCTTGAGGCGTTGCAGCAACAGCAGGGCTTCGGCGTACCGCTTTTCGGTGGGGTCCTCGGAGCGTACGTTCGGGCGGCGGCCGTTGACCTTTGCCCAGTTCTGGATCTTGGGGAACAGTGCGAGCGCCTCCTCCTCGCTGATCTGCACCCGGGTTGCGGTGATCGCATCGGAGATGATCCGTAGCACCGACGGTGTCACCGACTTCGACATCACCTCGAACGCCCGCTGAAACGGATTGACCGAGTCGATGAGGTTGATGCTCACGTCATCGATGTTGACGAACGTGCTGGCCATCTTGATGAACCGCTTGTCGCCGACCTGCTTGACCTCACCGTTTTTGATCACCGAGTCCACGACGACCTGTTGGCGCAGCTCCTCGACCTGATCATCGTCAAGATCCGGGTAGCGCTCCCGGATGATCTTCGGAATCAACACCTTGTTCGTCGTTTCCGGATCGACACTGCCGGCCGCGGCCTTGGCGAACGTCTCATCCTGCAAGACGTTGGCCTTCAGATCATTGAGGTCGGTCTCGATGATCTGCTTGACCCGCTCACTGGAGGGCTCCTTGAAGCCCTTGATCTTGATCGTCCCCGGCTCGGGAGCATCATCGTTGCCGCGCTTGGCTTTGAAACTGAAATTCGGCGCCAGGACCTGCTCCATCAACAACGACGCGGTGATCGCCTTGAGCATGTTGTTCACCGACACCGTCACCTCACCACGCTCGGCGTCGGGCTCGGCGAGAAGGTTGGTGAACTGCGCGTGTGCCTTACCCGGGCTGTCACGGGTTACGCGCCCGATGATCTGGATGATCTCGGTCAACGACGCCCGATACCCGACGGTCAACGCGTGCTCGGCGAACGGCCAGTCGAAACCTTCCTTGGCCATCCCCAACGCGATGATGATGTCCACACCATCACGCTCTTTAGCGGCCACGGTCGACAGGTAGTGCAACGTGTCGGCACGCTTCGTGAGATCGGTGTCATCGACTAGATCAGCCACGCGCAGCACCTGCCCGGTGTCGTTGCGGCGAATCCGGATGATCCCGGTGTCCGGTTCGGTGCCGATGACCTCACCGATCGAATCGAGAATGAACCCGACCTCTTCGATCTTGTCCTTGGTCGACTCACCGGAATTCACGTTCGGGATGTGCAGGATCGTCTTTTTGTCCAGATCCAGCACCTCACCGATCGCCTCGGTGTAGCGGCCTTGATAGAAGTGGTGCCCAATCCCCAGCGACTTCAGATGCTGGTAGCCGTTGAGTTGGTCGTAGTAGTTGAACGTGACCGGGGTGAAACGGGCTTCGTCCTCGGCGGAGAGCACCGGCACCGAGTCGCCGCGGAAATACGATCCGGTCATCGCCACGATGTGCACGTCCGAGCCGGCCATCACCTCTTTCAGCAGAGCGCCCAGGCGACTGGCCTCGGTATCTGCCGACACGTGATGAAACTCATCGATCGCCAGCACCGTGCCGTTGAACTCATCCGGTGCCAGGCGTTCGAACGCGAACCGCAGTGTGGCATGCGTGCACACCAGAATCGGATCAGAACTGCCCAGGAAGTCGATGAACGCAGTGACCTTGCCCGCCGTGGAGCCCGGTATACACAGGTTGCGCTTCGGGGGGACCTCCCAGTCCGCGAAAAACCCGTGCGCGGTCAGGTCCGTCGAGGAGAACGACGCCCCGATCGAGCGCTCCGGGACCGCGACAATCACCTTCTTGCGGGCCTGGTTGTACAGCTTGTCCAAACCGACGAACATCAACGCCCGCGACTTGCCTGACGCCGGTGGGGCCTTGATCAATAAATGCTGCGCATCCCGCCTGGCGAACACCCGCCGCTGCATCTCCCGCATCCCCAAGGTGTCGGTGTTCACCGACGCACCGGTCTGCGCATACGTCACATCAACGACGTTCACCGTGCCGGTCACTTCCTAGCCCCCTTGCCGGAGTTCGCCGCCTGTTCCTCGGTAGTCATCGCCTCATACATAGCGAACAGATCCGACAAACGCTCCTCGTCGGTTTCATAGACCCGCTTGGAGTAGATCGAATCCACCAGTGCGTCAACCTCGGCATGCGCGGCCCGCAGATCATCAGGCATGTCGTCGGGATCGTAGAGTTCAGCCAGGGTCTTCTCGCAGTGATACTCACGCACATCCAACACCCGCAACGCGGCCACCGTCAGCTGCTCCTTGAACGCATCCGACAGCGGAGGCACCGGGAAATTGTTGTAGACGATCGTGTTCGAGTACTGATAGTCCTCACGCATGCGTCCGCCGACGGACCGAGTCCAGGCCATGTGCATCGCTGAGGTCAGTAGCGCGAATACCCAGGGTTCCGCGTCATAGAGAGCGAATCCCTTGTTCGAAATAACCGTGTCTGGCCCGAGGTATCCGATCGGAATGTACTCGCGACGGCCCGACGAGATGCTGGGAACGATGATTGAATCCGTGGGCTTGTATGCGAGCTGTTTGAATCGATGTGGACGGTTTGCAAAATCGACAGTGCTCTGCGCTTTACTCCTGCTTCGAAAGTCGGCAACCAGGCGTAGGCGATCGGCGATTGGCGCTATCTCTGCGGCGCGGTCGGCTTCCGCGTCCGTGATCCACAGGCAATAGCGTTCGGTATCTTTGATGTAATCCGCTGCACCTACATATCTTTTGACAAATTGGCGGGCTGCCGGGAACTCGTCAAGCAACGGCCTGGCCTCCCCAGGCTCGAGGACTAGGTGGCCGCCATCTGTCGGCTTCGATCCGAAAACCATCGGCGGAAGAGACGAGGATACTGGTGTCATCCGCCGTCCCGCGATGATGTTTGCCGCGTCCGCCAGGTAGCCGTTGATGTTCTTTGCTTGGATCTGCAGCCCATCGGTGAAGATGTACTTCGGTGCACTCGATGGGGTACGTAACGAGATCACCGATACCGTGACACCAGCGTTGCGCTTCGCACTGTTCTCCCATTTGAACGACGTGTAAGCGAAACCGATCTCAACTCCTGCGGCGAAGATCGTCGGAAACAGCAGGCTCACATGCTCGCCTTGTGCGACAGAATTGGTCGTCACAAACGCCAGCTCAGCATGAGTGCCCGCGATGTAGTCAGCACCCTTGACGAACCATAGAGAAATGTAGTCAAGGTTCTTCGAAAACACTCGAGATCCAAAGACACCCCTGAACTCCATCTTCTGCTCGTTGGTCTGCATACTCGAACCCACGTACGGCGGGTTGCTGATCAGGTAGATCTCCGACCGGCCGTCATTGGGGCAGACCTCGTTCCAGCTCACGCGCGTAGCGTTTCCGGCGCGGATCTGACCGGTCTCCTTGAGCGGAATCAACGGAATCTCGACACCGAACTTCTCCTTGAACTCGCGGTTCATCTGGTGCTTGGCAATCCAGAGCGACAGGATCGCCACTTCGACGGCGAAATCGTCAATCTCGATGCCGTAGAAGCTCTCGATGTTGATCTTCGACACCGCGTAGAGCACTTGGTGTTTCACGCTGAGGTCGGCGAGTCGTTCGAGGATCGCGTGCTCCAGCCGGCGCAGCTCCTTGTATGCGATGACCAGAAAGTTGCCCGAGCCGCACGCGGGGTCGAACACTTTGATCTCGCCGATCCGTTCCAGCAGCGCCTCCAGCTTTCTGACGCTGTCGAATCCAGCGTCGAACTGCTCTTTGAGGCTGTCGAGGAACAGTGGCTCGATCGTTTTGAGGATGTTCGGCACGGATGTGTAGTGCTGACCGAGGTCCGATCGCGTTCCAGGCGTGACGATGGCCTGGAACATCGAGCCGAAGATGTCGGGGTTGATCTCACTCCATTTCAGCGCACCCAGATCCAGCAACAGAGCCCGTGCGGCCTTGGTGAAGGTGGGCACCACATGCTTGCTCGACACCTCGAACAGCCGGCCGTTGACGTACGGAAACCCGGCCAGGTAACTCGGCTTGTCCTCGGGTGCCTCGGCGTCGAGCGCATTGAACAGATCGGTCAAGAACTCGGCGACGTCCGATCCGTCGGGTTGGGTGTGTGAACCCACCGCGGAGGAGAACTGCCCGTCGTCGAAAATCCCGGTGTCCTCAGCGAAAAAACAGAACAGCAGGCGTGTGAAGAAGACGTTCAGCGCGTGACGGCCATGCGGCTGATCGAGCAGATCCGGGTTTGCCGCAAGCAACGCGTCAAACAGCTTGCCCATCCGCTCGGCGGCTTTGACATCGGCGTGCGCTTCGGAGGTGTACTGCGCCTTCTCCATCCCGGCCCACGGCAGGAAGAAGGTGAAGTGCTTTGCGATGTCCCGGATCGGGAACACTTTGTTCTCGCCGGTCTTCATGTCCACGGCCACGAGCTCGTCGTAGTCGGTGACGATCACAAACCGCGGGTTATAGCGGACCACCGACGCAGAACTCCGCAGCTCCTCAATATCGGCTAGGGGTTCGCGATCCGTCTCACGGAAGTAGACGACGTTCTTCTGCGCGACCTCACGGTCGGGATCGACCGCTACGTTCAGCGACCCGTTACGCAGACGCGTGACGTTGCCCTTCGGCTTCCCGTAGGCCAGAAGCAGATCGAAGATGAACTCACGGTCATACGCCGCACAGTCCGCGAGCGGCGCGACTCGCTCCTCGACCGCCTTGAGATTCAACCTCACCATCCCCGCAAAGGCCTCCTTCTGACGCTGGCCGGGCCGATCGGCCAGATGCACGCATCATTCCATCGCACAGGCGCGAATCGACACGTTCATGAACCGCCCTCGTTGAGGTCGGCGTCGAGGGCTTCCCACTCGGCGGTTTCGGCCCGGTACTCATCCATCGTCGCGGGATCAGCGGATTTCATCACCGAGCGCATTTCTACGCTGTGGGGAAGGTCGCGCACGGTGGCATTACCTTGGAAGTGCCGCGCCGATACATGCGTCACTTCGGCGCCACCGGTGTAACGGATGCTGAGTCCCTCTGAAACTGGCTGGATCTCAGATTCGTGCTCTCCAATGCCGGCATATTGTCCGAGGAAAAATAGCGCCTGCTTTCCGACCTCGATCACATCGCCACCCAGCTCGAACTTGATCCGCTTGATGGCTACGAACTCATAGGTCGTGTCAGGTTGACGATCAATCTGAGGTGGTCCGCTGTGGGTCACCGTGAACGTACCCGACATCGTTCCCGTCACTGGCTCACCCGACATCAGCTCGGCGGCTTCCATGATGCCAATAGCCTGTTCCTTGGTCATCTCATGCGGCATTTTCAAGCGCACCGCGACATGATCCTGGAGAGCGGTCAGCGCTTCCGCGATGGGCGCCCACCGTCCCGCCTCAGTGTCGCGCTTCATTGGATCTGTAGTGAGCACGCCGTAATCAGGCGGCCCGTACGTCAGACCGAAGGCGATTCGATTCGGCGTCCGCCAGGCGGCCAAGACTTTGAGCCCGTCGACCACATCCGACGGTCGAGATCCTGCAAGATCGTATTGCACTTGCAGGTTCATCTGGCCCTGCGTGAGTTCTCCGCCACTCACCAGCATCTCCAACGTGAACAGGCCAGCCTTTTCGGTGAACACGCTGCGCACCCCGGTCTGCCCCACCGAGAGGTCGGTTCGCCTGATGGTGGTGCTGGCGATGACCGTGTCAGAGTCGGGGGCAACCACGGCAAAACTCAGTTCCGCAGGTTCGTCGTCATTCCCAAGATCGGATGCAGACAGCATCTGGAGACTGGCGCCGCTGAGGTCCCCGCCGAGCCCGCCCGGGAAGTCCAGAGACCCACTCACTGTGCCCGCGGGCAAGGTCACGGGCGAGCCGTAGTCGATGAAGCGTTCGAACTGTGCGCGGAGCTCCTCGTCACCTTTGGGTATCGCCACTGTGAACTCACCGCTGATGGGACGCTCTGCGATCGCCGCTCGGGAAAGCGCAAAGATCTCGACCGTGATCCAGACAGATTCGTGTTCTATCGCGTACACCGCGACCAGACCAACCTTTCCAGGCGCTGGTTCGACAGGAGGAGGTGTATCTGACACTGTGTAGTCGTACCGATAGAACGGGTCATATGCGTTGAGCGCCTTGTGAATCGAAGCCAAATCGACCGCGACGTCCCCAACGGCCAGAGGGTCACCATCGAGTCGATTTCTTCGACCTGATGCGATGGCGGTCAGGTTGTTCATCGCCGCCTGGAGGCGGTCTTTTCCGTCGTGCAAGTAGTAGTCGATAACTTTGGGAAAGTTCGCTGCTTGCGTATCGCAGAAGAGGAGACCGTGGGTCTCGCACGGAAAGTTTGCATCTGCGGTGAACGCGTCGAGCCAGCCAAGGTTCACGTCCGTCAAGTCAAGCGGCATTACGAGGTGCCACTCCGTGATCACCCAGCCCTCTTCTTCGCTGGTCTTGACGACCTCGTCATAGGACCTCTTGATCGCCCGCTTTTGAGTGCTGGTCAGGTTCTTGTTGTAGCTCTTGACCTGGTAGACCGCCCGCTCCTTGCCGAAACCAGCCGCACCGGGAACAAAAATGTCGACGCCGCCGTCGCCCTGACTAGGACGCACACGAACTGCATTCGGGTACTTGCTGCAAATGAGCATCCCGACGACAGTCTCTGTCTCGTCACCCGACAGCCGGGTCCATTCAACTCGCGCCACGACGCAACCCCCTTGCTGCGCAAACGATTGGTGCGCTCAAGACAGACTCAAGCATTCGCCGCTCAGTTCGCCCGCCTGGACACGCAGGCGTCGGAGTTGCCTGACGCGGCCTGGGCGGCCAGTCTGAGGGCGAGCGTTGGTCTAACGCAAGGGCGTTAGGTCTAGGGCGTTGGGCTTCTCGGGGCATTGGTCGGTCACGTCGCTGCTGCGGCGAGAACTCTATACACGGTGGACCGTCCGGCGCCGAGGAGCTCGGCGATCTCGCGCACTGGTGTGCCGGCCGCAGCCAATTCCTGAGCATGGGCCCGTTGGGCTCTGGTCAATGCGCGAGGTCGGCCGCCCACTCGGCCACGGGACCGGGCAGCAGTCAGGCCAGCCATAGTGCGTTCGTGCATCAACGCACGTTCAAACTCGGCCAGTGCGCCAAAGACGTGCAACACCAAACGTCCTGTGGCGCTAGTGGTGTCAATCTGCTCGGCCAACGATCGCAACCCGATGTCGCGGACGGTCAAATCCCCAACGAGGTTCAACAGATCCGGCAGCGATCGTCCCAACCGATCCAGCCGACACACCACCACAGTGTCTCCCGCACCGGCTGCCGCAACGAGCTCGTCGAGGGCCGGGCGATGGGCGTGCACACCCGAAGCCACATCGGTCCACACCCGGGAGCAACCCGCTATAGCCAAGGCGTCGGCCTGACTGTCCGAATTCTGATCGCTTGTCGACACCCGCGCGTACCCCAGCAGCTCACCCATGCCTGAAGTCCTACCCTCCCCCACCGACAAATCGGGACAGGTTAACGGGACATCAAACCCCCAGGTGGCCATGTGCTGCGCAGCGTGTCCCGAAAACCTTCGTTATCGGGACTTCCACGTGGGCGGCCAGCGCTCCGCGCGCCCCTGGCCGATGTATTG
>CAZCHU010000132.1:2273-9275 GCA_964498215.1 uncultured Mycobacterium sp. | reverse complement strand
ACCCGTCACACGCTTTCGAGGCGTGCTCCTTAGGCCGCTCGGACACGCCACCGGGAGGCAGCTTACCGATGGACCGGCTGACATCCCAAACCGTCACCGCTGCCGGGCGAAGAACTCCTCCAACAACCCGGCGCACTCGGAGGCCAGCACTCCCCCACGCACCTGGGGCCGATGCGTCAGCCGCCGGTCGCGCACCACGTCCCACAGTGATCCGACCGCACCGGTCTTGGGCTCCCACGCCCCGAATACCACCCGTTTTACCCGCGCCATGACCAGCGCGCCCGCGCACATCGTGCAGGGCTCCACCGTCACCGCGAGTGTGGCCCCCGCCAGCCGCCAGCCGTCGCCGAGCGCCCCCGCTGCCGACCGCAACGCCAGGATCTCCGCGTGCGCGGTGGGATCACCGAGCGCCTCCCGGGCGTTGGCCGCCCGCGCCACCTCGGTCCCGTCGGCCGCGACGACGACCGCCCCGATCGGCACATCGAGGGATCCGGCGCCGCGAGCCGCCTGCAGCGCGGCCCGGATCAACTCCTCGTCGGTCACCGATTCAGACGCTTGAGCACCGCCGCCAGCTCGTCGGCGAACCCCATCTCCCTGGCGATCCGGCCCACCTGCTCGTCGGCGTACAGTTCGTCGCTCTCATCCAGGATCACGCCCAACACCGCCTCGGACAGCCCGATGTCGGACAGCACCCCCAGGTCGCCCTCCTCGAACGGATCGGCCCCGTCGAGATCCTCGTCTTCGATGTCGGCGTCGAGTTTCTCCAGCACCTCGGCGGCGATGTCGTAGTCCAGCGCAGCAGTGGCATCCGAGAGGAACAGCCGGGTTCCCGACGGACCCGGCCGCACGATCACAAAGAACTCGTCGTCAACATCCAACAGTCCGAAAACTGCTCCAGCGCTGCGTAACTCACGCAACTCCTTCTCGGCGGCGGGCAGGCTCGTCAGGGCTGCGACGCGCATCGCGGTGCACGCCCACTTACCGTCCTCCCGGACAACGGCCACAGCGAAACCTTCGGGCACGTCCTCGGCCCGTTTCTTCGACTGCGCCCTCTGCGGTCCCATGAGCGTTCACGGTAGTCCCCCGTCAGGGCCTTGACCAGCGAGTCCGCCCCTCCACGCATGGTGGTAACGCGTGAGTGTGTCAACCTGGGGACGTGACGAAAACACCGGTGTGTGTGCTCGGTCTGGGACTGATCGGCGGCTCGGTCATGCGCGCGGCCGCAACGGCCGGCCGCCAGGTGTTCGGCTATAACCGCTCCACCGAGGGGGCAGCGGCCGCGGGGGCCGACGGATTCGAGGCCACCGCGGACCTCGACGAGACGCTGACGAAGGCGGCGGCCACCGGAGCTCTGATCGTTCTGGCGGTCCCTGTGCCCGCGTTGCCGCCGCTGCTGGGCCGCATCCGCGAACTCGCCCCGGACTGCCCGCTGACCGACGTGACCAGCGTCAAGGTTGCCGTGCACCGGGAAGTCGCAGCCGCCGGGCTGCTGCAGCGGTTCGTCGGCGGGCATCCCATGGCGGGCACCGCACAGTCGGGGTGGGCGGCCGGGGAAGGCACGCTGTTCGTTGGCGCGCCGTGGGTGATCAGTGTCGACGACCATGTCGATGCCCAGGTGTGGTCCCAGGTGATGAACTTGGCCCTGGATTGCGGGGCGGTCGTCGTCCCGGCCCGCTCCGACGAGCACGACGCCGCCGCGGCGGCCATCTCGCATCTGCCGCACCTGCTCGCCGAGGCGCTCGCCGCCACCGCGGCCGAGGTTCCGCTGGCTTTCCCGCTGGCGGCCGGATCGTTTCGCGACGGCACTCGCGTCGCGGCGACCGCACCGGATCTGGTTCGGGCGATGTGCGAAGCCAACTCCGCTCAGCTGCTGCCGATCCTCGAACAGGCGCTGCGCCTGCTCGGCGACGCCCGCGACCAATTGGCCGCCCACCGGCCGGTGTCCGACCTTGTCGAGGCCGGCCATGCCGCCCGGATCCGGTACGACGATTTCACCCGGCCGCCGATCGTCTCGACGGTCATCGGCGCCGACGGCTGGCGCGAGGAGCTCGCCGCCGCGGCGCGCGCGGGCGGGGTGATCAGATCCGCTCTGCCAACCCTGGATAGTCAAGAATGAAACCGTCGGCGTCGACCTTTACCGTCGTCCGGGACACCGGCGAATCCACGGTGATGCCGTCGGTTGCCGAGGTGTAGCTGATCGTCGAGACGTCGACTGAGAGGTCGGGCACCCGAACGTAGACGACCGGCACGGTGATCGAGCCGCCGTCCTCCCGGTAGACGCCGGTGCGCCGTATCGGCAGCGCGTTGAAGAACGCGCTGAAAATCACGTCGACGTCGAGGGAACCGTCGAACGCGGATCGGCTGGTCTGACCCGAAGTATCCTGCACCAGCCACATGTTCTCTTCATCGCGCGCGATGGACATCTGGCGCTCACGCTCGGCGAGGGTGACGGTCAGGGACAGCCTCTTGGTCGCGCCGGCATCATCGGTGATCAAGTCGTAGGACGCGCTGAACGCGGGATGCAGAGGGGTGGCCGCCGCCACGATCCGGCCGTAGGCCTTCACCCGGCCGCCGGCGACCTGTACGCGCGCCGACTCCATCCTCGGTTCATCGTGGGCACGCCACGTCAGAATGGCCGGCCACGGACCCTTCGGCTCATCGGGTGCGCTGGAACTGCTCGCGTCAGTCCGATCGGCTTCACTCACCCCTCTACCGTAGGCGACGGATCCCCCCGCTCGCGGCGGGCTCCGAAACTCGGGCGCGACGCACCCTGGGAGCGCTTCAGCGACCCTGATTCGAGGGCGATCTCATCGCTGAGGAACGGCTGCGGCATCCTGCGAAATTTCTGCAACCGGCCGCTTCCGGGCGCCGAGATCCACACCGCGAACGCCAGCGCCGCATCCAGAATCAGCGCGAGCGCGGTCACCATCAAAGCCCCCACCAAAGCGATGTGGAACTGCCGCACCTTGATTCCGTCGATCAGATAGCGACCCAGGCCGCCGAGGCTGGCGTAGGCCGCAACGGTCGCCGTTGCGACGATCTGAAGTGTGGCGGTGCGCAGCCCACCGAGAATCAGCGGCAGGGCATTGGGAGTCTCCACGCGCAGCAGGATCCGTGACTCGGTCATGCCCATCGATCTGGCGGCGTCCACGACCGCCCGATCCACGTTCGCGATACCGGCGTAGGTGCCGGCCAGCAGAGGCGGGATCCCGAGCAGCATCAGCGCGACGGTCGGCGGCACCAGCCCCAGACCCCACAGCAGCACACCGAGCAGCAAGATGCCCAGCGTGGGCAGTGCCCGCAACGCGTTTACTCCGGTGACGACGAAGAACGTGCCCCGTCCGGTGTGCCCGATGAGCATTCCGACCGGAACCGCGATCAGCACCGAGAAAAACGTTGCGATCACGGTGTATTCGAGGTGTTCGACGATGCGCGCCCCCAGCCCCGACGGACCCGCCCAGTTGGCCGCGGTGAAGATGAAGGACAGCGCTTGCTCGAGGAAGTTCACGCGGGCTCCAGGGCGGGTGCGCTCTTGCGTCGACGAGTGAGGCGCGATGTTCCAGGCTGGGCTCGCGTCCAGGGTGTCAGGGCCTTGCCGGCCAGCATGATCAGCGTGTCGATGATGATCGCCAGCAGGAAGATGGCGATGATGCCCGCAACGATCTGGTCGCTCTTGTTGGATTGGTAGCCCTCGGTGAACCAGGTGCCCAAGCCGCCGATGCCGATCACCGAACCGACCGACACCATGGAGATATTGGTGACTGCGACCACTCGCAGGCTGGCGACCAGCACGGGAACTGCCAGTGGCAGATCGATTTTCAGCATTCGGGTCAGCGGTCGGTAGCCGATAGCGGTGGCGGCGTCGCGCACCGGTTCGGGCACCGCATCCAGCGCCTCAGGCACGGCACGCACCAACAGTGCTGTCGTGTAGAGGGTCAGCGCGACGATGACATTGGCCTCGTCCAGAATACGGGTGGGGATGATCAACGGAAGCACGACGAACAGCGCCAGCGACGGGATGGTGAACACGATGCTCGCCGTCACGGTGGTCAGCCGGCGCAGCGCCGTCGTCCGCTGAACCAGCGCACCGAGCGGCACCGCGATGAGCAACCCCAAAACGACCGGGATCAGCGACAGCCGCAGGTGGATCACGGTCAGCGACCACGCCGTATCGAGGTTGTTCAGCAGGTATGTCAACGTGCTAACCGCTGCTTCTTCAGCGCATCGAGAACGTCGTCGGCGAGGACTCCACCGATCGGCTTGCCGTCGCCGTCCACCGCCACTCCGAATCCCGACGGCGAGGACAGCGCCGCGTCGAGCGCCTGACGCAGCGAGTCGTCCGGGCGGAAGAGCGATCCGCCCGCGGTTGTACTGTCGTACAACGTCTTTCCCGAACGATGCAATTCGACACCGGGAGCGTCGATCCAGCCATACGGGGTGCCGTTCGGTTTGGTCACCAGCGCCCAGTCCCCAGCAGGTAGCTCGAGGGCATTGATTCCGGCCTCGTCGACCGCGCGAATGTCATGCATCTGCAGACCGCTGGCGTGGCGGAACTGCAACCCGCGGTATCCCCGGTCGGTTCCGATGAATCCGGCAACGAAGTCGTTGGCGGGGTTGGACAGCAAGCGCTTGGGCTCGTCGTACTGCTGCAGCACACCGCCACGGCCGAAGACGGCCACGCTGTCCCCGATCTTGATGGCTTCGTCGATGTCGTGGGTGACGAACACGATGGTTTTGTGCAATTCGCTTTGCAGACGCAAGATTTCGGCCTGAAGCTCCTCGCGTACCACGGGGTCGACGGCGCTGAACGGTTCGTCCATCAGCAGGATCGGTGGGTCCGCGGCCAGCGCCCGGGCCACCCCGACCCGCTGTTGCTGGCCTCCGGAGAGTTGGGCCGGGTAGCGGTCGGCCAGCTTGGGGTCCAGACCGACCCGTTCGAGCACGCCGAGCGCCGACTTGCGGGCCGCGCGGCGCGACTCCCCCTTGAGCACCGGCACTGTGGCGACGTTGTCGACGACGCGCTGGTGCGGCATCAGCCCGGCACTCTGGATCACGTAGCCAATACCCAAGCGTAGTTTTACCGCGTCGACGGTGGTGACATCCTCGCCGTTGACGGTCAAAGTGCCCGCGGTCGGCTCGATCATCCGGTTGATCATCCGCATCGACGTGGTCTTGCCGCAGCCCGAAGGGCCGACGAAAACGACCAGGGAACCCTCCGGCACGGCGAGATCGAGGTTGTCGACGGCCACGGTGCCGTCGGCGTACTGCTTGGTGACGCCGGCGAATTCGATCATCGAAATCCTGTTCTGCTCACGGCCGCACGGGTTTGTCGAAGCCGTGCTCGTGCACCCAGTTCTGCGCAGCCTCGTCCGGGTTGATGCCGGAGTTGCCCGTTGTCTGGGTGTTGAGCGTGATGAGGTCCTTGGTAGTCAGTGTCGCGGACACGGCGTCGAGCACGGTCTTGAGTTCGTCGGACTTCTTCTGCGAGCTGACCAGCGGCACCACATTGGCCGCCAGGAAGTTGTTCTTCGGATCCGCCAGCACCACCAGGTTGTTCTCGGCGATCGCGGGTGACGTGCTGAAGATGTTGGCAGCGGTGACGGTGCCGTCGGTCAATGCCCGCACCGTGGCCGGGCCACCACCGTCGCTGATCGCGATGAAATTCTTCTCCGGTACGTCGAGACCGTAGTTGTCCTTGAGGCCGGGCATTCCCTCGGCGCGGTTCAGAAACTCTGATGGAGCACCGAATTTCACCTCGGAAGAGTGCTCGGCCAGATCGCCGATCGTTTCGAGGTTCCAGCGCTGCGCCGTCTCGGACGACACCGCGACGGTGTCTTTGTCCTCCGCCGGCGACGGGTTGAGGATTGACAGGTCACCGGGCAACGCCCGAAACAACGCCAGCAGAACGTCGTTCGGTGTGGTGGCGTCGGACTCGGAATCGAAGTATTGCAGCAGGTTTCCGGTGTACTCCGGTATCAGGTCGATCGAGTGATCCTGCACCGCGGGGATGTAGGTCTCGCGGCTGCCAATACCGTACTGCCGTCCCACTGTGAAATCGTTGGCCTCCAACGCCTGCGCATAGATTTCGGCGATGATCTTGGACTCGGGGAAGTCCGCCGATCCGACGACAATCGACTTCAGGTCGCCGGAGATCTCGCCGCCGCCGAGCGGGTTGGAACTTCCGCACGCCGACATCGCCGTCGTGAACAGTGCAAACAGAGCGGCCAGTGCGGTGAGGTTCCGAATTCGTTTCCAGACTCGCATGGCTCGCCGAGAGCTGTGCACGCGAAAGTCCTTTCGGTAGACGAATCTGCGAAGAGGGCTGGAGGTGACCCTATCGTGACCAACGTGGTGGTTTCATTCATCTGGCAAAAGGACAATCATTGAGCTATGAGCAGCGATCGATCCGCGTCGCCGGGAAAGCCACCCCCACCCTCAGGGCCACCCGGAAAACCGGCCCCGAAAACCTCGCCGCCCCCCGAGTCGGCCGTCAAGTTCACCAAGGCCGCCGCCCTCTGGGGCTCGCTGGTCCTGGGTTTCCTCGTCCTGATCGTCTTGCTGATCTTCATCGCGCAGAACACGGAGTCGACGAAGTTCGCCTTCCTCGGCTGGCACTGGAGCCAGCCGCTCGGGGTGGCGATCCTGTTCGCGGCGGTGGCCGGTGGCCTGCTTACGGTCGCGGTCGGCGCGGTGCGAATCCACCAGCTGCGCAGCGCGGCGAAGAAGAACCTCAAGGCAGGGCTGTAGCGCTCACCGGATCGACACCAGCTGATCGACCGAATCCCGCGGCAGCTCACCATCGATAGTTGCGGTGACGTTCATATTGTTCAGCGTGATGGCGCCCTTGTGGTTATCGAGGAATGCGGTGTCAGCGGCGTCGCGGCCGGTCGCGATACGCACCATCGCCTGCCGTGGCGCCAGGCACGTCGCGTCGACGACCCGCCATTGACCATCGACGAACGCCTCGGCCACCGCATGGAAGTCCATCGGCTGACAACCCGG
>CAZCHU010000132.1:0-2173 GCA_964498215.1 uncultured Mycobacterium sp. | reverse complement strand
GAAATCTCGCGGATTCCCGAGGCTCCCGGGCTTCCCGTGATCGGAATCTCCTTGCCATCCAGCACGAAAGTCAGTTCCTCAGTGATGGCTGCGCCCGGTAGCGGCGCCACCGCAATCTGGAACTCAAGGGTGGTACGCGCGGTGATCTCCACGTCCAACTCTGCACCGATATCACGCTTCATGACAGGCCGCTTTACTCCCGATTCTCGATAGTGTTCCCACGCGACATCGTTGGGTCACGCGAATTTCTACCCGGGAACGCGGATGCCCAAACCTCTCAGGACAGCTCGGCAAGCCCTGCCGCGATAAAGGGCGCGACCGCCTCGCCTACTTTGTCGGCATCGTCGGTGACGCCGCTCTCCCGCGCCCGGTAGGCGATCCCGGCGCCGATGATCGCGAGCTTGAAGTAGGCCAGCGCCATGTAGAAATCCCAGTGCTCCAGCGGCTGCCCGGCAGCCAGCGAGTATTTCTGGGCTAGCTCATCAGCGTTGGGGATCAGCTCGGAGGCCCATGCCGCGTCGTCGTTGACCAGGTGAAACGTCGGGTGCCGGTAGACGCACATCAACGCGGCGTCGCTGAGCGGATCACCCAGGGTTGACATCTCCCAGTCCAGCACCGCGACGACCTGGGTGGGGTCGTCGGCGTCCAGAATCGTGTTGTCGATGCGATAGTCGCCATGCACGATCGCCGTCCGGCTCTGCGGCGGAATCGCCTGGGTCAGCTTCGCGTGCAGTGCCCTGACATCGGCGTCGCAGGCGTCGTCGTCACGCTTGACCAGCTCCCACTGCGAACCCCAGCGCCGCACCTGCCGGTCCAGGTAGCCGGTCGGCCTGCCGAAGTCACCGAGCCCAACCGCGTCGGGGTCGACCGAGTGCAGGTCGGCGAGCACCGTGATCAGTGCGTCGACGCAGGAATCGATGGCGGCGCGGTCGCCGAGAGCTTCAAGCTCACTGCTGTAGCGCACCACCCGGCCCGGCACGTAATCCACCATCTGAAACGGAGCGCCGAGCACCGAGTCGTCGTTGCGCATCGTCACCGCCCGCGCGACCGGTACGGGAGTCTCGGCGAGCGCGGCCACCACCCGGTACTCCCGAGCCATATCGTGCGCGGACGGCGTGAGACCGTGCAGCGGTGGGCGGCGCAGCACCCACCGTGAGGCATCGTCGGACACCAGGAAGGTCAGGTTGGATCGTCCGCCGGCGATGAGCTCGGCGTGTAGCTCTCCAGTGCGCGGAATCCCGGTTTCGCGCAGGTGTCGATCCAGGGCGTTCAGATCGAGGCCATCGAGGTCAGTCACGAAACCTGTCTACCAGCTGCCGTTGCCTGCTCTGCGGGCAAGCGCTCAGAGCCGATTCCGCGGGAGCAGGTCCCACACATGTTCGGTGGCGTTGACCCCGGCGACAGCCAGGCGCCCGGTGCGCGACGACAGCAGCCGGGTCACCGAGGCGTAGTCGACGTGGAACGACAGCAGCCGCTGAGTACCCAGGATCCGGTGCAGCACGGCATTGATCACCCCGCCGTGGCTGAACACCGCGACCGTGTGGTCGTGTTCGGCGCGGTCGACGAGATCGTCGAGGGCCCCGGTGACACGGGCGAGGAAATCCTCTTCGTCGACGCCGCTGGGGAGGCGGCCGTCCAGGAGGCGCTGCATTTCCTCGGGATTCTCCGCCGCGATCTGCTCGATGGGGATGTAGTGCGGCAGGTCACGGTCGTACTCGGCGAACCGCTCGTCGACCTCGACCGCGACGCCCAACGCGTCGGCCACCGGCTGGGCTGTTTCGACCGCACGCACCTGGGGGCTGCTCACGAGGCGCTTGATCGGGAATCGAGCCAGCGCATCGGGGAGTCTGGCCGCCTGATCGACGCCCTCGGCGGACAGGCTCGGATCGGAGCCCTGCCCGCGTTCACTGCGCCGGGGCAGCGCGTGTCGAATCAGTAGCAATTGCACCGTGCCAGCCTAGGGCCCGTGTGGTGCGACTTTCGTGAACACCGCGATCGCCCATCCCCAACCTGCAAAACTACGAGAGCAAGACGCCCGGCCTGGCTGACGTTGGATCGGGTGCGTCGGCACATGTCAATCAGATCGGGTTCAGCCCTAGGAGCGCGCAGTGAGAGTCTTGGTGACCGGTGGAGCCGGATACATCGGAGCACACGTCGTCAGGGCCCTGCAGCA
>CAZCHU010000131.1:5223-9325 GCA_964498215.1 uncultured Mycobacterium sp. | reverse complement strand
AGCCGTACCAATGCGGCAGTGCGGGCCAACCCCGGTAACGCCTCGGCCGTCGAGTTGGGATGCAGTGCATGAACGGCCAACCGGAACATCAAGGCGCGCAGCAGCATCTGCGGCCACTCCGGCAGCGGCATCCACCGCTCGATAAGACCGTCATCAGCGTCGCCCCAGGACAGCGCGTCGACCACGACGACACCTGCGGCCCATGCCGGCGGCCGCCAGTACGGGGTGATGTCGGTGATGCCCGGCGCTGCGGTGCCGGCGAAGAGCACTGTGCCGTACAGGTCTCCGTGCACGAGTTGACTCGCGCTCTTCGTGGGCCGGCGCAGCGTCGCGAGCTGATTGATCAACTCAACGTATGGCTTACCGTTCTCGGTTCCTGGCGCCTCTCGACCCCCGCGCGACAACGAGTGCAGCGGGCGATCCTCCCATGCCGACCGGTCGGCGGCCACGAACACGTCGACGTCGGACCAGGGCGCCAGTGGGGGTTGGGTCAGGAACCGCGGTCGTTCGAGTTTGGCGGTGGCTTCGTGCAGTCGTACCGAGGCGGAGATCACCTCGTCGTGGCGGGGTTCCGGGGTGCCCGCAACGTAGGTGTCGGCACGCCAACCGGCAACGACATAGCGCCCGTCGGTGGAGCGCACCGGCCGAGCCAGCCGTACGCCGTCGATAAACAACGTCTCGCGCACCTTGGCCGACCAGGCAGCGCGGGCATGGTCGGCCACCATGGACAGCACGACTTCGCCGCACCGCCAGCCGCCCTCCCAGCCGGAGCCCAGCGCATCCGGTTGCACCCCGGACAGCCCGAAAGCCGCAAGCACATGGTCCGGCGGGCGCTCAGCGGTCACCGCCCCAGCCTATGCGGAACGGGCGCCAACCCCGCGTTAGTACATCACCATGTCGGGTTCGAGTTGCTTGGCCCAGGCCACGATGCCGCCCTGCAGATGAATGGCGTCGGAGAACCCGGCTTGCTTGACCACCGCGAGCGCCTCTGCCGAGCGCACGCCGGTCTTGCAGTACAGCACCGGCACACGATCGTGCGGCAGCTTCGCCAGACCGTCGCCGGACTCGATCGTCGACATCGGAATGAGCTCGGCACCCTCAATGCGGTTGATGTCCCATTCGACCGGTTCGCGGACGTCGATCAGCGCGAACTTACTGCTCGAGTCGAGCATCTCGCGCAGCTCCCGCGGCGTGACGGTGGCCTCCATCGAGGCTTGGGCGGCTTCCTCAGAAATGACTCCGCAGAACGCGTCGTAGTCGATGAGCTCGGTGATTTTCGGCGTAGCGGGATCCTTGCGGATCTTGATCGTCCGATACGACATGTCCAGAGCGTCGTAAACCATCAACCGACCCAGCAGCGTCTCGCCGATGCCGGTGATCAGCTTGATCGCCTCGGTTCCCATCACGGAGGCGATCGACGCACACAAGATGCCCAGCACACCGCCCTCGGCGCAGGACGGAACCATCCCCGGCGGGGGCGGCTCCGGGTAGAGGTCGCGATAGTTGAGCCCCTGTTTTTGACCATCCGGGCCGTCGGGGGCGTCCTCCCAGAACACCGAGACCTGGCCTTCGAAGCGGTAGATCGAGCCCCATACGTACGGTTTACCGGCAAGCACGGCGGCATCGTTGACCAGGTATCGGGTGGCGAAGTTGTCCGTTCCGTCAAGGATGAGGTCGTATTGCCGGAATAGGTTCACGGCGTTTCCCGGCTCCAGCCGTAGCTCGTGCAGCCGCACCTCGACAAGCGGATTCACCTCACGGATCGCGTCACGGGCGCTCTGCGCCTTGGACCTTCCGATATCGGACTGGCCGTGGATGATCTGGCGCTGCAGATTGGATTCGTCGACGACATCGAACTCGACGATCCCGATGGTTCCCACCCCGGCAGCGGCCAAGTAGAGCAAGGTCGGCGACCCCAGGCCGCCGGCGCCGATCACCAGGACGCGGGCGTTTTTCAACCTCTTCTGCCCGTCCACGCCGAGGTCGGGGATGATGAGGTGGCGGCTGTATCGCGCAACCTCTTCGCGGGTGAGGTCGGCAGCTGGCTCTACCAGCGGCGGCAACGATGTCGACACCGAAGTTCTCCTTGGTTGGCTTGGGCACCATCAAATCAGGTGTGCATGGGTACTGCAGTTAACAACAACGAGGGCCTGACACTTCCCGGACAGTCGCACGCGTCCAGGGTGCCCAATTGCCCGGGGTGTACCGGCGTGGCGGCGTGCCGACACGCCCGCTCGCGGGGAAAGGGAAAGCGGAGGTTAGGCGATCGGATAGGGCCAGGGGTTGAACCGGCAGGTCCTTCCGTCGGCGGTGACCGTACCCGGATCGAACTTGGCCGCGTCGTTGTTGCTGGTCGAGAATGTCTGCTGCATCATGACCGGCGCCAGCTCACCGTTGCCGGCGCACTGCTCGTGACGCTGGTAGCCGATGGCGTGGCCCACCTCATGGTTGATCAGGTACTGGCGGTAGGAGCCGATGTCGCCCTGGAACGGCACCGCGCCGCGAACCCAGCGAGCTTCGTTGACAAGCACCCGCGGTTGCCCTTGGTAGACCGGGTTGTAGCAGGATGCCTCTAGCGGGATGTCGTAGCCGCAGGCTTCCCGAACCGTCATCGGCGACGTCAGCGACACCCGGAAGTCGGGTTCGACGCCTGAGCTGCCGTCCACCCGGGTAAAAGCGAACTGCGGATTGTGGGTCCAACTCTTGGGGTTGGACAGCGTCTCGCTGACCATGTTCGCAAAGCCCTCGTCCCCGCCATAGGTCGTGGTGTCCACGCCGTCCTCCACCTCGACGGTGTAGGTGAACGTCTTCGTGGTGCCCTCACCGACCTGTGGGGTGGACCCGGGTACGACATGCCAGGTCCCGGCACCGGCCGGGGTGAAGGGGCCGCCGTCGGGCAGGATTCCAGTCGGCAGATTGGCGTCGAACTCGGTCAGCCCCTTCGGCGGCGCCCCGATGATCGCGGTACTGGCCACACCGATTGTCGGCGGCCCTTGTACGGGACCGTCCTCGGCCACCTGCGGCACACTGGTGCCGGTGATGGTCTGGTAGACGACGACCACGGTGAGAGCCAGCAGCACGGGAAGCGCATAGGCACGCCATCCGTATGTGGAGACGAAGCGACCGAGCACGGTCTGCTTGCGCCAGCGCTTGCGGTCGTCCCGGTTGGATCTGACCCGACCCGGCTGCTCGGCCAGCGGATCACGCTGCGCGCGAAGCGGCTCTCGCCACTCGTCACGCAGCACAGGAACGCGACCGCTCCCGCGACTCCCCGGGTCGTAGGTCACCGACACAGGATGACACAGCTCTGAGGACTTGCACTCTCGGCACGCCACCAGACACCCGCACACAACCGGCGTCGCTACCTAGCTTCCCTGGCCGGCCGACGGTAGTAGTGTCGTCCTGAAAGCGGACAAGACACGCCGGAAGCGTCGGCGCACAACGTAGAGGTTCTGATGAGCGATCTCGCCAAGACGGCGCAGCGACGGGGAGGGCAGCCGGCCAACGGTCGCGGCCTTCCCGCGCCCGCGGCCCGCCGCGGCAACCGGCTGCCCCGTGACGAGCGCCGCGGACAGCTGTTGATCGCTGCCAGCGAGGTCTTCGTCGATCGCGGCTACCACGCAGCCGGCATGGACGAGATCGCTGACCGGGCCGGCGTCAGCAAACCCGTTCTTTACCAGCATTTCTCATCCAAAGTTGAGCTCTACCTCGCGGTGCTGCAACGACACGTCGACAACCTGGTATCGGGCGTGCGTCAGGCGCTGCGGACCACTACCGACAACCGCCAACGGGTGCGGGCCGCCGTGGAGGCATTCTTCGACTTCATCGAGCACGACAGCCAGGGCTACCGGCTGATCTTCGAGAATGACTACGTCACCGAACCTCAGGTCGCCGCACAGGTCAAGGTCGCCACCGAGTCATGCACCGACGCGGTATTCGACCTGATCAGCCACGACTCCGGGCTGGAGCCCCATCGCGCCAGGATGATCGCCGTGGGCCTGGTGAGCATCAGCGTCGACTCCGCACGCTACTGGCTCAACAACGAGCGCCCGATCGCCAAGGACGCCGCCGTCGAAGGCACGGTGCAGTTCATCTGGGGCGG
>CAZCHU010000131.1:0-5123 GCA_964498215.1 uncultured Mycobacterium sp. | reverse complement strand
GACGAACCCGTCAGCCTGCGGCTTTGGTCGCCTCGGCGCCCACCGCACCTACGCCGAATCCCACTCTGCGCGCGTCAGCCGCGCCGATCTCGACATAGGCGAGTTTCGCCGACTGCACCAGAAAGCGCCGGCCTTTCTCATCGGTGAGGCTCAGCACGCCGGCCTCGGCGCCCAGAGCATCGGTAACCAACTTCTCCACCTCGGCCGGCGTCTGCGCGCTGTTGAAGATCAGTTCGCGCGGGCTGTCGGTAACACCGATCTTGACCTCCACGGTGAGAACCCTTCCGTTCGTCTGCTCGTCTTCCCCTCAGGAGGCTAGTGGACGCCGACCCCGCGATGCGGCGCCGGGACCTTCGCGGTCAGCGAACAGTTCCGGGGTACACGTAGCCACCACCGACAATCGCGGCCCAGGCGCGGAAACATCAGGGCGACCGAACCGAGTCCCGACCGTGACCGCAGCCCAGGCGCGTTTACCTCATACGTCACTTCCACCTCGATAGCATCAGCCCTGAAAACCTACGGAAGTGACTGGGACAGCTGGATGAACAGGCCTTACACCGCAGAATCACCGTATTCCCTGACTCCGACCGAACGCATTGGCGGCCGCCGCGGGCGGGGGCGCTACGGCCGTGGTTACGACGAGGACGACTACGTCGACCTGAACACTGATGCCATTCCGGCGTATCGCGAGGACGACGACTACGCATCGGCCGATACCTTTGACGACTTCGATTTCGACTTCGACGACTACGACATCGACGAAGCCCGCATTGATCGCCGGTGGATGTGGATCGCCGGGGTCACCGGCGCGATCCTGTTCGTCTCCGTCATCATCGCCAGCCTGATCCTGGGCGGTGGCGACAGCGGTTCGGTATCGGCGACGGTCGTGTCCAGCGAACCGACCTCCACCGCCGCTCCGTCGCCTTCTCCCCAGGCGGTTGCGCCGACCATGCCCTCGATGCCGGCCGAAACGGTCACCACGGTGACCCCGTCGCCCAGCCCCACCGCGGAGGCCCCGGTGGCCCAACCCCTGTTACCTGCCCCGCAGGCATCCCCACCGGCGGCGGCTGCCCCCGGCACCGTCACCTACCGGGTCACCGGCGACCGCCGACTCATCGACATGGTGACCGTCATCTACACAGACCAGCAGGGCGCCTTGGTGACCGACATCAACGTCTCGCTGCCCTGGTCGAAGACGGTGGTACTGAACCCCGGCGTCACGTTGAGTTCAGTGACTGCGACCAGCGTCGCCGGGAAGCTCAACTGCAGCATCACCGACGCCAACGGTGTGCTGATCGCCGCGCAGAACAACAACTCGATCATCACCAACTGCACGCGGTAACCGAAGAGCTCAGGCCAGCCCCAAATCGCGCATCCGGGTGCTGTGTGTGTGCTGGAGTCGGTCGAAGAAGTCCGTCATATGTGACAGGCCCCCGCCAGCCATCACCAGCTCGACCAGTTCGTCGTGGTCGGCCAGGACGAACTGAGCCTGGGTGATGGCCTCCCCCAGCAGCCGCCGGGACCACAGCGCCAACCGGTGACGCTGGCGGTCGCTGGCGGTCACCGCTGCCTGAACTTCGGCCAGGACGAACTGCGAGTGGCCCGTGTCGGCGAGCACCGAACGCACCACACCGGCGATTTCGTCGGGCATCGCGCCTGCTGTCTCCAGGTAGAGGTCAGCGGCCATCGCATCGCCCACATAAGTCTTGACCAGAGCCTCGAGCCAGGTGCTCGGCGTGGTCAGCCGGTGGTAGTTCTCCAGCGCCGAGGCGTAGCGCGTCATCGCCGGAACGACGTCGACTCCCCGCCGCTCCAGTGCGTCGCGCAGTACCTCGTAGTGGTTCATCTCGGCGGCCGCCATGCTGGCCATATTGATCCGGCCAAGCAGGTTGGGCGCCATCCGCGCCTCGTCGGTGAGCCGGTAGAACGCCGCGACCTCGCCATAGGCCAGCAACGCAAACAACTCGTTGATCCCCGGGTGGTCAGAAGGCACAGCAGAAACTGCCGACTCGACGGGGCTGTTGCGCTCCCCCGCAGCCGCAGGACCAGCGGCGGATGGCGTCGAAGTCATGGCCCAACTGTAGAGCGCCGACGCGCCTCAGACGAGCGCGATAACCACAAGAGCAAGCCGACCAGTTACGATAAAGGTGGTGTCGGCGCGAATGTCGGCAGATCGATCCAGGTCAAGCGCGCTGGTAATCGCCTCAGACACCTTGACAATGTGCGTGCACGCAGACGGCCCGCCTCCGTAGCGCAGGGCCCAACGAAGTTCTCTTCACAACTCGTGCGCGCGTGAACGCCACGAGGAATGAATGACAGTGAAAGGCTTCGTTTACCCAGCATGACACCTGTAATCCCGCATACCAGTCCGTCGTTTGCCCAACTCGGAGTGCGCGAAGAGATCGTGCGCGCGCTGTCGGAAGCCGGCATCGAACATCCCTTCGCCATCCAGGAACTGACGCTGCCGCTCGCGCTGTCCGGGGATGATCTCATCGGCCAGGCCCGCACCGGCATGGGGAAGACCTACGCCTTCGGCGTGCCACTGCTCAATGGCATCACCACCGATACCGAACGCCCGCTCAACGGCATTCCGCGAGCGCTGATCGTCGTCCCCACCCGCGAGTTGTGTCTACAGGTCTTCGGCGACCTAGAGGCGGCCTCGAAGTACCTGGTCGCCGACCACGAGGGCAGCAGTCGCCCGCTGTCGGTGGTGGCGATCTACGGCGGGCGTCCGTACGAGCCGCAGATCGAGGCGCTGCAGAAGGGCGCGGACGTCGTCGTCGGCACCCCCGGTCGCCTACTGGACCTCGCCCAGCAAGGTCACCTCCAGCTCGGCGGTCTGTCCAAGCTGGTGCTCGACGAAGCCGACGAAATGCTCGATCTCGGGTTCCTTCCCGACATTGAGCGGATCCTCAAACAGATCCCGGTCAAACGTCAGGCGATGCTGTTCTCAGCGACCATGCCGGATCCGATCATCACGTTGGCCCGGACGTTCATGAACCAGCCGACCCACATTCGGGCCGAGGCACCCCATTCCGCAGCCACCCACGACACCACCGAGCAGTTCGCCTATCGCGCACATGCCCTCGACAAAGTGGAGATGGTCGGGCGAATTCTGCAGGCCCGCGGCCGGGGCGCAACCATGATCTTCACCCGCACCAAACGTACCGCGCAGAAGGTGGCCGACGAACTCGCAGAGCGCGGTTTCAAGGTCGGTGCCGTGCACGGTGACCTCGGCCAGGTCGCACGCGAGAAGGCGCTGAAGGCTTTCCGCACCAGCGAGGTCGATGTGCTCGTCGCCACCGATGTCGCCGCCCGGGGCATCGACATCGATGACATCACCCACGTCATCAACTACCAGATCCCCGAGGACGAGCAGGCCTACGTGCACCGCATCGGCCGTACCGGGCGCGCGGGCAAGACCGGTATCGCCGTCACCCTGGTCGACTGGGACGAACTGCCCCGCTGGGCGATGATCGACAAGGCCCTGGGCCTAGAGACACCTGACCCGGCCGAGACCTACTCGAGCTCGCCGCATCTCTACGAGGAATTGAACATCCCGACCGAGGCGACCGGCAAGATCGGCTCGGCTCGCCGTGCCAGCGGAACGAAGAGGGCGCCCAGGCGCTCTGAGGAGCGAGACGACAAGGCGGCCCGTCGCAGCAACCGGACACGGCGACGCACCCGCGGAGGCAAGGCCGCGGGTAACGCTGGCAGCGACCGCGACGGCGGCCAGACCAGCGCGGCCGAGTCGAGCGCGCCGGCCCAATCCGCCGAAACAGCCGGCGACGCGTCGGAAGCCAAACGTTCGGGGGGCCGCCGTCGCCGCCGGCGCCGCCCGAGTAAGACCGCAGCCGCCGGCCCCAGCTAGCCGAAACCCACCCGCGATGGTCAAACCCGAACGCCGGACTCGGGCGGATGTGGTGGCCGCGGCGGCGATCGCCGCGGTGATCGCGCTGGTCGCGGCAGTCGTCTGGTGGACAAGCGACGCACGATCAACCATCAGCCTGCCAGCCGCAACCCCGCTCCCCAGCCTGAAACCCGTCACGGCGGTGCCGGTCAGGCTCGCTCAACGCTGGAGCGCTCCCAGCCCCGAGACACGTCAACCACTGGTGGTCGGCGGCGCCGTGGTCACCGGCGCCGGCCGCGGCATGGAAGGCAGGGATCCCCATACTGGCGAAACACTCTGGAGCTTCACCCGTGACCTAGACCTCTGCGGTGTGACCTGGGTATACAGCTACGCGGTGGCCGTCTACCCGGATGGACGCGGCTGCGGGCAAGTGAGCACAGTCAACGCCAAGACCGGCGCGCGCGGACCAACCCGCTCCAGCTACGCCGATCCCCAGGTCACCCTGTCCGGAGATGGTTCGACAGTGCTGTCGGCCGGGGACACCCGGCTGGAGATGTGGCGCTCCGACATGGTCCGGATGCTCAGCTACGGTGCGTTGGACGCGCCCATCAAGCCGGGGATTCCGGTGACGCCGTTGTGTCGGCTGGTCTCCGCGGCCGCGAGTTCGGCCGCGGCATCAGTGCTGGAAGTCTGCGACGGCCAAGACGATCTGCGGCTCACGCTGCTGCGCCCCTCGGACGAGGAGGACACCCCGGAAATCAAGTACGTGCAGCAGACCGGCGTCAGTGACGGCAGCGGCGCCCGCGTGGTGGCTGTCGTCGACACGACGACGGCGGTGTACATACCCACCCCGAAGCCCCGAGTGGACATCGTCGACGAAACCGGCACGGTGATCGACAGCACCGTGCTACCGGGACCGCCCTCGCCGGAGGCCACCGCATCACGACCCGGGGACCTGATCACCTGGTGGACCGGCGACAGCGTAATAGTGTTCTCCGCCAACAACCTTCAGTACAAGTACACCGTGGCGGCTGCGGGAGAAAACGTACCTGTCGGTCCCGCGACGATCATGGCCGGGCGGTTGATGGTGCCCGTCAGCAGCGGATACGACGTCTTCGATCCAGTGACCGGAGCCGGTGACCGTCACATTGCGCTGCAGCGGCCCCCCCGGGAGGATCCGGCCGATCCTCCCGCACCCGTAGTACCTGCCGTCGCGGGGGCGATGCTGTTGGAGCAGCGCGGCGACGAGCTCGTGGCTCTCGGTTAGGCGACG
>CAZCHU010000130.1:3251-9349 GCA_964498215.1 uncultured Mycobacterium sp. | reverse complement strand
GTTCCCGCCCGCTGGACAAGTCCCGGCCGCTGTGGGAGATGTACCTGGTCGAGGGCCTGGCGAAGAACCGGATCGCGATCTACACCAAGACCCATCAGGCGCTGGTCAACGGCATGGCTGCGCTGGAGATCGGTCACGTGATCGCCGATGGGACCCAGAAGCCGCCCGAGTTCGGCGAGGACATCTGGATCCCGTCGCGCGAACCCAGCGACCGCCAACTGGTTCTCGGCGCGCTGGGCGAGTGGATTGCCCGGCCCACGTCGCAGGTCGCCGCGGTGCGTTCGGCGGTGACCGAGACGGTGACCAACACCGGCGAGCTGATCCACCTGGGTCGTCGCGTTGCCGACGCGGCTCGCACCGTCGCACGCGGAACCGCGCCGAGCAGCCCGCTGAACACCACGGTGTCGCGCAACCGGCGGTTTTCGGTGTCCTCGGGCAGCCTTGAAGTGTTCCGGCAACTGCGCGCCCGATACGACTGCGATGTCAACGACGTGGTGCTCGCGGTGATCGCCGGCGCATTGCGGAACTGGCTGCTGTCGCGGGGAGAGCCGGTGACCTCGACGACGACCGTGCGCGCGATGGCGCCGATGTCGGTGTATCCCGACGCCGAGCTCGATTCGAACGCACCCGGCCAGGCGATCAGGTCGGTGGCCCCATTCCTGGTGGACCTCCCGGTCGGCGAAGCCAACCCGGTGGTGCGGCTGTCCCAGGTCGCCCACGCCACCGAGTCGAACCCCACGGCGGCCAGCCTGGTCGACGCCCGGACGATCGTCACGCTGACGGGCTTCGCTCCGCCGACGTTGCACGCCATGGGAATCCGCGTCGCGACCACCTTCTCGGCGCGCCAGTTCAACCTTCTGATCACCAATGTGCCCGGCGCCCAGAAGCAGATGTTCATCGCCGGGACGAAGCTGCTGGAGACCTACGCCGTCCCGCCGCTGCTGCACAACCAGGTTCTCGCGATAGGCGTCACCTCCTACAACGGCATGCTCTATTTCGGCATCAACGCTGACCGGGATGCGATGAGTGATGTGGAGATGTTGCCCAACCTGCTGCGCGAAGCTCTGGACGAACTGGTGGAAGGCGCACAATAAGCAGTTCGTTGTGGCCGCAACCGCAATAGGATTCGACGGTGGGCAAGAAGAAGCACGGGGCACACAGGCCGAAAAAGATCCCGAATAGCCTTTACCACGCAGAACTGTTCCGGCTGCAAACGGAGTTGGTGAAGCTACAGGAGTGGGTCCGCGAGACCGGCGCCCGCGTCGTCATAGTCTTCGAGGGTCGCGACGCTGCGGGCAAGGGCGGCACGATCAAAAGGATCACCGAGCACCTGAACCCACGCATCACCCGGATCGTCGCGTTGCCCGCTCCCTCGGACCGCGAGCGCGGGCAATGGTATTACCAGCGCTACATCGCGCATCTGCCCGCCAAGGGTGAGATCGTGTTGTTCGACAGGTCCTGGTACAACCGCGCCGGTGTGGAGAAGGTGATGGGTTTCTGCACCCCCACCGAGCATGCGCTGTTCCTGCGCCAGACGCCGATTTTCGAGCAGATGCTCATCGAAGACGGTGTGTTGCTGCGCAAGTACTGGTTCTCGGTGTCCGACGATGAACAGCTTCGACGATTCCGGTCCCGCCACAAAGACCCGCTGCGGCGGTGGAAACTCAGCCCGATGGACTTAGAGTCGGTATACCGGTGGGAGGACTACTCACGTGCCAAGGATCAGATGATGGTGCACACCGATCTTCCGATGAGTCCCTGGTACATCGTCGAATCCGATATCAAGAAGCACGCGCGGCTGAACATGATCGCGCACCTGCTGTCCACCATCGACTACTACGACATCGACCGTCCGAACGTTTCGCTGCCCAAGAAGCCGGTAGTCAGCGGCAACTACCAGCGTCCGGTGCGGGAACTGTCGACCTACGTCGAAGACCATGTCGCGACGCTGCTGTCGGCCGTCGAGTAACGGCTGCCGTCGTCCTATGCGCGTCTATATTCCCGCAACCCTGCCCATGCTGGCCCAACTGGTCGCCGACGGATCCCTGCGCCCTGTCAACGGGACCGCGTTCGCCGTGACCCCTGCGCTGCGCGAGGCGTACTCCGATGGCGACGACGAAGAACTGGCCTATGTCGCGCTGCGGGATGCGGCCCTGGCGTCGCTGCGCCTCATCGGGGATCTCACCGCGCAGCCGGCCGAGGATCTTCCGCCGCGCCGGGTCGTGCTGGAGGCCGACTTCGGAGACACCGAAGACAAGGTCACGGTGCGGCCCGATCTCGATGACCCCGTGGTGCGACTCTCGGGCGAGATTGCCCTTGAGCAGGTGATCGCCGCCTACGTCGACAACGCGGCTGCCGAGTCGGCGGTGCTGGCCGCCGCCGACGTGGTCGATGCCGCGGATCTTGGAGACGAGGACGCCGAACTCACCGTCGGTGATGCACAGGACCACGACCTCGCCTGGTATGCGCCGCAAGAGCTACCGTTTCTCCTGGAGCTGCTCTGAGGGTTGGATACGGCACCGTAGGTTACGGTACCGTAGGTTAGGCGTTGGCGGAACCGGTAGCCACCGTAGATCGGGCAGGAGCCGTCATGTCCAAGAACAGCATCAAGACCACGGCCATCGTCGCCGACACGGTCCGGCCGGCTATCGCGGGAGCCAAGCGTCACCCGGGCTGGCAACTGGCGCGCGGCATTGCGGGTCGGATCACTACGCCGTTGTTGCCCGACGATTACCTCAAGCTGGCCAACCCACTGTGGTCCGCGCGGGAGCTGCGGGGCAAGGTGCTCGACGTGCGCCGAGAGACCGTCGACTCGGCCACCTTGGTCATCAAGCCTGGTTGGGGATTCTCGTTCGACTATCAGGCGGGTCAGTACGTCGGGATCGGCCTACTCGTCGACGGACGGTGGCGCTGGCGGTCGTACTCGCTGACCAGCGTTCCCGATGGCAAGCACCCGTCCCGCAGTAGGGGCTCTCGCACCATCACCATCACGGTCAAGGCGATGCCCGAGGGGTTCCTATCGGCTCACCTGGTCGCCGGGGTGGAACCCGGCACCATCGTGAGACTGGCTGCGCCCCAAGGGAACTTCGTCATGCCGGACCCGACGCCTGCCGCGGTGCTGTTCCTTACGGCGGGCTCGGGGATCACGCCGGTGATGTCGATGCTGCGCACGCTGGCCCGTCGGGGTGCGATCGGCGGCTCGGGGCACGTCGTGCACGTGCACTCGGCTCCGACCAAGGCTGACGTGTTGTTCGCCGAGGAGCTGTCCCAGCTGGCGGATCGGTACGACGGTTACCGGCTCCAGCTACGCGCCACCCGCACCCAAGGTCGGCTGGATCTGGCTCAGCTCGGCGAGTTGGTGCCCGACTGGCGGGAACGCCAAACCTGGGCCTGTGGACCGGAGGCGATGCTCGTCGCCGCGCAGCGCACCTGGGCGTCCGCTGGGATCTCCGAACAACTGCACTTGGAGAGGTTCGCGGTGGCGCGTCAACCGGTGCACGGCAGTGGTGGGACAGTCGAGTTCGCGCGTGCGGGCAAGGTCGCGACGGTGGACGCGGCGACGTCGTTGATGGACGCCGGGGAGGCTGCCGGGGTCCAGATGCCATTCGGTTGCCGGATGGGGATCTGCCAGTCGTGCGTGGTCGGTCTGCTGGAAGGCCATGTGCGCGATCTGCGCACCGGAGTTGAGCATGAGCCCGGCAGTCGGGTCCAGACGTGTATCTCGGCGGCATCGGGCGATTGTGTGCTGGACGTCTGAGGTTTACTGGCGAGTAACCTACGATGACGTAGGTTGCCGTAGCGTAGGTAATCGAGAGGAGGCCGACCATGGCGATCACCGACGTACCCGAGTTTGCGCATCTCACTGACGCAGACGTCGAAAACCTGGCACGTGAATTGGACGCGATCCGTCAGGACGTCGAGGACTCCCGCGGCGCCCGAGACGCGAGCTACATTCGCCGGACCATCGCCTTCCAGCGCGCGCTGGAGGTAGCCGGGCGGCTCTTGCTGGCCGGCAGTTCCAAGCGTCCGTACTGGTGGGCGGGCACGGCGACGCTGGGGGTGGCCAAGATCGTCGAGAACATGGAGATCGGCCACAACGTCATGCACGGCCAGTGGGACTGGATGAACGATCCCGAGATTCACTCCTCCACATGGGAGTGGGACATGAGTGGCGCTTCTAAGCACTGGCGCTTCACCCACAACTTCATGCACCACAAGTACACGAACATCTTGGGCATGGACGACGACGTCGGCTACGGCGTCATCCGAGTGACACGGGATCAGGCTTGGAAGCCGTTCAATCTGAGCAATCTGTTCTTCAACGCGTTGCTGTCGATCGGCTTTGAGTGGGGGGTCGGGTTACAACACCTCGAACTCGGCAAGATCACCAAGGGGCGCGACGATCGGCGCGCCACGCTGAAGCGCTTGCGTGAGTTCGGCGCCAAAGCCGGCCACCAGGTGGCCAAGGACTACCTCGCCTACCCGGCGCTGACCTCGTTGTCGCCGGGCGCCACATTTAGATCCACGCTGAAGGCCAACGTGGTCGCCAACATCATCCGCAACGTGTGGGCCAATGCCGTCATCTTCTGCGGGCACTTCCCCGACGGTGCGGAGAAGTTCACCAAGACCGACATGGTCGGCGAGTCGCGGGGGCAGTGGTACCTGCGGCAGATGCTGGGGAGCGCGAACTTCGAGAGCGGCCCCGTGCTGCGCTTCATGAGCGGCAATCTGTGCCATCAGATCGAACACCATCTGTACCCGGATCTGCCCAGCCGGCGACTCTACGAGATCTCGCTGCGGGTGCGTGAACTCTGCGACAAATACGACCTGCCCTACACCACCGGGTCCTTCCTGGTGCAGTACGGCAAGACCTGGCGGACAATCGCCAAACTGTCTCTGCCGGACCGCTTTCTGACCGACACTGCCGACGACGCACCGGAGACGCGTAGCGAGCGGATGTTCGCCGAACTGGATTCCGGCGAGCGCCGCGGTCTGAGGTCGGCCATCGCCGCGGTCCGGGAACGTCGCCGCGCCAAGCGGCGGAAGTCCAGCGCTAGGGGCCTGCCGGACGACGATCTGGCTGCCTGAGGCTTGGTATTAGCTCGGCACGTAGTCGAAGGTGTCCGGATTCGGCCCGATTCGCCCGTCCTCGCCCCTGTCGAGTGCGGAGATCGCGTCGAAATCACCAGCGCTGAGTTCGAAGTCAAACAACGCAAAGTTGTCCTTGATGCGCTGCGGCGTCACTGACTTCGGGAACACAATGTCACCGCGCTGAATGTGCCAGCGCAGCACTACCTGCGCCGGTGATTTGCCTGTCGCCTCGGCGATACGCGCGATGACCGGATCATCCAGCACTCTGCCCTGCGCGATCGGCGACCACGCCTCGGTCGCGATGCCGTGCTGATGTCCGTACGCGCGCACCTCGTCGTTGGCGAAGTACGGGTGGACTTCGATCTGATTCACCGCCGGCACGGTTTCGGTCTGCTCGCTGAGCCGCTGCAGATGGGGCACCTGGAAATTCGACACCCCGATGCTGCGGGCCCGACCATCTTTCTTGAACTCTTCCAACGTTTTCCACGTCGAGACGAAGTCGCCGTCGTAGAGGGTGGGTAGCGGCCAATGGATCAGAAACAGGTCGACATACGAATCCTCGCCGTCGAAACCCAGGGCCGACATTGTCTGGTCGAACGCCTGCCGTGCATCGTCGGGTCGATGGAATCCGTTGTTGAGCTTGCTGGTGACGTACACCTGGTCACGGTCGATGCCGGAGGTCCGAATCCCTTCCCCGACCCCCTGCTCGTTGCGATACATCTGCGCGGTGTCGATGTGGCGGTAGCCGATGTCCAGCGCAGCCTTCACCGCTGTCGCGGTCTCCTTTGGCGGAATCTGGAAGACACCAAAACCCAACTGGGGTATCTGGTTACCGTCGTTGAGTTGGATCATCGGTACTCGTGCCATGTCACAGTCACCTGGCTTCCTTCGTCGCTGTCGGTGTGCCAAGACGGCGGTTGCGCTCGACTCTGGCGCCGAGCGCGCGTGAAATGCCAGTCTAGGCGGCGCGTCACCGTGCAGACGCGCTCGCTCGCGGAGAATCTCGC
>CAZCHU010000130.1:0-3151 GCA_964498215.1 uncultured Mycobacterium sp. | reverse complement strand
GGGGTCAGGCCTCGAGCAGCCTGCGGGCCGCACTGACCCGACCCACGGCCGGGCCGGACAACGCGTCGAGTGCGCACTCTGGGTCGGCGGGCGGCCCCATGTGCCCGCACCCTCGCGGGCAGTCGACGATCGCTTCGGCGAGATCGGAGAAGGCCATCATCACGTCGGCGGGCGCGATATGGGCGAGCCCAAACGAACGGATGCCGGGGGTGTCGATCACCCACCCGCCGAACTCCAAGGGCAGCGCCACCGATTGTGTCGAAGTATGCCTGCCCTTTCCAACCTCGGTCACCACTCCCGTCGCCCGTTCCGCCTCGGGGACAAGGCGATTCACCAGCGTGGACTTTCCCACACCGGAGTGTCCCAGCAGTGCGGTGACCTTGCCGGTCAGCAGGGAAACGACCGCGTCGAGTTGGTCGCCGCGGCCGGCGGTGATGATGGTCAGGTCGAGTTCGGCGAACTGCGCGGCGAACGGCTCTGCTGCGGCGAGATCGGTCTTGGTCAGGCACAGGATCGGTACCAAACCGCCCGCGTACGCGGCGATCAACGCGCGTTCGACCAGGCCGGCCCGCGGGGGTGGATCAGCCAGTGCGACGACGATGAGGAGTTGGTCGGCGTTGGCGACAAAGATGCGCTCGGTCGGGTCGGTGTCATCGGCGGTGCGGCGCAACACCGTTCGGCGTGGCCCGCGACGGACGATTCGGGCCAGCGTGTCGGTTCGGCCGGAGAGGTCGCCGACGACGTCGACCTCGTCGCCAACGACGATCGGCGTGCGGCCCAATTCCCGGGCGCGCATCGCGGTGACCCGGCGGGCTGGGTCGCCGCCGAGAACGCACCCCCACCGGCCCCGGTCGACGGCAACCACCATGGCTTCCTGCGCGTCGGAATGCTGGGGGCGGGTCTTGGTCCGCGGCCGGGAGCTTCGAGTCGGTCGCACCCGGACATCGGTCTCGTCGTACTCGCGGGGACTCAAGGGCGCTGACCGTCTACAGTTCCGCGGTCTCACCGGCCAGCATGCCGGCCCATAGCTGCGGGAAGTCGGGCAGCGTCTTGGCGGTGGTGCCGATGTCCTCGACCTCCACACCGGGAACCCGGAGACCGACGATCGCACCGGCCGTCGCCATCCGGTGATCGGCGTAGGACCGCCACACACCGGCGTTGAGCGGTTGCGCGGTGATGACCAACCCGTCGGGCGACTCCTCGCACTGGCCGCCGAGGCGGTTGAGCTCGGTGCGCAGCGCTGCGAGCCGGTCGGTCTCGTGGCCACGCAGGTGCGCGATGCCCCGCAGCCGCGACACGGATCCGGGGGAGGCGAGCGCGGCCAGTGCGGCGACCGAGGGTGCCAGCTCGCCGACATCGTGCAGGTCGACGTCGATGCCGCCGTAGCATGTCGCCCCGCGAACTTCCAGATTCGAATCAGACTGGTGCACAACAGCGTCCAGGCGTTTCAGGATCGACAGGATGGCCTCGGCCGGCTGGATGCTCACCGGTGGCCAGCCGGTGATGCGGACGGTGCCGCCACTGACGACCGCCGCAGCGAGGAACGGCACCGCATTGGACAGGTCGGGCTCGACGATCCAGTGTCGCGTCGAGATTGGCCCTGGAGTCACCTGCCAGCGGTTCGGCTGGGAGTCGTCGACACTCACATCGGCGTCGCGCAGCATCGACACCGTCATGGCCACGTGCGGTGCGGATGGGACCGGCTCCCCGGTATGCAGAATCGTCAATCCCTCGGTGAAGGTGGCACCGGACAGCAGCAGGCCGGAGACGAACTGCGAGGACGCGGACGCGTCGATCTCCACGGTTCCGCCGCGCACGGCCTCGCGGCCGCAGACGGCGAAAGGCAGGCTGTCGCCCTCGACACTGACGCCGAGTTCGCGCAGCCCGTCGAGCAGCGGCGCGATCGGTCGGGAACGGGCCTGATCGTCGCCGTCGAAGGTGACCTTGGCTTCGCCCAGCGCCGCCACCGGCGGCACGAACCGCAACACGGTGCCCGCCAGACCGCAGTCGATACGCAGACCGGGCTGCGGTGCGAGTGATCCGCTGACGGTCAGCTCGGTGTCGTCGGAGTGCGAAGGCTCGATGGTGATCCCGAGCGCCTGCAGCGCGCCGATCATCAGGTCGGTGTCACGACTGCGCAGCGCACCGCTGATCGTCGACGAGCCCTGCGGGAGGGCCAGCGCGGCCAGGACAAGCGCCCGGTTGGTTTGTGACTTCGAGCCCGGCACGGTGACGGTCGCATGCACGGGGGTTGAGGTCGACGGTGCCGGCCAGGTGCTCACGGGTTCCCATTCTGGCCTGCGGCGGATCGGGCGCGCAAAAGCACTCGCAGCGTCGCGTTCCGCGCCCGATTCGTGGCTCTGCCACCATGGGGAGTGTGTGTGGGCGTTTCGCGGTGACGACTGATCCCGCGCTGCTGGCCGAGAAGATCCAGGCCATCGACGAGGTCACCGGCAAGACAGCCTTACCCGCGGCGCCCGCGCCCAACTACAACGTGGCACCCACCCAGTCGGTGAATGTGGTGGTCAAACGCCACACCGAACCCGATGATGAATCGACTCGCCGGGTGCGCGGTATGCGATGGGGACTGATCCCGCCATGGGTTAAGGCCACCGCCGACGGCGGCCCGGACACCAAGGGCCCGCTACTGATCAACGCCCGTGCTGAAACGGTGACCAGCTCACCCGCGTTCCGCGGCCCGGTGAAGAGCAAACGCTGCCTGGTCCCGATGGATGGTTGGTACGAATGGCGCGGGCAGAAGGGCGCCAAGACACCGTTCTACATGTACGCCGGCGACGGAGAGCCGCTCCTCATGGCGGGCCTGTGGTCGACGTGGCGGCCCCGCACAGACGTCCGCGCCGCCCAGGCGCCACTACTGAGCTGCACCATCATCACCACCGACGCCGCGGGTCCGCTCGCCGACATTCACGACCGGATGCCGCTGAGCATCGGTGAGGCCGACTGGGACCGTTGGCTGGATCCCGACGCGCCGGTCGACGAAGGCCTGCTACGTGGCCACGGTGATCTGAACCGCATCCAGATTCGTGAGGTGTCGCGGCTGGTGAACAACATCCGCAACAACGGCCCGGAGCTCATCGAGCCGGCCGAACCGGAGCCGGAGCAAGCCACTCTGCTTTAGGTCACGCGCTGA
>CAZCHU010000129.1:0-9554 GCA_964498215.1 uncultured Mycobacterium sp. | reverse complement strand
GGCAGGTCGGCACTGGTGAGGATGCCTGGGGCAGCCGCGACAACTGATTTGATCGCGTTGATCGCCGGCATGCCGGTAACGGTCATACCGATGGAAGCGAAGTTGGCAGGATCGGATAAATCAACGCCGGGTTTGGGGAAGATCATGTGCTTGTTGTAGATATTCGGGTCGCCCTTGATCTGGGTGATGTAGCAGCCCTTGATATTCCAACTTGGATTGGTGTGCGGCGTCATCTGCCACTCCAGGTGCGTCTCGACCCGCGCAACACCGTCGACGATGCCCTGATAGCGAATATAGTTGCCTCCCAGCGAGCCCTTCGGTAGGCGGTACCAACCCAAGTCGACGTCCTCGGTGCACGCGCCGAGCTCGCAACTGAATGTGACCTCGTCAAGCGAGAGGTCGAAGCAGTCGGCCATCATCAACACACTGTCGGCGAACACTCGGGTGTACTTCTCGAGCTTGCCCGGGATTTCCGGATCATCTACCGGCTGACCGTAACCCACCTCGACCCAGGTATCTCTGGAGTGGTGGCAGGACACGTCCACCGACTCGATGGTGGTGATGTTCTCGATCTCGGCGACGTCCGCCGAGCACACCACGCCCAGGATCTGGTTCAATCCCGGGTTCATCCCGGTCCCGTAGAACGTCGACCCTCCTTGCTCGCAGGCCTCTCCGAGCAGTTGGGTTACCGGCTTGCCGGAGTGGTGCGGGTGGTTGCGGTCACGGTGCCAGCCAGTGATCCAGTCTGCGGTGGTGACGATATCGATACCGGCCTCGAGCACCCGGACATAGAGGTCCTCATCGGGAAAGACGCCGTGGAACGTCAGCACGTCGGGCTTCGCGGCGAGGATTTCCTCGATCGTGCCGGTAGCCGTCAACCCGCTGGGCGGTAAGCCGGCAAGGCAGCCGACATCCCTGCCGATCTTCTCCGGTGAATAGCAGTGCACACCAACAAGTTCGAGATCAGGCTGAGTAGCGATCCGCTTGATCATCTCTGAGCCGACGTTGCCGGTGGCGACCTGAAAAACCCTGATGGGCCGGGACGGGGTTGAAGTCATCGAATCGCTTTCTGCCTCGGCTATCGGGTGGGTTCTTGCTCTTGGGCAGCCAAGCCGGCGGCGCTTCCGCCTTTGCCGTCGGGATAGAACTTCATCGCCCACTCCCGGATGGCGGTGAATCCCTCGAGTTCCGAACTGGCCAGCGCCGGCGGATCGGAGTAGCGCTGATGAGACCAGATGTGGATGTCCTGGCTGAACTGACGGATGACCTCCGCACCGAACTCGTTGGCTTTCGCCTCGGCCCGCCCGGGGTCCCGGGCGGCGGCCTCCCCCGATAATCGCCCGATATAAACCATGAAGCGCACATCGGAGGTGGACTCGTCGACCGGCGTGATCGCGGAGATGGTGCGGTTGTCGATCATTCCCCAGCTCTTGGTGACCGCGATTCCCAGACCGCCATTGATCGCCTCGACCCCACTGGCGACGTCCTCGATCTTCTGCCCGTCGTCGCCGTCGAATGTGATGGTGAAGTCGACATAGGACACCGGGTCGTCAAAATCGTGGCGAGTGAACACCGGAACGATCGGCGTGTTGTGCACGTACTTGAAGTGCGCGACGTCCACCCCGTTCTCCAACACATACTGGGGGTGCATCTCCAGCCCTCGCCGGAAAAGTCGTTGCTGCGGATAGTAATCGGCAGCGCAGCGACCGTCCCCGAAGTCGGCGAAGACATCGGGGGCATCGAAGAATGGATCGCGGTTCTCGAGGTCGTGCCAGATGTACACCGAATCATTGCGTTCGACTACCGGGTAAGTCGCGATTCGGCGACCCCGGTTGGGCCGGTCCTCGTACGGGATGCACACGTTGCGGCCCCGTCGATCCCACTGCCACCCGTGGAATGGGCACTGCAGCACCTCGCCCTGCACGGTCCCGCCGTACCCGAGGTGGGCTCCGAGATGTTCGCAGTACGCGTTCATCACGGTGAGATGGCCCGACTCAGACCGCCAGGCGATCATCTCCTGGCCAAAATACTTCATCCGGTGCACACCAGCGACAGCGATCTCGTTCGACCAGGCAACCTGAAACCACCCGGTCGGCTTCATCGATAGGGGCGGTTTGGCCATCGGCAGTCCCTTCGCGTGCGGCTTGGGTCCTTCTGAACGGTAGAACAGCGCACGATAGAAACATAGTAGGTTCTACGAAACTCCCGGCAGGAGGTCTATTCTCTGACCATGGCAGCCGGATCCGGGTCGGTTGAATCATCGGAGCGCGTGCGTCGGACGAATCGGCGCGGCCAGGCGACCCGCGCGAACATGCTGGAGGCCGCACTGCGGTGCCTCGCATCGGGCGATCCGAGCTCGGTGTCCGCCAATCGGATCGCCAAGGACATCGGCGCCACCTGGGGTGCGGTGCAGTACCAATTCGGCGACGCCGATGGTTTCTGGGCGGCGGTGCTGCATCGCACCGCGGAGCGTCGCGCCGATATCTTCGCCGCGATCGATCCGAGCGCACCGCTGCGGGATCGCATCGCGGGAATCATCGACACGCTGTATCACGGCCTGGCGGAACCAGATTCGCGCGCGATCGAGAATCTGCGTGCGGCCCTGCCCCGGGAACGCGCCGAACTGGAACGGTTGTATCCGCAGACGGCCGCCGAACTGTATTCATGGGGACAGTCCTGGCTGGAGACCTGTCGGAACGCATTCGCCGATCTCGACGTCGACCAGGACCGGGTGCGGGAGGTCGCCACACTCATTCCCGGCACGATGCGCGGTCTGGCCTCTGAGCGCCAACTGGGTTCCTATGCTGATCTCGACCTCGCCCGCCGGGGATTGACCAATGCACTAACCGCCTACCTGCAGGCGTAGATCCGATCAGCGCCAAGGCTCGGCAATGACCAACTTCTCAGGAGAGGTGGACTGTGGAGATATTTGAAGAATGGCGCCAGGGTGGCAAGACCTTCAAGTGGGCTTCGACGACGGCGGCCAACGCCGGTGCCGAGGTCGAGGTGTTCAGTAGGCGCTGCGGCACTCCGGGCGCGCCGGCGCTGGTCTGCGTGCACGGCTTCCCCACCTCAAGCATCGACTACTACGCACTCGTCGGCGAGCTGGGCGCCGAATTCGACATCTTTACTCTCGACTTTCCCGGGTACGGGTTGTCCGACAAGCCGCGCCAGCCGTTCGTTTACTCAATCTATGACGACGCACGACTGCTCGTGCATGCGATTACCCAAATCTGGCAACTCGACGAGTATCGAATGATCACCCATGACCGCGGTAGCAGCATCGGCATGATCGCGATGGCGATGCTGGCAGATCGAGACCCCAAGGCCTTGCCCGAAGACCTGTTCATCACCAACGGAAACATCTTTCTGCCGCTGGCGAACCTGACTGCATTCCAGGTGGCGCTGCTCGATGAGGTCACGGGTCGCGCGACCGCCGCCGCCACCACCCCCGACATGCTGGCCGCGGGACTGGGAATGACCACGTTCATGCCACGGCGCGGGCCACAGGACGCCGAGATCATCGCGTTGGCACGGTGTTTCGCACACAATGACGGCGTCTCCGTGCTTCCCGACACCGTGAAGTACCTGAACGAACGCGCCGCTGACGAGACCGGCTGGCTGGAGCGCCTCTCCGGAATCGACGTCAACACGACGTTGATTTGGGGTCTCCACGACGGTGTCGCGCCACTGCGCGTCGCCAATCACGTCTGGCAGGCCTACCTCAGGGACAAGCCCGGCCAGAGCCGCTACTGGATAGTGCCGGGAGCCGATCATTACGTGCAGAGCGACGCACCGGGTGAAGTTGCCCAGATCGTCCGGCTCACCACGAAGTCAGCGTCTGAGGGAACCGAAATCGCTTTGCAGACACTCGGCGACCAGCCTGCGGGCGCGGTGCTCGTTGATCAGTCAGGCAGCCATAGCGGCTGGCGCCGCGGCGCCGAGAATTCCGACTGAGTCGAATGCGCTGCGGATTACCTCCAGCTGAACTTCAGTGAATTCGAGCGCCGCGGCGGTGCTCAGTAGCGCGGCCCGCCCGTCGGTGAAGACAGCGCCCGGGCTCAGCCGGAACAGCGACTGGTAGAACAAGCTCGCCCAGGTTTCATCCGGGATTTCACTGGTGGCCGGCGCCGTCATCATCTTGTAGGCCGCGTGGCTGAAGATGGTGCTGTTGACATGTACCCCACCGTAATCACCTGAGCCGGTGTACAAGTCGTCGTAGTGGGTGGGGTGAACGCCCTGCGGAGTCGACGTCGCTGCGGGGTTCGCCAGGTTGCGCAGGATGCCATGGCTGGAGTCCTCGGCGATGAGCCAGCGCCCCTCGCCGGACTTTCCCTCGATCAACAGTCCGAGAAGGTCGGCGTAGGCCTCGTTGAGGGCGCCGGACTCGCCATAATCGAGCACCGAACCCCCGTCGCCGACAACGTGACTCACCACGGCATGCGTGAACTCGTGCCCGACGACGTCGAGCGCCGCCTGCAGGTACCCGCGGTCGCCGTACCCGAATTGCTGCCTGGCTTCATCCCAGAACGCATTCGAATAGCCACCGAAGATGGGTAAGAAAGGGTTGTACCGGATGCTGACCACAATCGGTGCGCCCGCATCGTCGAAAGAATCGCGCCCCAGCACGTCTAGGTAGTAGTCGTAGGCGACAGCGTGGTTGGCGTGCGCAGACACCGCGCCCCCATCCCATCCGAACCAACCACGCTGTACCACCGAGCCGGGCAACGACGGGCCGAGCAATCCGAAGAACGGGAACGAGGTCTTGTACGTCGTGATATTTCGGGTGGCATCGACCAACTTGTGGCTGGTGAAGAAGAAAAACTCGCTCGAATCGATAGTAATGGTGCGCTCGTCGCCGAGCCAGTCCTGAGCGACGGTGACTGCGCTGGCATCCATCGCGGTCGACACCATGGAGATGATGCTGCCGGCGTCGGTCCCGTCTGCGTCGATCAGATAGGTCGCCCCGGGCTGCGACATGTCCCCCGTATCCGGAAACTGCACCACGACCCGCCAGGCAAGACTGGGATCCGCCTCGCCATCCAGCGCGTAGACGATGAGCTGATGGGTGAACGTGTTCTCAGCCAGGAACGCGTCCAGAGCGTCGGCGTCTGCACCGGAACCGAGATGGGCGTTGCCGGCGATCAGATAGACCTCGGCGGCCTCGTCCACCGCGTCTGCGGGTGTCACGTCGAATCCCGGGGCTAGGCCCCGATAGTTGTTGAAAAGACCCGTCACTCCGCCTTCGGCGTCCGTCACAAGGATCATGTCGCTGCCGAGCACTGTGATCCCGCCTACGGTTTCGCTCAGGCGGTAGAAGCTTTCGACGGAACTGCCGACCCCGGCGGTTGCGGTCGTGATGGCAGCCGGATCAGCGAAACCGGCCGCGGCACCCAAGGCTGGGGCGAGCGCGTTCATCACCGCGGCGGCATCGGCTGCGGTGGTAACTACCTCATCGGTGAAGCGTCCGTCGATGACGCTGACAGCACCCTTCGAATCGGCAGCCACTTCCACACCGTCGAGCGACAGTAGCTCGGCGAGATCGATGGTCGCTGGCGCGGCACGGCGCGGCGACGTCGGTGTGGGCTCGATGACGATGGCCACCTCGGTAGGACCGGTGATGCCGAGAACACCGAGCAGTCCATGAACGTGGAACGGGTTCCCGACGGTGTCGTCGATGGTGACAGTAAACCGGTCGCCCTGATGCGCGGTCCCGAGCTCCGGGATGTAGGTGAAGTTGCCGAGCGCATCAATGGCCACGCTGCCACGCGTCGGCGCCTCAGTGACCCGGTAGGTCAGCAGATTGTCGTCGTAGTCAACGGCATTCAGGCTCCCGCTCACCACACCGTCGGGTCCTGGTTCTGACATCGTCGCCTCGGCCGTCGGCCGCTGATTGTTCAGGGTGTATTGGGCCTGCCGCACCGCGAGCCAGAGCGATTGCACGAGGGCGGACACCGGCACCGCGGGCACCGGCAGCCCGCTGGCCAGCGGACGAAGCCCGACCCAGGTCAGTAGGTCGGTGACGATGTTGTTGGCCGTCACGGGCCTCGCGCTGACAAGGCTGTGCACGGTAGGTGCACTGCGCACAGCAGTCGCAGCGGGCAATCCCACCGTCGTCAGGGCCGACGCCGGGACAGTCGACACCACTTCGGCCGCCGCGGCGGAGGGCGAATCGACATTGACCGGTTGCGCGACAGTTGCGCGTGCCTGCGGCACCACGCCGCTGTGCTCCTCTGCGGCCGCGTCATCGTCCAGTGTCACAGGCGGTGACGATTGGCTCGACACGTCCGCCGAATGCTGCCTCGAAGCGCGGGGTGGCTCGCCTTCGGCAGAAGACTGCGCGCTGTCGGCCGTCGTCGTCCCATCGGTGCCGGCAGTGGCATCCTCGGCCACCACGGCCTCGGCCGCCTCCTCAAGACCCGCGGGATCCTCGCTTACCGCGGCCCCGGTGGCATCCTCAGGAACAGCGGCTTCTTCACGATCAGTGGCATCCTCGGCCACCGCGGCTTCAGCGGCATCCGCAAGATCGGCGGCTTCTTCACCATCAGGTGCGTCATCACCATCGGCGGCTTGTCCGGTGTCAGTCCCGGAGTCAACGTCGGATACGCCCGACACGCTGCCAGAGCTGGCGCCCGCGGCGTCTGAGGAGCTGTCGACAGTGGATGTCTGGGCGGTCTGCGATGAATCCGATGAATCCGACGGTGTTGCGGCCGCCACCCCCGGGCCGACGGCCAGGCTCATTCCGATCCCGATCATGACCGCACCGGCGCACAGGCCCCGCTTCGGATCAATCGACGTGCGCTGTCGCTCACAGCTGTCCACGTTGCCCCCCGGATAAACCCACGTCGGATTGCGGCCTGGGTGAAACTGCCCTGAAGCTTGAAATGTACCACTCCGCAGCAAACATCCGAAAGATTCACACGCTGTTCGTGGGGCCGACGGCTCGCACGGTAATCATCAGTACGATGGGGGTATGAAGTACCTCGATGTGGACGGCGTCGGCCGAGTCAGCAAAATCGGACTGGGCACATGGCAATTCGGGTCCCGCGAGTGGGGATACGGGGATGATTACGCGACAGGCGCAGCCCGCGACATCGTGGCGCGCGCCAGGGCGCTGGGCGTGACGCTGTTCGACACGGCCGAGATTTACGGTTTCGGCAGGAGCGAGCGCATCCTCGGCGAGGCACTCGGCGCTGAGCGGGCCGAGGTGGCCGTGGCTAGCAAGGTGTTCCCGGTGGCCCCATTCCCGGCGGTCGTGAAACAACGCGCGCGGGCTAGCGCACGCCGGCTACAACTGGACCGCATCCCGCTCTACCAGGTCCACCAGCCGAACCCGGTCGTACCGGATTCGGTGATCATGCCGGGCATGCGGGAGCTGTTGGACACCGGCGTGATCGGCGCGGCGGGCGTCTCGAACTACTCGTTGGCGCGGTGGCGCAGGGCAGATGCCGCTCTGGGCCGCCCGGTGATCAGCAACCAAGTGCACTTCTCACTCGCCCACCCCGGCGCCCTGGACGATCTTGTTCCCTTCGCCGAGCGCGAGGATCGGCTGGTGATCGCCTATAGCCCATTGGCACAGGGACTGCTGGGCGGTAAGTACGGCGTCGACAACCGGCCCGGCGGCGTACGCGCGATGAACACTCTGTTCGCGACAGAAAACCTGAGGCGGGTCGAGCCGCTGCTGCAGACGCTGCGCGATGTCGCGAAGGATGTCGGAGCCAGACCCGCTCAGGTGGCACTCGCGTGGCTGATCGCGCTGCCCCGGACCGTCGCGATCCCCGGCGCATCCACCGTCGAGCAACTCGAATTCAACGTCGAGGCAGCCGAGATCGAACTGAGCGAACAGGCGCGTGACGCGCTGACCGCAGCTGCACGTGCGTTCACGCCGACGCCCAGCAGCCGTGCACTGATCGACCTGGCCAAGGAGAAGCTCGGCGGCCGGTAACCCTGGGGCGGACAACCGTTGTCGCACTGATGTTTTAGCGAGACACCGCCGGGCCCAGCGATAGACGTCTGCGGTATCTGGTGACCGCGACTCGACCTTGGATACCGGTGGTGTTCTGCCAGATCAACGTCACGTCGCGTTAATAATTCCAGGCCGCTGCAAGGGCCTTTCGGGTGCTAGTTTTCTTGGTAACTGGTTTGACGAAAGGACTCTCATGGCCCGTTACCGTTTGTTGTCGGGGATCGTTGCTGGGGGCGTTGTCGCCGCGGGAATCTCGACAGGTACCGCTTGGGCGGGCGGGCCGGGTGGCGTTGTCGAGAACGTCGATGACATGTCCGCGGCCGTCGGCACCGGGGTATTCGCAAACGGACTCATGGGTTTCATCGCAACCGGCGCCACCAATGAGGAGGCCATGGCGAACGTGATCGCCCAATGCGAGGCCGAAGGTGGCATGTACTGCACCAGCGATATGGCGACCAACGAGGATAACTGCATCGGCTCGTTCGCTGACCCCGTCAACATGGTCGTCGGTGGCGGAGCCGGGGCGACTGTCGAGGAAGCCCGTCAAAATGCGATCCAGGAGGCGGCGGCCAACAATATGCCGGTCTCTGAGCCCGACGTGTTCGTCGTCATTTCGGACTGCTGGCAGGGGTGAGCAGACGTCAAAGCGTGCGACACGTGATTCCCGTGGAACCGGGGTTATCGCCCGAAAGGTGAAAGGCACATGAGAAATCAAGGCAAATCGGCACTATTGACGACGAGTTTGACCGTAGCGGCGCTCATGACAGCAAGCCCCACCGCTGCGCGGCCGTACTGCGACCAAGGGGACACCACGACGACCTGCAGAACCAACGGCAGCGTATCGATTAAGGCGGAGCCGGGGAATGTGATGGCCCCCGCGGGAGCCAGGGGTCTCATTCCGTGGCAAACAGGTAACCGTCGAGCCTATGGCGGTCGTCGATAGTAGCGATACGTCCTCAACGGACGGGTTAGCGACGGCCCCGCGATCAGTGCACCCCCTCCATCTGTCGGCTGATCCACGGAGCGATGGCGAACACGATCACACCGGCAGCCACCGCGACCCCCCCGAGGACGCCGAAATACGTCGACTCGTGGGCCGCATCGTAATAGCCGGCCAGCACGCCCGACATGGCCGTCCCGAGGCCGACCGAGAAGAAGTAGAGGGCCATCATCTGCGCCCGAAACGCATCCGGCGCCAACTTGGTGGTCACCGACAAGCCGATCGGTGAGAGCAGCAGCTCAGAGACTGCGAACACCCCGAGGATCGCCATGACCAGCAGAGCGGGCACCGAGCTGATACCGGCCACCGGGATGAAGCACAGAAATGCCAGCCCCATCCCGATAACGCCGTAGGCGAACTTGCGCGGCGTGGTCGGTGCGCGTTTACCCAGCCGCGTCCACATCAGTGCGAACAGCGGCGACAGCACGATGATCCACACTGGTTCGATCGAGCCGATCCAGCTTGCGGGTGCGACCCAACCGAAGATCGACCAATTCATCCGCTCATCGGAGTAGATCGCCAGCACCGTGAAAATCTGCTGGAACAGCGACCAGAAGATGGCGTTGGCGATGAACAGCGGGATGAATG
>CAZCHU010000128.1:8151-9872 GCA_964498215.1 uncultured Mycobacterium sp. | reverse complement strand
CCCGCGCACTGCCCGACACACAGCGACACTGTCTACGTCCAGGCCTTCGACATCGGCAATTCGGGGGCGCAGCGGTGAGGGCGCGCGAGAGCTCGAAATGGGCACGATTACAACGAGTTCGGATGGGAGTCCAGTCAAGATGTCATCGACAGAAACCACCAGAGCCGGTCGGTGCTTAGCGGGTTCCCCGGGCCGGCCCGCTCCGAGTGCGACCAGCCAGAGGTCGCCGCGGCGTGGATCAATCAATGCCATCACCGGCGGTGGTTTCCCAATCACGGTCCTCGTCCTGCGCCGCGGGGCTGCTGGCATCGGTGAGGGTGGCTGTCCGCTCGGCGGCGAATGCGGCCTGCCGTTCGGCTTGGTCGGAGAGATCCTTGAGTAGCTCCGCTATTGACATGCCGCGCTGGCGTGCTTGCGCGGCCAGGCGGTCGCGGGTCAGGACCGACACCCGAATTGTAGTCGTCTTTGTAGACATCTTTATAGCCTAGCGAGTAGACGGTCTGGGCCGGTAGCGCCTGGTGGCCTATCTCATGGAGCAGGCGTAGCTAATAGCTGGCTAATCGGTGGGGGTCTTCTCTTTGCGGGAGCGGGACTTCCGCTTGCCGGTCGCTTGTTCGGATCCGTCGAGCTGCGCGGCGGCCAGTTCGTCCGGGGTTGGCAACCGGAATGCCGCCACGCCGGTATACACCCCTTTGTCGAGCTCGACGCGACGCACGCTCACGTGGACAGGCGTCCACCCCCCGTGGTGGGCGACCATCCGCAGCACGCCCGACGTGGCGCCGGTAGCGAACTCTGCATCCATCGCGGCCAGTGTGGTCTGATCGTCGGGGTGGGCCCGGTCACCCACCACCCCTGCTCGCCAGTCGAAGAACGGCACCGGATCGTCGATCCACTTCAGCAAAGCCCATTGCCTCGGGTCGACCAAGGCTCGATGAACGCCGGGCTCAGCCAATTCGTCGAGGATGCGTTGTCCCAGGAGCTCCTCTTGGATACTCGGTCCCTCCTGGACGCTGCGCCAGTTCATTGCCCGGCAGATTGTCCGCTGACCGCCGTTTTCGCCCTCCTCTGAGGTCACCCGGGTGACGAACCCGACAGTGATCCGCTCGCCCAGGTAGTCGGTGAAGTCCCAGGTATCGCAGATCGTCTGCCCCTCTTCGGGGTTGATCACCATGTTGATGATCTCGACTTCGCTGGGGTCGAGGTTGCGCCGTGGCAGCGCTTCGGCGAACACCCGCCCCATCGTGGCCTCCCGGTCTGGATTCCGCCCGCCGATGCGCAGGGACTCGGGGGTGTCGGTGAGGGTTTTCTGAGTGAGATCCACGGTCAACGCACCGACGACCGGCCGCTGCGGCGGCTCCTCCTCGGGTTTCCCCACCCAGACCTGCACTCCGTGAATGCAGCCGTCCGACATCTGCACGACCTCGGTGCGAATCACGCGGTCATTCTTGGGGGTGAGGCTGGTCAAGCCCTTGCCGGCGCGAACCGTCTCAGCGATAGCGCTCTGGATGGCCATCAGGTTCGGGTCGCGCATCAAGAACGTGCCTATCGGCTCCAGGTCCTTGGTGTGGGCACCTTGTGCGACGACGGCAGGCTCGCTACCTAGTGTTTCCACGAGCATCCAGTCGTGGGTCATGAGGGGCATCCTACCGAGCCGAAGGAATCCTGGTGGTCCTGAAGTCGCGCGGTTGCCCACAGCCGCTGGGCCGACGCGTCGGCGGCCC
>CAZCHU010000128.1:0-8051 GCA_964498215.1 uncultured Mycobacterium sp. | reverse complement strand
TACTAGCCGCAAGACGCCGACTGCACCCACTTTGTCCAAGGGGTCATTGCCGTTTCCGCATTTCGGCGACTGCACGCAGGATGGGCAGCCCAGGGGGCATTCGCACGCTTCGATCGCATCGGCCGTGGCCGCCCACCAGGTATCGATGGTGCGGAATCCGCGGGCTGCGAAACCTGCGCCGCCGGGATAGCCGTCGTAGACGAATATCGTTGGCCGGCCGCCGACCGGACCGACTGCGGTGGAGACCCCGCCGATGTCACCGCGATCGCAGCCTGCGAGCAAGGGCAACAGCCCGATCGCGGCGTGCTCAGCTGCGTGCAGTGCCCCTGGTATGCGTAGCGGATCTATGCCGTTGTCCTGCAGCGCTTCTGGCGCAACGGTGCACATCACCGCCATCGTCTCGAGGGTGCTGGTCGGCATCTCGAGTTCGACGAAGTCGATCACCTCGCCGGTGAGCCGGCGACGGAGGTATCCGGTCACGGTGTTGCTGACCGATACGGGTACCAGACCGACGGTGACCGGACCGTGCTCGGTTCGCTCGCCCTGGCCGGTGACCTCGATATCGGTCAGCGACCGCGCGAAAGTCGTGTACCCGGGATCTTCGGCGTGGACGAGCGCGATTCCGTCCTCGAAGTCCAGGGAATCGACCACGTAGCTATCGCCCTGATGCAGATACACCGCCCCGGGGTGGACCGACGCGGGTGCCTGCCCCGCTCCCGCGCTGCCCACCATGCGGCCCGTAGCGCCTTCCAGAATCGCGATCTGTCCACCGGCGGAGCCCCTGATGTCGACCTCGGGATGTGGATCGACTCCGGGAGCGGGGAAGTAGCCACGCGGTCGCCGGCGAAGCAACCCGTCATCGACCATCGAGCGCGCGACCGCTTCCGCATCCCACGCCCGCACCTCGGCGTCGGTCAGCGGAAGTTCGGTGGCGGCACACAGTAGCTGCGGTCGCAGAACATACGGGTTGCCAGGATCAATGACGACACGCTCGATGGGTTCGTCTAGAAGCGCGGCAGGGTGGTTGACCAAGTAGGTATCCAGAGGATCATCACGGGCGATCAGTACGATCAAAGCTCCCTGCCCGCGCCGACCGGCCCGACCCGCCTGCTGCCAGAACGACGCGACGGTGCCGGGAAAACCGGCCAAGACCACGGCGTCGAGACCCGCGATGTCGACCCCCAACTCAAGGGCGTTGGTCGTTGCCACGCCGAGCAGTTCGCCGTCGGCCAGTGCGCGTTCCAGCCGGCGCCGGTCCTCGGCGAGGTAACCCGCCCGGTAGGAGGCAATCTGGGTCGAGAGTTGCGGTGCGGTGTCGGCCAGTCGATCCCTGGCGGCCAACGCGGTGAGTTCCGCGCCCCGGCGTGATCGCACGAACGTGAGCATGCGAGCCCCCTCGGCGACCAGGTCGGCCATCAGCCGTGCGGCTTCGGCCCCGGCGGATCGTCGCACCGGTGCTCCGTTTTCCCCGACGACCTCGTCGATCAGAGCCGGTTCCCACAGCGCGACGGTACGTGCACCCTGCGGCGACCCGTCTTCGATCACCTCCAACACGGTCTGACCTATCAGCTCGGAGGCGGTGATCGCGGGCTGTGCGGTGGTCGCGCTGGCGAAAATCACCGTAGGCCCGGCACGCTCAGCGCCCGTCGCTGAATACCGAGCGCACAGCCGCAGTAGCCGACGCAGCACCATCGCGACGTTGGATCCGAATACCCCCCGGTAGTAGTGGCATTCGTCAACCACGACGTAGTCGAGATTGCGAAGGAACACCGCCCACCGGGCATGATTGCGCAGCATGGACAGATGGATCATGTCCGGATTGGAGAAGATCCATCTGGATCGTTCCCTCGCGAAGCGCCGCACCTGCGCCGGACTGTCACCGTCGTACGGAGTCGGAGCGACATCGGCGAGCCCGGGAACCGCGGAGGTCAGCGAGGTGGCTGCGCGTAGCTGGTCGTGGCCGAGTGCCTTGGTCGGCGCCAGGTACAGGGCCCGCGATCGTGGCCGCACCTTCAGCGCCGTCAGGATTGGCAGCTGGAAGGCGAGGGACTTCCCCGATGCGGTACCGGTGCTGAGCACGACATGGCGTCCGTTGTGAGCAAGGTCGGCCGCCGCCAGTTGATGTGACCAGGGCGCCGCGATACCGCGATCGCGGAATGCTCTCACCACATCTGGGTCGGCCCAGTCGGGCCACGAGCGCGTATCGGCCCCTCGGGGCGGCAGGTTTGCGACATGGCGCACCGGGTGTTCGCCGGCCGCGGTGCCCTCGACCGCGCAGGCCAGCAGGTCGCGGCCGAAATCCGACGCCGGATCTGTCACCTGGCCCCTCCCGGATGTCGCCTGAACGCTGCAAAAAAGCCGTCGCAGGTGAATTGTTCACTACGTGATTCCCGTGAAGCTGTCGCCGCGGCCCTGAACATGGTTGACTAACGGCGGTCGCAGCTTCTGTGTTCGTGTACTTAGCACTCGCAGGATCGACGTTGCGGTCGCGGTTCCTGCGAGGGTTGTAGGTCGGGTTGAGTTCCGAGCACTCCACGAAGGATTGCGGTCGGAACGGGCCCGGTGCACCGGAAGTCGGTGGACCGCTCCCGGTATAGATAAGGAAAGTACGAAAGATGCCACAGGGAACTGTGAAGTGGTTCAACGCGGAGAAGGGCTTCGGCTTTATCGCCCCCGAGGACGGCTCTGCCGATGTGTTTGTCCACTACACGGAGATTCAGGGTAGCGGCTTCCGCACGCTGGAAGAGAACCAGAAGGTCGAGTTCGAGGTCGGCCAGAGCCCCAAGGGGCCGCAGGCCACCGGCGTTCGGGCCGTCTGAGAAGAAGCGAGCCTAAACAGACCTCTTGATCACCCCCCGTCATCCAGCACGGAAGGCGCGGGGGTGATCTCTGTTGCTGAGACCGTCCGAGACTGTCCCGGCCGCCAGTTCCGCGGCCCGGCACGCGACGCTGTCCGAGCGGCTGCCTTAATGTCACTGCTGTGAGTCAGCTGTCCTTTTTCTCGGCCGAGTCGGTGCCACCGGCTATCGCCGACTTGACCGGACTGCTGGCTGCGCCAGGGCAGGTCTCCCTCCTCGGTAGCGGAGGGGAACGGGTCGCGCGGTTGTCGGTCGTGGTGGACCGATTGTGGCGGGCGGAAGCGTTGGCCGAGATGGTCAGCGAGGCTGGCTTGCAGGCTGAGATCGCCCGTACGGAGGAGGACACGCCACTGGTGCGCACTGCGATGGATCCCCGCCTTGTGGTGATCGCAGCGGAGTGGACCAGGGGAGCGGTCAAGACGGTGCCGCCTCAATGGCTGCCTGGGCCCCGGGAACTGCGGGCCTGGACGCTGGCGTCGGGAACGCCGGATTCGGGCCGATATCTGCTCGGGCTGGACCCGCACGCGCCTGACACCCACTCGCCGCTCGCGTCGGCGATGATGCGGGTGGGGATAGCGCCGACACTCATCGGTACCCGCGGGACGCATCCAGCGTTGCGGATTAGTGGCAAACGGCGCCTATCGCGCCTGGTAGAGAATGTAGGGGAACCGCCGGATGGCGCTGAAGCGTTGGCGCAGTGGCCGCGGGTTTAGCCGTCTTGCGAACGTTGGAGACCCGGGGGCCGGTTTGCGTCGGCAGGCCGGGGGTGCCAAATTGTCAGTTGCCGGCAGGCTGCACGAACGTGCTCCCGGCCGACTGGCAGCTGAAGAAGTGGAGCTAAGCGAAGGTGGCTGAGGAGAACCGCGTCCGGCGACTCGTGATTGTCGAGTCGCCCACCAAGGCACGCAAAATCGCGGGATTTCTGGGAGCCAACTACATCGTCGAATCATCCCGGGGACACATCCGCGACCTGCCCAGGGCCGCCGCAGACGTTCCGGCCAAGTACAAGTCGGAGCCCTGGGCGCGCCTCGGGGTCAACGTGGATGCCGACTTCGAACCGCTGTACATCATCAGCCCTGAGAAGAAGAGCACAGTTGCTGAGCTGAAGGGCCTGCTCAAGGACGTCGACGAGCTATACCTGGCCACGGACGGCGACCGTGAGGGTGAAGCCATCGCCTGGCACCTGCTCGAGACCTTGAAACCGCGCATCCCGGTCAAGAGGATGGTGTTCCACGAGATCACCGAGCCGGCGATCCGAGCAGCCGCAGACGACCCGCGCGACCTGGACAGCGACCTGGTGGATGCCCAGGAGACCCGGCGCATCCTCGACCGTCTGTACGGGTACGAGGTCAGCCCGGTGCTGTGGAAGAAGGTCGCACCGAAGCTGTCGGCCGGTCGCGTGCAGTCGGTGGCCACCCGCATCATCGTCCAGCGCGAACGCGAGCGGATGGCGTTCCGCAGTGCGGGCTACTGGGATGTCACGGCCGAACTCGACGCCAGCGTGTCGGACGCGACCGCGTCTCCTCCGAGGTTCACCGCCAAGCTGAACACCGTCGACGGGCGGCGAGTGGCCACCGGCCGGGATTTCGACTCCCTGGGTGCGGTCAAAAAGCCCGACGAGGTACTCGTCCTCGACGAACTGGCGGCCGGCGACCTGGCAGCGGGCTTACGTGGCGCCCAGTTGCAGGTGTCTTCGGTGGAGCAGAAGCCCTACACCCGCCGTCCGTACCCACCCTTCATGACCTCAACGCTGCAACAGGAAGCCGGGCGCAAACTGAGGTTCTCCTCGGAACGCACGATGAGCATCGCCCAGCGTCTCTACGAGAATGGCTACATCACCTATATGCGTACCGACTCGACGACGCTGTCGCAGTCGGCCATCGGAGCCGCCCGGAACCAGGCCCGCCAGCTTTACGGCGAGGAATACTTGCATCCGTCGCCGCGGCAGTACACCCGCAAGGTCAAGAACGCGCAGGAAGCCCACGAGGCCATCCGCCCGTCAGGTGATGTGTTTCAGACTCCCGGTCAGCTGCACTCGGCACTTGACGGCGACGAGTTCCGGCTCTACGAGTTGATCTGGCAGCGCACGGTCGCCTCGCAGATGGCCGATGCGCGTGGTACGACGCTGTCGCTGCGCATCGCCGGTACTTCGCAGCTTGGCGATGCCAGCGACGCCCCCGCCAGGGACGTGGTGTTCAACGCCAGCGGCCGCACCATCACGTTCCCAGGCTTCCTCAAGGCGTACGTGGAGAGCCTCGACGAGCAGGCCGGCGGAGAGGCCGATGACGCCGAGAGCCGGTTGCCGAACCTGACCCAGGGCCAGCGGGTTGATGCGACGCAGCTGACCGCCGACGGGCACACCACCAGCCCGCCCGCCCGGTATACCGAAGCCTCGTTGATCAAGACGCTGGAAGACTTCGGCATCGGCCGGCCCTCGACCTACTCATCGATCATCAAGACCATTCAGGACCGCGGCTACGTACACAAGAAGGGCAGTGCGCTCGTCCCTTCGTGGGTCGCGTTCGCCGTCATCGGTCTGCTCGAGCAGCACTTTGCGCGCCTTGTCGACTACGACTTCACCGCGGCGATGGAGGACGAACTCGACCAGATCGCCTCCGGTAACGAGCGAAGGTCCAACTGGCTCAGCAACTTCTACTTCGGCGGTGAGCATGGCGTCGAGGGCTCCATCGCCCGTGCGGGCGGGCTCAAGAAGCTTGTCGGTGGGAACTTAGAGGAGATCGACGCTCGGCTGGTCAACTCCATCAAGCTCTTTGACGACGAGGAAGGTCGAGCGATCAACGTCCGCGTCGGCCGCAACGGGCCGTATCTGGAGCGGATGGTCGCCGCTGACCCCGGGAACCCGGACGAGCTCAGCCCGCAGCGAGCCAACTTGAGCGACGACCTGACGCCGGACCAGCTGACCCTGGAACTCGCCGAAAAGGCCTTCGCGACACCACAAGAGGGACGCTCGCTCGGAATCGATCCGGAATCGGGCCACGAGATCGTCGCAAAGGATGGGCGGTACGGCCCCTATGTCGCCGAAGTCTTGCCGGCGCCGCCCGACGACGGCGGAGCGGCTGGAGCTCCTGCGAAGAAGGGCAAGAAACCCACCGGGCCCAAGCCGCGCACCGGTTCGTTGCTGCGCACCATGGATCTTGAAACGGTGACCCTCGAGGATGCGCTGAAGCTGCTGTCGTTGCCGCGGGTGGTCGGCGTCGACCCAGCCAGCAACGAGGAGATCACCGCACAGAACGGGCGATACGGGCCATATCTCAAGCGTGGCACCGACTCTCGTTCGCTGGCGACCGAAGAACAGATATTCACCATTACGTTGGACGAGGCGCTCAAGATCTACGCTGAGCCGAAGCGTCGCGGTAGGCAGGGGGCGGCAGCCCCGCCGCTGCGAGAGTTGGGTAACGATGAGGCCAGCGGCAAGCCAATGGTGATCAAGGATGGGCGTTTCGGCCCATACGTGACCGACGGCGAAACCAACGCCAGCCTGCGCAAGGGCGACGACGTACTGTCAATCACCGACAGTCGGGCCTCAGAACTGTTGGCCGACCGCCGGGCCCGAGGGCCGGTCAAGAAGAAGGCGGCGAAGAAGACCGCAAAGAAGGCGGCGAAAAAGACGGCGAAGAAGGCCGCCAAGAAAAGCTAGCCGGCGGCGTCCCCGTCGTCGGCCGTGACCAGATTGACCGGACGGGCCAGCTGTGTCGGCGCCGTGCGTCCGCGCAACTCCACCGTCTCCGCGACGTCCCAGCACAGCGCTTCTGAGTCCAGGGCTTCCCGGACGGCAACCGCGGATGCCAGGACGTGTCCCTTCTCCAGCTTCGCCAGCTCGGTCAGCCGTGCGGCCTCGTTCACCGGGTCACCGATCACGGTGTACTCGAACCGGGCCTGGGCGCCGATATGGCCGGCGATCGCCCGGCCGGCGGACACACCGATGCCGAACTCGATTTCCCCGAGGACCGCTATCAACTCGTCGTGCAGTTCGCGCGATGCGGCCAACGCCGCTCCGGAGGCATCGGGGTGTTCGATCGGCGCTCCGAAGATTGCCAGCGCAGCGTCACCCTGGAACTTGTTGACGAGCCCACCGTGGCGGTGCACGGTGTCGACGACGACCCGGAAGAAGTCGTTGAGCAGGCTCACGACCTGGGCGGCCGGGTGGGTTGCCGCCAATTGGGTGGAGCCGACCAGATCCACGAACAACACGGCCACTTCGCGTTCCTGGCCGCCGAGTTCGGTGCCCCGTTCGAGCGCTCGGCGCGCGACATCCTCGCCGACGTAGCGGCCGAACAGGTCGCGTAGCCGCTGCCGCTCAGCCAGATCGCGCACCATGTCGTTGAAACCGGACTGCAGGAGCCCCAACTCGCTGGCGTCATAGATCTGCATGTGGGCGTTGTAGTTTCCGCGCTGTACCTCACTGAGCGCCCAACGCAGCTGGCGCAGCGGGTCGGCGATCGACATAGCGACCAACACGGTGCCCGCCAGCCCTATCACCAGTGCGGCGATCGCGAGCAGCAAGATGGTCGTGTTGAGCCGCCCAGCAGGCGCGGTGAGGATATGGAACTTCTTGGCCACCAAGGCGAGCACGATCGCCAGCACGGGCACGCCGGTGGACAGCAGCCAGGTCAGTACCTGGCGCAGGATAACCCCCGGGGCGTGGAAATTCTCCGGCACACCGCCACGCAATGCGGCAACCGCTACGGGCCTAAGGACGCGTTCGGACTGCAAATAGCCGATGATCGCGGTGGCGGTGGCGCCCAGTAGCGAGGCGACGGCAACCACCGGCGCCGACTTGCTGGCCACCGGCCAGCTGGCGACGATGAAGACCACCGACCCGAGCATCCAATTGGTGGCACTGATTGCCGAGCGGTAGAACGGCATCCTCAGCGCGCGCATCCTGGCGATTTCGGTGTCGGCCGGGTCTCGATCGCCGAGCAGCAGGTCCCGGCGCTGCCAGCGCATCACGGGAATGAGCATGCGCAACGTCAGGTACGACGCGAAGGTGAAGGACACGAACAGGTAGGCCAAGAAGATCGCCAGGTTGTAGGCGGGCAGATCCTGCAGCTGGATGCGGTCTTCGGGAGGCAGGCCGAATCGCAGGAAGCCGACCACGAACAACGCGCCGATGACGTCGGCCTGCAGCATGCCCAGCGTGAACACCGGCCACGGGGTGCGCGCGACCCAGCG
>CAZCHU010000127.1:1907-10024 GCA_964498215.1 uncultured Mycobacterium sp. | reverse complement strand
TGACCGCCGCCGAGCTCACGGGACTGGAAGGCGTCTACGAGCAGGGCACCAACCTGCATCACGCACTGGCATTGGCGGCCAGGCACTTGCGCCGACACCCCAACGCACAGCCGGTGGTCCTGGTGGTCACCGACGGCGAACCGACTGCTCACCTTGAGAACTTCGACGGCAACGGGAGGTCGGTATTTTTTGACTACCCGCCGCACCCCAGGACCATCGCGCACACGGTGAAGGGCTTCGACGAGATCGCCCGGCTGGGGGCGCAGGTGACGATCTTCCGGCTCGGCAGCGATCCGGGTCTCGCCCGATTCATCGACCAGGTTGCTCGTCGGGTGGGTGGTCGGGTCGTGGTCCCTGATCTGGACGGACTCGGCGCCGCTGTGGTCGGTGACTATTTGAACGCGAAACGTCGTCGCTGACTATGCGCGCATCCGGCTTCGGTGTCAGGCGGTGTCGTTGCGTTTCTTGCGCTTCACACTGACCCTGCCCCACAGGGAGAAGCCGCGGATGCGAACACGGGGCGCACCGGGTGAACCGCCGTCGGTCACGGTCTGGTCGAAGGTCCCCATCACGCCGACACCGCCAAGATCGACGTTAATTTCGGGCGGTATGACGATCGTCTGCCCCCCCATGATTGAGTAGCAGCGGATTTCGACGTCGGGAGAGGTGAAGTCGGCGTAGCGCAGGTCGACAATGCCGCCACCCCATAAGGCGAACGTGCTCAGTCGCTGGGGCACGTTCCACCGGCCGCGGCGTTCAAAACCGGTCAGGATCGCCAGCAACAAGGTCGACGGCGCGGGATGGCATAAACCGCCTTGACCCTGCGTCACCCTACCGGGAAGGTCGGCCGACAATCGGTCGAGTTCGTCGTAGGTCTGCGCGGCGTACGCTCTGGCCAGCCGATCTTCGTATTCGTTGAGCTGCAGCGTGCCTGATGCCGCGGCATCGGTCAGCAGCTGCGCAAGCTGAATCCGGTCGGTGTCGGCAGCGTTCCTCGACCCGTGTCGCGACACGGGGTTATTCACCGGGGCCTCGTGATCCTTCTGCATGAGCTGTCTCTGCCGAGCCTACGACGAACGTCGACACATGCAAGGAATTTGACCGAACTGTAAGCGTCACCCGACCCAATTGGGTCGGCGTTTCTGCAGGAACGCCAGCATTCCTTCCCGCGCCTCGTCGGAGACGAACAGCGTCGCAGACTGCTGCGTCAATCTCTCTGCATGCCGATCGAAGTCGTCGAGGATGGCCGCCGTCGTCAGGGCCTTCGATTCGGCGAGGCCCTGCGGTGACCCGAGCGCGATCGAGGATGTCAACTCCGTGACGGTCCCTGCCACGTCATCGGAGGCGACGGTTATGAGACCCATCTCCGCTGCGGCTGTACTGCCGAATTTCTCGCCGGTGAGGAAGTAGCGGCCAGCGGCGCGTGCCGTCATCTTCGGCAACAGGGTCAACGAGATGATCGATGGTGCAACCCCGATGCGGGCTTCGGTGAGCGCGAACGTGCTGGAGTTCCCGGCGACGACGATGTCGCACGCTCCGACGAGACCCAAACCGCCCGCCCTGACATGCCCCTCGATTGCCGCGATGACCGGCAGCGGGCACTCGAGGATTCGGCGCAGCAAGCGCGTCAGTTCCGCTGCCCGCTCGACGGCCAGGTCGGCCGGGCTGGCATCGCGGCCGTCCGTTGACGCCTCGCTGAGATCAGCCCCCGCGCAGAACGTTCCGCCGGTGTGGTCGAGTACGACCACGCGCACACCCTGATCGGCTGAGGCCCGCGTCAAACCGGCATGCAGTTGTTCGACCAGCGCGGTGGACAGCGCATTGCGATTGCCTGGCGAATCGAGGGTGAGCCGCGCGACTGGCCCGTCGGTGTGGTAGCGAACTGGGAGATCCATCAGTACGACCGCGGCAGGCCAAGGGACGTTTGCGCGACGAAGTTGAGGACCATCTCTCGACTGACCGGCGCGATGCGGGCCAGGCGGGACGCGGTGAGGACCGAGGCGATGCCGTACTCCTTCGTCAGGCCGTTGCCGCCCAGGGACTGGACCGCCTGGTCCACGGCGCGCACCGATGCCTCGCCTGCTGCGTACTTCGCCATGTTTGCGGCCTCTGCCGCGCCGCCGTCATCGCCCATGTCGTACAGGCTGGCTGCCTTCTGCATCATCAACTTGGCCAGCTCGATCTCGATATGGTTCTGCGCCAGCGGATGCGACAGCCCCTGATGTGCACCGATCGGCGTCTTCCACACTTGACGGGTCTTGACGTAACTGACCGCTTTGTCGATAGCGAAGCGGCCCATGCCAATTGCGCTGGCGGCGCCCATGATGCGCTCGGGGTTCAGCCCGGCGAACAGCTGTGCTATCGCCGCGTCCTCCGAACCCACCAGCGCTTCAGCCGGCAGTCGCACCTCGTCGAGGAACACTTGGAACTGGAACTCCGGGCTGACGATCTCCATCGGGATCTTGGTGTAGGTGAAACCGGGCGCATCGGTGGGGACTACGAACAGGGCGGGACGCAGGTTGCCGGTCTTCGCTTCCTGACTGCGCCCCACCACTAGCACCGCCTGGGCCTGGTCGACGCCGGAGATGTACACCTTCTGCCCGGACAGAATCCAATCGCTGCCGTCACGGCGCGCGGTGGTGGTGATCTTGTGCGAGTTCGACCCGGCGTCGGGCTCGGTGATGGCGAACGCCATCGTGATTGACCCGTCGGCGATTCCCGGCACCCAGCGTTTCTTCTGCTCGTCGGTGCCAAACTTGGAGATGATGGTGCCGTTGATGGCGGGGGAGACCACCATCATCAACAGAGCGGACCCGGCGGCGGCCATCTCTTCCATCACCAGGCTCAACTCGTACATGCCGGCCCCGCCGCCGCCGTACTCCTCAGGCAGATTCACCCCGATGAAGCCCAGCTTTCCTGCCTCGGTCCACAATTCATCGGTGTGCTGGCCCGCGCGGGCTTTCTCCAAGTAGTAGTCCTGGCCGTAGTTGGCCGCCATCGCGGCTACCGCCTTGCGCAGCGCCTGCTGTTCCTCGGTCTCGACAAAGCCATTGGTACCCGTGGTCACTGTTCGTCCTCTCCTGCATCGACGCGCGCCAGCACGGCGCCTACTTCAACCTGTTGGCCCGCGCTGACACTCAGTTCGATGAGCACACCGTCCGCGGGCGCGGTGATGGTGTGCTCCATCTTCATGGCTTCCAGCCAGATCAGTGGCTGGCCCGCGGTTACCGTGTCTCCGACCGCAGCCGCCACCCGCAAGACGGATCCCGGCATGGGCGCCAGCAACGAACCATGGGCGAGTGCGTTGTCGGGGTCCGGAAAGCGCGGGAGTGCGACCAGGTGCATTGAGTCACCCGGGGTGTCGACGTAAACGTCGTCGCCGTAGCGCGCGACGTCGAACGGGTGATCTACTCCGGCGACGGTGAGTACGACACGTTCGCCGGTGGCGGAGGCTAACCCGATGTCATCGTGGTCGGCGACGGTCAGTCCGCTGCGGGTAAAGCGGTAGCGGACCTCGTGGACTTCGCCGTCAGGGGCCTCGTAACGCTTGCACTGATATCCCGATGTGAGATTGCGCCACCCGCTGGGCATCGCGCCGAAAACCGTTGCGGTATCGCGATTATTCGCCGCATCAGCCAATGCCGCCGCGACCGCGCAGAGTGCAGCGCCGCGGCTGCCGCCGGGGGCGGCCAGTGCCGTCAGGCCGTGGGTTTCGAAGAATGCCGTGTCGGTTGAACCATCGAGGAAGGCGGGATGGCGCAGCACATTGACGAGTAGGTAGCGGTTGGTGCGGACCCCATGGATTCGGGTCCGGGCGAGGGCGTCGGCGAGCAGGACTGCTGCTTGCCGCCTCGTCGGTGCGTACGAGATGACCTTCGCGATCATGGGGTCGTAATAGGGCGAGATCACCGAGCCGTCGATGACACCTGAGTCGAGACGCACCCCCATCTTGTCGAGAAGTCCGAACTCAGCCGCGTTCGGCACGCTGAAGCGGTGCACCGTTCCGGCCTGCGGCTGCCAGCTATTGGCCGGATCCTCCGCGTACAGCCGGGCCTCGACCGAATAGCCCCGCGACGAAGGGGGTTCGGCTTCAAGCGGTGCGCCGTCGGCTATCAGTAGCTGCAGTTCGACGAGGTCCAAACCCGAGGTGAGCTCGGTGACGGGGTGCTCGACCTGCAGGCGGGTGTTCATCTCGAGGAAGTAGAAGGAGCCTTCGTTCGCCGGATCAGACGACGCCATGAACTCGACCGTTCCTGCCCCGGCGTATCCGATCGCCGTCGCCGCCAGCCGCGCGGCCTCGAACAACCTGTCCCGCATGCCCGGGATGCGTTCGACCAGAGGCGAAGGCGCCTCCTCGATAATCTTCTGGTGTCGGCGCTGAATCGAGCACTCGCGCTCACCAACCGCCCACACGGTGCCGTGCGTATCGGCAAGCACCTGGACCTCGACGTGGTGGCCGGCCTCCAGGTAGCGCTCGCAGAACACGGTCGGATCGCCGAACGCCGACTCGGCCTCACGGCTCGCGGCTTGCACCTGTTCGGGAAGTTCGGCAAGGTCGCGCACCACTCGCATTCCCCGGCCACCGCCGCCCGCCGAAGCTTTGACAAGAACGGGCAGCATGTCGTCGGTCACGGTGTCCGGATCGAGCTCGTCGAGCACCGGCACGCCGGCGGCGGTCATGATCTTCTTCGCCTCGATCTTGGAGCCCATCGCGGCTACCGCCGCCACCGGCGGGCCGATCCAGGTCAGACCCGCATCCAGCACTGCTGCTGCGAATTCGGGATTCTCCGAGAGGAATCCATAGCCCGGGTGAATCGCATCGGCGTCTGCTGCCCGGGCGGCGGCGATCAATTGGGCAGGGTCAAGGTAGCCGCGGGTGCCGTGAAGGCGTACCCGTGCGTCGGCCTCGGTGACGTGCGGGGCGTCGGCGTCAGGATCGGTGTAGACCGCGACGGTGCCGATGCCCAGGCGTCGGCAGGTGGCGAACACGCGGCGGGCGATCTCACCGCGGTTGGCGACCAGAACTCGCGTGATCATCGGTTCTCCTCGGGTCGAGGCTGAAGTTGTGCGCGAGTATCCAGTGAAAACTCGGACACAAGCTCAGTTTCGGCGATGGTTTCCATCGGGCTCACATCCGGAAGACGCCGAAGTTTGACGTCCCCGTAATCGGTGCATTGGCGATGGCGGACAGGCACATTCCCAACACGGACCGGGTATCGCGTGGGTCGATGACGCCGTCGTCATAGAGCATTCCGGACAACACCATGGGCAGTGACTCCGCCTCGATCTGACCCTCGATGGCGGCACGCAGTGCCGAATCAGCTGCCTCGTCGAATTCCTGTCCACGGGCCTCGGTCGCGGCGCGGTTCACGATAGACAACACCCCGGCCAGCTGTGCGCCACCCATCACCGCCGACTTGGCACTCGGCCAGGCGAACAGAAATCGGGGGTCGTAGGCCCGCCCGCACATGCCGTAGTGGCCGGCGCCGTAGGACGCCCCGATCAGGAGCGAGATGTGCGGGACGGTTGAATTCGACACCGCATTGATCATCATCGACCCGTGCTTGATCATCCCGCCTTCCTCGTAGTCCTTGCCCACCATGTAGCCGGTGGTGTTGTGCAGGAACAACAATGGCGTGTCGGAACGGTTGGCCAATTGGATGAACTGGGTGGCCTTCTGCGACTCCTCGCTGAACAGCACGCCGCGGGCATTGGCGAGGATGCCCACCGGGTAGCCGTGCAGGGTTGCCCAGCCGGTCACCAGCGATCCTCCGTAGAGGGGCTTGAACTCGTCGAACTCGGAACCATCGACGATGCGCGCGATGACCTCACGTGGGTCGAAGGGGATACGCAGGTCCGCCGGAACGATCCCGATCAGCTCGTTCTCATCGAACTTCGGTGCATGCACCGGGCCCGGTCGCGGACCTTGCTTGTGCCAATTCAGCCGCGACACGATCCTGCGTCCGATGCGAATCGCATCGAGTTCGTCGACCGCGAAGTAGTCGGCCAGACCCGATGTTCGCGCGTGCATTTCGGCGCCGCCGAGTGATTCGTCGTCGGACTCCTCGCCGGTAGCCATCTTCACCAGGGGCGGCCCCGCCAGGAACACCTTCGAGCGCTCCTTGACCATCACCACGTGATCGGACATGCCGGGTATGTAGGCGCCGCCGGCTGTGGAGTTTCCGAACACCAGCGCGACGGTCGGTATGCCTGCCGCCGACAGCCGGGTCAGATCCCGGAACATCTGCCCGCCGGGGATGAAGATTTCTTTCTGGGTAGGCAGGTCGGCGCCGCCGGACTCGACCAGGGAGATCACCGGCAGCCGGTTCTCGCGCGCGATCTGATTGGCCCGCAATATCTTTCGCAGCGTCCATGGGTTGCTGGTGCCACCCTTGACGGTCGGGTCGTTGGCGACGATCAGACATTCCACTCCACTGACCGCGCCGATGCCGACCACCACGCTGGCGCCGACGGTGAAGTTGGTACCCCAGGCGGCCAGGGGGCTGAGCTCCAGGAATGGCGAATCCGGATCCAGTAGTGTTTCGACGCGCTCGCGTGCGGTCATCTTGCCGCGGGAGTGGTGACGAGATACGTATTTCTCCCCGCCACCCGCCAGCGCCTTGGCGTGCTCGCTTTCCAGCTCGGTCAGCTTGGCCGTCATTGCCTCGACGGCGTCGGTGTAGCCGGGGGACCGGGTGTCGAGAACGGACCGCAGGGTCATGACTGGTAACCCAGCGTCTTGGCGGCGAGCGAGGTCAGGATCTCGGTGGTGCCGCCGCCGATGCCGAGGATTCGCATGTCACGGTACTGGCGCTCGACCTCCGATTCGGCCATGTAGCCCATACCGCCAAACAACTGCACCGCCTGGTTCGCCACCCATTCGCCGGCCTCCACGGCGGTGTTCTTGGCGAAGCAGACCTCGGTGATGAGGTGGGGGCCGTCCTTGGCCCCTTCGGAAAGCTGTCGTTCGACGACGCGCCGCGTGTAGACCCGAGCAACATCAATGCGCCGGGCCATCTCTGCCAGCGTGTTCTGGACGGACTGGCGCGAGATCAACGGCTTGCCGAACGTTTCTCGATTCCGGCACCACTCGACGGTGAGGTCGAGGCAACGTTGTGCACTCGAGTACGCCTGCGCTGCAAGCCCGACGCGCTCGGATACGAAGGCGGCGGCGATCTGCAGGAAGCCGGAGTTCTCGGCGCCGACCAGGTTGGCGGCGGGCACTCGAACGTCGGTGTAGGACAGTTCGGCGGTGTCCGATGACCGCCAGCCCATCTTGTCCAGCTTCCGGCTGACTTGAAAACCAGGTGAGCTTGCCGGTCCCGTCTTGTCCACCACGATCAACGAGACTCCCGCGGCGCCGTCGTCACCCGTCCGCGCCGCTGTGACCACGTAGTCGGCCCGCACGCCGGAGGTGATGTAGGTCTTGGCGCCGTTGACGATGTAAGAGTCACCGTCTCGAACCGCGCGCGTCGTCAGATGCCCGACGTCGGAACCCCCGCCGGGTTCGGTGATGGCCAGCGCTCCGATCTTCTCGCCGAGCAACGTCGGTCGTACGTAGGTGTCGATGAGCCGCTGGTCGCCCGACGCGATCATGTGGGGGACGGCGATACCGCAGGTGAACAGCGAAGCGAACACGCCTCCGGGTGCTCCGGCCTCGTGCATCTCCTCACAGATGATCAAGGCGTCGGCCCCGTCACCGCCTCCGCCACCGACCGACTCGGGGAAACCCGCACCGAGCAGTCCTGCGCTGGCTGCCTTGCGGTGCAAGTCGCGGGGCAGCTCACCGACCCGTTCCCACTCCTCGGCGTGGGGCAGCACTTCGCGTTCGGCGAAGGCGCGCACCGTCTTTCTCAACTCTTCGCGCTCGGGTGTTGTCCAGATGCTCACGAGAGGAATTCCTCCGGTATGTCGATGTGGCGGCTGCGCAGCCATTCGCCCAGGCCCTTGGCTTGTGGATCGAACCTCGCCTGGTAGCCGACACCCTTGCCGAGGATTCCCTCGATGACGAAGTTGACGGCACGCAGGTTGTCGAGCACATAGCGGGTAACCGGGAGATCGGCGGTCTCGGGCAGCAACTCCCGAAGTTTCTCCACGGTCAAGGTGTTTGCAAGCCA
>CAZCHU010000127.1:0-1807 GCA_964498215.1 uncultured Mycobacterium sp. | reverse complement strand
TACCTGATCAGCGGGAATGTAGGCGGCGGTGAACACGCCGTACACCTGGCCGTCGCCAGGCGGTGTGGTGCTGGTGAATCCGGGATAGCTAGCCAGCGCCAATTGAACCGCCGCTGACGAAAACTGGCGGCCTACCGTTTTGGGGTCAGGATCGCGCGCGACGCATCGCAGCAACGCGCTGGCAGTCTGTTCGGTGTCGGCGTCTTCATGGTCGGTGCGTGCCAGCGTCCATTCCAGTTCCGCGGGCATGGCAGTCAAGTTCGTTTCGAGCTGGCTGCGCACCAGTTCGGCCTTCGCCTCGATATCCAGCCCGGTCAAGATCAACGTCATTTCATTGCGGAACCCGCCGATGCTGTTCAGCGACACCTTCAACGTAGGAGGGGGTGGCTCGCCGGTAACCCCGCTGACCCGGACTCGGTCGGGGCCGTCGTCCGCCAGCTTGATCGAGTCCATCCGAAGAGTCGCATCGGGATTGGCGTATCGGGCACCGGTGATCTCGTAGAGCAGCTGTGCGGTCACGGTGTCGGCCGTCACCGCACCACCGGTTCCCGGATGTTTGGTGATCACCGAAGAGCCGTCCGGGTGGATTTCGGCGATGGGGAACCCGGGATGCATCAAGGCCGTCAGATCGGGAAAGTCACGGGCGAAGAAGGAGTAGTTGCCGCCGGTGGCCTGGGTGCCGCACTCGATGATGTGTCCTGCGGCGATGGCTCCGGCAATGGCATCGTGATCGTCCCGGCTCCAGCCGAAGTGCGCTGCCGCGGGGCCCACGATGACCGATGCGTCGGTCACCCGTCCGGTGACGACGACGTCTGCGCCTGAGTTCAGACAGTCGACGATGCCCCAGGCGCCCAGGTAGGCGTTGGCCGTCAGAGGGGCGCCGCCGCCCGGTATCGCAGCTGCGAGCCCGAGGTCGTCGGCTCGGCCAAGGACGTCATCGCCCTCGACGTGGGCAACCGAGACCGAGATGCCAAGTCTGTCGGCCAGCGCGCGGACGGAAGCGGCCAGCCCCGCGGGGTTGAGACCGCCGGCATTGGTGACGATGCGAACGCCGCGGTCCTTCGCGATACCCAGGCACTCCTCGAGTTGGCGCACGAACGTCTTGGCGTAGCCGGTGTCCGGATTCTTCATTCGATCGCGGCCCAAGATGAGCATCGTCAGCTCTGCCAGGTAATCGCCGGTCAGGTAGTCGAGCTCACCGCCGGTGAGCATTTCGTGCATGGCCGAAAACCGGTCGCCGTAGAAGCCAGAGCAGTTTCCGATCCGGACCGGAACGTGTGCCGGACCGCTCCCCGATGACGCCACCGGCGCTCCATTCGTCGTCGAACCTCGACCAACCAACCGGTAGGTTACTTCGTACCGTCGGTACCGAGTCAAGTCCGGTCAGCCGTGGAGTTTGGAGCCCGTCCAGCTCATCGGTATCCTGATCAGCAATTGCCAGCGCCAAGGCAGGTTCAGGCTCGCGGGCAGTACGACCACGGATACCACCCCTATAGATGGAGAGCTCGATCATGGCTGTGCCGAAGCGCAGGATGTCGCGCGCGAACACCCGTAGCCGGCGCGCGCAGTGGAAGGCCACCCGTACTGACCTTGTCAGTGTCACCGTCGCAGGTCAGCAGCACAAGGTCCCGCGGCGACTGCTCAAGGCGGCTCGGCTCGGGCTCATCGACCTCGATCGCCGCTAGTTTGCCGGAAAGTCCGCGTTTGCGCGGCGCGCCTCTCAGGTCACTCTCAGAAACGGGGTTGACACTGTGTCAGTGCGCATACTTGTCGTTGACGACGATCGTGCCGTGCGCGAATCCCTGCG
>CAZCHU010000126.1:0-10121 GCA_964498215.1 uncultured Mycobacterium sp. | reverse complement strand
AAACAACAAACAAAAACCACCAAAACACACTATTGAGTTCTCAAACAACACACCCGCCCGGCCGCGCAACCAATCCGCGGCGTAATGCCGCGTACTAGTAGTGCGGACGGTCAGGAACCCACCGAAGTGGCGCTTCCCTCTGGGAGGCCGTCGCGCTCAGCGGGCGGACCCGCGTCGCGACGACTTCAACAAGTTACGTGAGGGAAAACGAAGAGTCAAATGGCCTGCTAGAGCGTGTCTTTCAAGCTACGTCTAGCGTGCGCACCGGACGGTGCGTCAACTCCACGGATGGTTCAACGTCGCGGTCACCCAGATTGTTCCCGGATCGCGGCGAAACCCTCTCGCCGGGACCAATTGCCCCGGTCAATCATGGAACGCGCTCGATACCTGCGATATTCCGCTTGCCTCGGCGCAGCACCAGCCACCGACCGTGCAGGAAGTCCGACGGCTGCGGCGTCCACTCATCTGTGACGACCTTCACATTGTTCACCGATACCCCGCCCTCGGCGATTGTCCGACGCGCGGCACCCTTACTCGCCGACAAGCCGGTGGCAACCAGCAGGTCGGTGATCGACTCCGGACCACCGGCGACCAGCTCGGCGACCGACGTCTCGCGCAGGGCGGCCGACAGGGTTGCTTCGTCGAGCCCGGTGAGCTCACCCCGCCCGAACAGCGCCTGACTTGCCTGTTCGACTGCAGCGGTCGCCGCCTCGCCGTGCACCAGATTGGTCAGCTCCCGGGCCAGCCGCCGCTGAGCAGCCCGTTCATGTGGACGATCCGCGGTGGCCGCCTCGAGTTCGGCTATCTCCTGAGCAGAAAGAAAGCTGAACCAGCGCAGGTAGGGGACGACGTCGGCGTCGGCGGTGTTGATGAAGTACTGGTACCAGGCGTAGGGGCTGGTCATTTCGGGATCGAGCCAGAGGCTGCCGCCGCCGGTGGACTTGCCGAATTTCTTACCTTCGGAGTCAGTCACCAGAGGCGTGGTCAGCGCGTGTACGGTCGCACCGGTCTTCTGCCGAACCAGTCGGACGCCGGCGATGATATTCCCCCACTGGTCAGAACCGCCGATTTGCAGCGTGCACCCAAATCGCTGGTGCAACTCGACGAAATCATTGGCCTGCAGCAGCATGTAGCTGAACTCGGTGTAGGAGATCCCGTCGCCCTCGAGCCTGCGGCGCACGGTGTCGCGGTCCAGCATCACGTTGACCGAGAAATGCCGGCCGATATCCCGCAGAAACTCGATCGCCGAAAGCTCGCCGGTCCAGGACAGATTGTTGGCCACCACCGCACCGGTCGGCGAATCGTCGAACTCCACGAAGCGCTCTAACTGTCCTCGAATGCGACCTGCCCAGTCCGCAATGATGTCCGCGGTCTGGAGAGTTCGTTCACCAGCGTCGCGCGGATCCCCGATCAAGCCGGTAGCGCCACCGGCAAGCACGATGGGCCGGTATCCGGCCTGCTGGAATCGCCGCAGTGTCAGCAGCGGAACCAAATTTCCCGCGTGCAGACTTGGCGCCGTCGGATCGAATCCGCAGTAGACGGTCAGCGGTCCCGAAGCCAAGGCCTCAGCCAGCGCATCTCGGTCGGTGGACTGCGCGATCAGTCCACGCCATTCCAGCTCGTCGAGGATCGGTGCCGACTTGTTGGATGCAGAAGACGCCGAGGTCGCAGAAGTCACAGCTTTCGATCTTTCCGTACTAATCACTATGCCCCGGAACCGGTGCCCGCGGGCTACGCCGATAGGCCGATACTTCCGGGTGTCCAGGCAGCCACAAACGCCATGGACGATCGGCTGCCTTGCTGACGCCCACTCGCGGGCCGCAGCTGACGCCGCTGGACTTCCCGAGTACGAGCTGTACCGGCGCCTCCGGCGAGAAGAGGTCGATCCCGTTGTCACCCATAGTGATTCCCAGCGCGGAGCACAGATTTCCGGGGCCCCGGGCCAGCGCGGTGGGCGCCGCTCGGTCACCGCGGCGCATGCGGGCGGTATCGGCGCCCGCCTCAATCACCGCGGCGCGCAGCAGCACCGCACCGGCCACCCCGTCCGTGGCGCAGGTGACGTTCGCACATACGTGGATGCCGTGACTGCGATAGGTGTAGAGCCGCCCAGGCGGTCCGAACATGACCGAATTGCGGGGGCTCCGGCGGCCGTACGAATGAGACGCGGCGTCCGGCCAAGGTCCGTCATCGGGTCCCCCGTAGGCCTCCACCTCGACAATGACCGCTTCGACACCTCGGCCGATAAGCCCCGCCCCCAGGATTCGGTGTGCGGCACGTAGTGGGTCGACCGCCAGTGAATCTCGCGCCACATCACCATCCAGGTCAGTCTTCGCGTGGACGGTCCGCCCCGTTGAAGGACTGCTCCGCGGCCAGCAGTCGCAGATGCTCGTCGTCGTCCACACTGACGGCTTCATCCACCAGCAGCACCGGAATACCGTCGTCAATTCGGTACCTGAGCCGTAGACGCGGGTTGTAGAGGTGGTTTTCGACCAGAAGCAACGGACCCCGATCCTTGGGACAGACCAGGATGGCGAGCAGCGAGGAGTCCAGAGCCATCCTGCTCAGCGACCGGGGCTCTGAAAGATCGGCGATTCCTGCTGCATCGGGTTGTCCGGCCCCCATCCCGGACTCATGTTCGAATGCGAGCCGTCAGGGGCCGCGACGGCAGGCGCTCCGCCCGGAGCTTGGATGCCCTGGCGCGAAAATTGCCTGCGCTGGTCGACCAACGTCATCTTGAGCGCTTCGATCAGCGGTTTCTGGTTCGGGCGCTTATCGAGTGCCGCCGCCAACGCCTGCGTACTGGATCTCGACGGCCGGATGCCGCGCTTCCGAAGTGTGATCACCTGGTCAATCAGCTTGGATACCTGGCCACCGCCGGCGCCGGTTTGGTACTCCTGGGAGATTGTCATCAGAATCTGATCAGGAGAAACCCGTCTCGGCCGCTCTTGAGCCGCCGTCTCTTGGGATTGGGTTGAGGAGTCGGCCGGCTGCGCCCATGACGTGGGCACAGCCACCGCCGATCCGAGGCCGCCGGCCACCACTGCACCAGTCAGCACGGTCGCGGCCAAGCAGCGCCAGCTTCGTGATGGCATCTATCCTCCTCGTGGACGGCTATGCCAGCGCGAGCCTAACAGTGTGGCCGCCGCTGGGCATCACTGCTGACTGCCCACGATCTCGCTGCGCACCGCGGCAGTCAGCCGCTTATATCGATGAGTATCGGGGTCGCGATACCAGGCGTTACGCGACGGCTTGGGAATTCCCTGCTTTCGCAAGGGTCCGGCCAACGGTCGGTAGCTCGCGGACAGGGTCATCTCTGCCACCACATGCACGATGTCCGGCGGCTCACCGGCCGCCAATGCGTCGAGCGCGTTGGAGAGGTCAGCTGCGGGAACGCTGCCGCCCGGACGTAACCCCAGCGCAGTGACGGCGATGGTTTGGCCTTGGGCCTGAACGCTGTAGGTGACCGCCATGTCCACGGCATCGAGCCGGCCGACTGCATCGTTGACCGTGGCCGAAAAGACCTGCCCACCCGCAGTGCGGATCACCCCGTCCCGGTTGGCGACCAACCAGTAGTCGCCGTCCTCGTCACGGCGAAACAGGAACTCGGTGGACACCCAGGTGTCGGCGGGAGCGAACACACCCCGTTTGACCGACGCGAGTGGATCGACCGGACCGCGTGGATGAGCGAGTAACACCCCGACCTCGTTCGTCTGGGCCCGGCGCACGAAACCTCGATCGTCCTCGAGGATCAGGTTGTCCTCGGGGTCGTAGGCGCCCAGTTCGACCTCGCCTCCACCGGGTAGCGGCCTGCCCTTGCTGCCGATCTTGGCGCCCGAGACATTGGCTAGAACCGCCTGTCCGTCCGTCGTGGCGAAGAACTCGACTACATGCGCGGGGTCGAACACGTCGACGACGCGCTTCCACAGACCCGTGGGCATGCCGGAGCCGATGAACAGCCGGACCGGGTGACTACCGGTCAGCGAGAACGCCGGATCGTCGATGACCTGCCGCAACATCGCCCAGGTGTAGGACACCACAGTCACGCCGTATTGGCGTATCTCCTGCAGGAATCGGTCCGGGCGGGGTCCCCGCGATAGGGCGATGCGCGCACCGCCGACCACCGCGCCCCCGAGACTGACCAGCAGGCCGGACTGGTGATGCAGCGGCGTCAGGCAGTAGACGGTGTCGTTGCGGCCGAGGTTGGCCGCCGAGGCGGTCCCGAACGCCGACAGCGCCCACCGGAAGTTGGTGATCTGGCGGGCGATCAGTTCTCCGTTGATCGCGCTGAAGGCGACGAAGGCCAGGTCGCGGGCCAGTCCAGGGTTCGGTCGGTACCAGCCGGGCATGTCGACGACGTCCGGATCGATCTTCTCCATATCGACGACGTCGGCGCCGTCGGCCAGGTGCAGGTCTCGAGATTCACCTCCGCCGAGCACCAGCACACGCGTGTTCAGTTCGCGGGCCGCGTCCAGGTTGCCCGGGTCGGCGATGATCTCCGACACCCCACCCAATCGGGCCGCCGTCGCCAGGTCGGCGTCGGGTGGTATCAGCACGGCGACCGCGCCCAGGCGGGATAGCGCCGCGATGGCCACTAGCGCACTCGGGCGGGTCTCCATCAGCACTCCGATGTGGGCACCCTGCCGCACGCCCACTTCGATCAAGCCTCGCACGACGTTGTTGATTCGCCTGTCGACGGCCTCGTAGGTGTGTACGCGCCCATCGAAGAGCAACGCCTCCCCGAACGGTGCGTCACGCGCCTGCTCGGACATGATGCGGCCCAGCGAGATCCGGGTATGGTCGTTGACCTGGCCGAGGCGGGCCAGCCTTGGCAGCGTGCGCGCGGTCTCGATGGCCAGGGTGCGGGCCGATTTGTTGGCGGCAACGAGCGTGTCGGCCGCGGCGCGCGCCAGGCTGAACGCCATTTCGGTGGCCGCCGCCGTGCCGTGCGCCAACCGCGAGGTCAGTGACACGCCACTCTCGCTGGTCTCGGTCGGCTGCAGGGCCATGGGTGAAACGCCTTCGGGCATCTCACCGCCGGCATCGAGCCACCGGACCCAGGCGGCGACGGTGGGCCAGGTCTGCGTCGCAGCTTTCGACCCCACCACCAGACCGAAATGGCCCGCACGGATCAGGTATTCGTAGACGTCGGCCTGCGGCGCCGCCCGCTTGATGCCGCGTACCGATGCAGGCTGGCCGATGTCGTCGACCTCGCCGACCACGGCGAGCACCGGGCAGTCGATGTCGGACAAGGTGACCAGGTCGCCGTGGATCGAGAAGCCGCCGGTCATCATCCGGTTGTGCGCGATGAACTGCTTGAGCAGCTCTGAGATTGCTGGACCGGACCAGGCGATCCAGCCTTCAGAGGCCAGGAAGCGGCGCTGCTGCTCCCGCGGCAGCAGCGCCTCCCGATCGTGCAGTTGGCGCAGAAAATCCATTCGGGACTGGGCGGTCTTGATCGGATCCATCATTTGGAATCCCGCTCGCGCCAGCCACCCCGGAATGTCGATGCGGTTGAAGACATGGTCAGCCATGAAATCGGCGGCCGCGGGGGCCAGGCTTGCGGGCAGGTTCATCGGCAGCGCCGCCAGGGTGTCGACGGGTGCACCGAACGCGACGATGCTGGCCACATCTTTGGACCGGCGGTAGGCCGCTGTCTGGTAGGCGAACATGCCGCCTTGCGAGTAGCCCGCGAGGTGGATGTCGCGTCCGGTCGCGGTCTTGATGGTGTCGATGGCCTCGCTCAGTGCCACGATGTGGTCGGCGAGGTTGCGCTGCATCCCGCCCTCGACCTCGTCGGGTGATCCGAAGTCGATGACCCAGGGATCGAGGCCGGCGTTGTGCAGGATTCCGACGGCACCGTCCTCACGGGTGACGTCCCACATATCAGCCGACATCATCATCGGGTGCACCATCAGCACGGGGGATCCGGCCGGTTTGGCTCCGGGACGACTGTCGGGCGGAAAGTAACGTCGCAACCGGTACATCGGGACGCTTTCGATGACCTGGAACGGTGAAGGAACCGAACCCGTCTCGAGCCCGCCGTAACGCAATACCTCCAGGCCGTTCTGCGCGGTCGCGACAAGTCGCCCCACCGGCCTGCTGATCGCCGAGAGGTCTACCACGCGCGCTCCCCTATCGCTCGTCCAGTCCCCACCTGCCGCCATCATGGCACGGCCCCGCCTATCATCGGCGGCTGATGGCAAACCTGATCAACGTCGAACGCGCCACGGTCGGCTACGGCACCCGCACGTTGCTCGACGCCGTCAGCCTCGGTGTCCAGGATGGCGACGCGATCGGCGTGGTCGGGCGAAACGGCGACGGCAAGACCACGTTGCTGAAAGTGTTGACCGGCGTACAGGATCCGGACACCGGCCGCGTCACCCACACGTCGGGCCTGTCAGTCGGCTATCTGCGCCAGGATGACGAATTCGGCGCTGGATCCACGGTGCGAACGGTGATCGCCGATGGAAAACCCGATCACATCTGGGCGGCCGGGCCTCAGACCCGCGCAGTGGTCGAACACCTGCTGTCCGGAATCGACCTCGAGGCCGATGTGGCCGGGCTGTCCGGTGGCGAGCGCCGCCGAGTCGCCCTGACCGAGGTTCTGTTGGCCGGCCACGACGTCGTCGTTCTTGACGAACCGACCAACCATCTCGATGTGGAGGTGATCGGCTGGCTGGCCGGACACCTGAGCTCGTGCCCCTGCCGGGCACTCGTCGTCGTCAGCCACGACCGCTGGTTTCTCGACGCCGTGTGCACCAAGACCTGGGAGGTGCACGACGGCGCCATCGACGCCTACGACGGCGGCTACGCGGCGTACGTGCTAGCCAGAGCCGAGCGCATGCGGGTGGCGGCCGGAACCGAGGCCCGCCGCAGAAACCTGATGCGCAAAGAACTGGCATGGCTCAGGCGCGGAGCGCCCGCGCGGACATCCAAACCCAAGTTCCGTATCCAGGCCGCCAACGAACTGATCGCCAATGAGCCACCGCCACGCGATTCACTTGTCCTGCAACGCTTTGCCACCGCACGCCTCGGCAAGGACGTTTTCGACCTGCACCGGGTCGGTCTTGAGGTCGGAGCTCCTGCCCGAACACTGCTGGCGGGCCTCGACTGGTCCATTGGGCCGGGGGCGCGAATCGGGCTGGTCGGCGTGAACGGCAGCGGTAAGACATCGGTGTTGCGATTGCTCGTCGGTCAGCTGCAGCCATCCGCGGGAACCATCAAGAGGGGCCTGACACTGCGGATCGGCTACCTGAGCCAGGCGCTCAAGGACATCGACAGCGAGTTGCGAGTAATCGACGCTGTGGAGAACCGCCGCAGGATCACCGAGTTGGCCGGAGGACGTGAGATCAGCGCCGACACTCTGTTGAAAGATTTCGGATTCGTCGGCGACAAGTTGACCGCCCGTATCGCGGAGTTGTCCGGCGGTGAGCGGCGTCGGCTGCAGTTCCTCCAGCTGCTTCTCGATGAACCCAATGTCCTGCTCCTCGACGAACCCACCAACGATCTGGACATCGACACTCTCACCGTCATCGAGGACTACCTCGACGGCTGGCCCGGCACGCTGATCGTCGTCACGCATGACCGATACTTCTTGGAGCGTGTCAGCGACGTGACGTATGCAATGACCGGAAGCGGACGCTGCGATCTGTTGCCGGGCGGTATCGAGCAGTACCTGGCCGACCGCGCCGCGGCCGAAACCTCGGCTTCCACGTCGGGTTCCGCACCGACGCAGCCAGCGCGCAACGAGTCCGCGGCGGCCCGCGAACGCCGGACCGGCAAGGAGATGGGTCGCATCGAGAACCAGCTGGCCAAACTCGACAAGCAGATCTCCGGGCTGCACGAGTCGATGGCGCTGGCAGCCGCCGACCATGTCCGCGCCGGTGAACTCAACATCGAGCTGGAGGAGCTGCTGACCCGCAAGGACTCCCTTGAAGCTGCCTGGCTGGCGCTAGCCGACGACGATGGATGAGTTTGGGTACTGGCCGCAGTGGCGAGGTGCCTATTGACCCCGGAGCTGAAGCCGCGCCCGCAATCGCTGGCTGGTATCTCGCACCCGGCCGAGCTGTTCGGCAACCTGAACAGGTGCGGTTCCGCCACGCGCGTGGCGGGACCGCACAGATCCGGCCACGGTGAGCACGTCGCGCACGTCCGGGGTGAGATCGGGATGGATGTCGGCTAATTCAGTGTCCTCGAGGTCCTCCAGCCCGACGCTACGTGCCTCTGCGGCCCGCACTGCGGCTCCGGCCGCCTCGTGCGCGACCCGAAACGGCACTCCGCGCCGAACCAACCATTCGGCGACGTCGGTGGCCAAGGTGTATCCGAGCGGTGCGAGTTCGGCCATCCGATCGGTATCGAAGCGCAACGTCGCGACAAGACCGGCCATCGCAGGCAGCAGTAGCTCCAGCTGAGCCACCGAGTCGAACACCGGCTCCTTGTCTTCCTGCAGGTCCCGGTTGTAGGCCAGCGGCTGCGCCTTGAGCGTGGCCAGCAAACCGGTGAGGTTTCCGATCAATCGACCGGACTTTCCCCGGGCCAGCTCGGGGATGTCCGGATTCTTCTTCTGGGGCATGATGGAGCTGCCCGTCGACCATGAGTCGTGCAGCGTCACATAACCGAATTCCGTTGTGCTCCAAAGGATAATGTCCTCGGCCAGCCGGGACAGATCGACACCGATCATGCTGAGCACGAACGCCGCCTCGGCAGCGAAGTCCCGTGCTGCGGTGGCGTCGACCGAGTTGTCGGCTGCGGCGTCGAATCCTAGTTCTGCGGCGATCGCATCGGGATTCAGACCTAGCGAGGATCCCGCCAACGCGCCCGATCCGTACGGCGACACCGCGGCGCGTTTGTCGAAGTCGATGAACCGGTCGACATCGCGCAGCAGGGGGTGGGCGTGCGCCAGCAAGTGGTGCGCCAGCAGGATCGGCTGCGCGGACTGTAGATGGGTCTTGCCGGGCAGGATCGCAGCCGGATGTGCTGCCGCCTGGGTCACCAGTGCCGACACCACGTCCAGGACTCCGTCGGCGACGCGGCGGATCGCGTCACGCAACCAGAGCCGAAACAGCGTTGCTACCTGGTCGTTGCGCGAGCGTCCGGCGCGAAGACGGCCGCCGAGCTCGGGGCCAACACGGTCGATGAGTCCACGCTCCAGAGCCCCATGGACGTCTTCATCGCTGGCCAGTGGACCGAAGCTGCCGTCGGCGACATCGGAGCCGAGACTGTCCAGGCCGGCGAGAAGACCATCGCGCTGCTCCTCGGTGAGCAGTCCGGCACCGAACAGCACACGGGCATGGGCTTTGGAGGCCATGACGTCGTACGGGGCGAGCACCCAATCGAAGTGCGTCGACTTGCTGAGTGCGGTCAGCGCATCCGACGGGCCGTCGGCGAAGCGGCCGCCCCACAGGGAACCTTCGTTGGTGCTCATCCCTCTCCTTCACGAGCAGACCTAGCCGTCCCCGCTACGCCGCGAGTTCGGGTGTTTGTGCGTCTGCTCGCGGTCACGTTGCCGCGTCCCGCCGCGCCGACAGACTCGAGGACAGGCCGTGCAAATGAACGAATCCCTTGGCTGAAGACTGGTCGAAGGTATCCCCCTCGTCGTAGGTGGCGAGGTTGAAGTCGTACAGCGACTCCGGGCTCCGGCGCCCGTTGACGGCGATGTGGCCGCCGTGCAGGACCAGCCGGATCTCCCCGGTGACGTGCTCTTGGGTCTTGGTAACGAACGACTCGAGCGCTGTCTTCAGCGGCGAGTACCACAGACCGTCGTACACCAGTTCTCCCCACTTCTGGTCGGTGGTGCGCTTGAATCGACCGAGTTCGCGCTCGAGAGTGACGTGTTCGAGCTCTGTGTGTGCGGTGATCAGCACCATGGCGCCCGGCGCTTCGTAGATCTCCCGGCTCTTGATTCCGACTAGGCGGTCCTCGACGACGTCCAGGCGCCCCACGCCCTGCGCCCCCGCGCGGCGGTTGAGTTCCTCGATGGCCTGCAGAACCGAAACCGTCCGTCCATCAACGGAAACCGGAACGCCTTGGGCGAACCCGACGACCACCTCGTCGGGGCTACTCCAGTTGACGGTCGGATCCTCGGTGTAGTCGTACACATCCTTGGTCGGCGAATTCCAGAG
>CAZCHU010000125.1:0-10185 GCA_964498215.1 uncultured Mycobacterium sp. | reverse complement strand
CCACCCCCACCACCGGGGCCAGAGCCGGGTCGCGTCGACAACGCCGCCGGGGGCTTCAGCTACGTAGTTCCCGCCGGCTGGAAAGTGGCCGACGCCACCCAGCTGTCCTATGGTCAGGCGCTGCTCACGAAGCTGCCGCCAGAGGGCGCTCCGCCGGATGCACAGCCACCCAGCGACACCAGTGTGCTGCTCGGCAGGCTCGACCTGAAACTGTTCGCCGGTGCGGAGACCGACAACACCAAGGCCGCCCAACGACTGGCCTCGGACATGGGCGAGTTCTTCATGCCCTTCCCGGGAACTCGGGTCAATCAGCAGACGATCGAGCTCGACGCGGCGGGCATGCCCGGTGTGGCCTCCTACTACGAGGTCGAGTTCACCGATACCGCCAAGCCCAACGGTCAGATATGGGCTGGCGTCGTGGGCGAACCCACCCCAACAGGGACGCCCCGCGGCCAGCGGGCACCCGAGCGGTGGTTCGTTGTCTGGCTCGGCACCGCGGCGAGCCCGGTTCCGCAGGGGGAAGCGGTGACGCTGACCAATTCGATACGTCCGTGGACGCCCCCGGTGACGCCACCTCCGGCGGATCCGAACGCGCCGCCACCGCCGCTGGATCCCAACGCGCCACCGCCACCGCCAGCGGACCCGAACGCTCCACCGCCACCGCCAGCGCCGGCTCCGGTAGGGGTGCCGGTTCCGGTAGACCCGGCCACGGCCCCGGAGATGTTGCCGCCCTCGTAGCGCTTCGTATCCGATTGTGCTGCCAAACCGTGACCTACTGCGGGTATAAGTAGGGCATGGTTCGGTAGCGGCCGCTGCGGGCCCGGCTGGCAACAGGCAGGAGATTCCTATGGAGATCGTTGCAGCGACTGAATTCCTGGCAGCCCTCGCTCCACCGACCGCTGTTAGCTGGTTCGCTTACCTCGTGATCGGAGCGATCGCCGGGTGGATAGCCGGAAAGATCGTCAAGGGTGGCGGTTCCGGCATCCTGATGAACGTGGTCATTGGTGTGGTCGGCGCCCTCATCGGCGGGTTCCTGCTGAGCTTCTTCCTCGACACCGCCGCCGGCGGTTGGTGGTTCACCCTGTTCACCGCGGTCCTCGGGTCGGTGATCCTGTTGTGGATCGTGGGCATGGTGCAAAACAAGAAGGTCTAGCCGGCGACCGAAGCAGCTTCACGGCCGTGACCAGCCCGACCATGCGGGCTTGGCAGGTACACCGACCCGGGCCTATGCCGAGTCGGCCCCTGGTGCGCACCACCGTGCCGATTCCGCAGCCCAGCAGTGACGAACTGCTCGTCGCCGTGCGCGCGTGTGGAGTCTGCCGTACCGACCTGCATGTCACCGAGGGCGACCTGCCGGCACACCGTCCACGAGTGATCCCCGGGCACGAAGTAGTCGGGGAAGTCGTCCAGATCGGTACCGGGGTCCAAGAGCGGTTTGCCGTGGGGGACCGCGTCGGTATCGCGTGGCTGCGTCATACCTGTGGAGTCTGCATCTACTGCCGCCGCGGTCAGGAGAACCTGTGCCGGGCATCTCGCTACACCGGATGGGATGCCGACGGTGGCTACGCAGAGTTCGCAACCGTACCTGCTGATTTCGCCCTGCGACTGCCCGCGGGCTACTCCGATTCCGAACTCGCACCACTGCTGTGCGCTGGAATCATCGGCTACCGGGCGCTGCTGCGCGCCCAACTACCGGCTGACGGTCGACTCGGTATCTACGGTTTCGGCGGTAGCGCTCACCTCACCGCCCAGGTGGCCATGGCAGCCGGCGCCGAGGTTCACGTGATGACACGCGGGGCGCATGCCCGCGAGCTGGCTCTCTCACTGGGCGCTGCCTCCGCTCAGGGCGCAAGTGATCCGCCCCCGGTAGCCCTGGACGCCGCAATCCTGTTTGCACCCGTCGGCGATCTGGTGCTACCCGCGCTGGAGGCGCTAGACCGAGGCGGCACCCTGTCGATCGCCGGCATCCACCTCAGCGATATTCCGGCGCTCGACTACCAGCGCCACCTGTTTCAGGAACGGCAGCTTCGCTCGGTGACATCGAACACCCGCGCCGACGCACAGGCTTTCCTGCACTTCGCCGAGCAACATCACCTTCAGGTGACCAGCCCGGCGTACCCACTCGACCGGGCCGACGAAGCACTCAACGATCTGAGTGCCGGGCGGATCGCCGGCGCCGCGGTACTCATCGTGTAGCACTGAGCACGGGGAAGGGCGGCGCGCTGAACGACGTCAGGACATGTGCCAGACCAAGGCCGCAGCCAGGGCACCCAGTCCGTTGAGCGACCAATGAAGGGCGATCGGGGCAATGAGACTGCCGCTGCGCCTCCGCAACCAGGTGAACACAAATCCAGCAGCCGCGGTAGCCAATACAGCTCCGAGAACACCCGCGGCCATGCCCAGCACACCACCGCCCAAGATCCTGGTGAAGCCGACATTGCTTGCGGTAAGTCCCATGGAGGTGGCGACATGCCAAAGTCCGAACAACAGTGAGCCCGCCGCCGCGACACCGCGGAATCCCCAGGCGCGGGTCAGAGCACCGTGCAGAACCCCCCGGAAGGCCAGTTCCTCCGGGATCACGGTCTGCAGCGGAATGATGATCATCGAAGCCACCAGCGCGCCCGACAGCGTCGCATAGTTGTTGTTGAGGAACATCGGCCGCGTCCACGGCAGCAGCGCACCGACCGCGATCACCGTCCCGACCAGCGCGACAGCCGCGATTGCGTAGCCGGCACCGGATCTCCAGTGTTCGCGACCCAACCCGATCTCCGACCAGCCGAGTCCACGCGCGCGGACCAGCACGAGCAGCCCCACCGCGGCCGCGGGGACGACAGCGACATTGGCCCACGGGGTGGTGAAGTGGGCCAGCAGGTTCGTCAGCGCCAGCACGACGACCACGATCGCGATGTCGGCGTAGATCCGAAAATGATGCAGCGCGGACAGCTGAGCCACCAGAGGGTGGTCCTGGTGTGGTGCGGCGGCCACGCTGAGGTCAGACATAACTGCCCCAGAGTACCGACATTTGGCATTCACGCAGCGCAGCTGTGGCCCTTTTCACCAAAGGTGGGAATAGCGCTCATCGCTGTCGTACCTCAGTGGCTGTGGTCAGCCGTACGGGCAGTGAGCCGCCGAGCCCCGTTATGGTGATCAGCTACCGGCAGCAGCAGAAGGGCAGGGCGGTCGATGACCGAGGGAGCATTGCTGGCGGCCCTACGCGTGCTCGACTTGTCGTCGGGAACCGGCGCCGCTGTCGGCAGGCTGCTGGCCGACCTCGGCGCCGACGTGCTCAAGATCGAACCGCCCGGCGGCACGCCCGTCCGGCGCGCAACCCCCAGCGTGGCGGGGGCCAGCATCGAGTTCTTGCTGAACGACGCGAACAAACGCTGCGCCGAGCTGGATCCGGCCCAACCGGCGGATCGTCGGCTACTCATCGACCTCGCCGGCGGCGCCGATATTGTCATCGATTCCGGAAACCCAAGCAGTGCGATGGCGTTCGGGACATCGTTGGAATCCCTGGCGGAACAGTTCGACCATCTAGTCGCACTCTCGGTGACCGACTTCGGCACCGCGGGGCCACGCTCGTCGTGGCACGCGACCGATGCGGTGCTCTATGCGATGTCATCGGCCCTGTCCCGCACCGGGCCGACTGCAGGCACCCCGGTGTTGCCGCCCGACGGCATCGCGTCAGGGACCGCGGCGGTACAGGCTACCTGGGCCGCCCTGGTCGCTTACTACGATCGACTACGTTGCGGTAAAGGAGAATTCATCGACTTCTCCCGATTTGAGGCGACCGTACAGGCTCTCGATCCGCCCTTCGGCGCAGAAGGCCAGGCCGCAGTCGGCCTCAAAGCCAGCAATCAGCTGTGGCGCGGCCGCCCCCGCAATCAGCAGATCTACCCGATCCTCAAATGCCGCGACGGACATGTACGGATCTGTTTGCTGTCAGCCCGCCAATGGCGGAGCATGCGGGCCTGGCTGGGCGAGCCGGAACGATTCTCCGACCCCGCTTTCGATACCATCGCCGCGCGCTACGCCGCCTCCACAGAACTCAACGCCGCGATCAGCGAGTTGTTCGCCTCGGAGACCATGGCCTCGCTGGTCGCACAGGGCCAGGCTCGCTCTGTGCCGATCGCCGCGGTGCGAACACCGGCAGAAGCCCTCTCAGCTGAACACTTTCACACGGTAGGTGCCCTGTCCGATGTCGAGGTCGCCGCTGGTGTAGCCGTCACTATCCCGGTTGGCCCGTTGGTGATCGATGGTCGGCATCACGGGTATCGACGCGGGCCGACGACCGTAGGGGGCGATCCGCCCGAGTGGAGGGCAACGCGCTCCTCACCGGTGGGGCCGCTCGACGAGGCGACGAATCGACCGTTCGACGGTCTGCGGATTCTGGACCTCGGCATCATCGTGGCTGGTGGTGAGCTGGGCCGGCTGTTCGCCGATCTGGGCGCCGAGGTAATCAAGATCGAGAGTCCGGCCTACCCCGACGGGCTGCGTCAAGCACCGGCGGGGATGGCCATGAGTAGGTCCTGGGCGCTGACACACCGCAACCAGTCCAGCCTCGGCCTGGACCTGCGGCAACCCGCTGGTGCTGACTTGTTCAGCCGCCTGGTACAGGATGCCGATGCCGTGTTCGCCAACTTCAAGCCGGGAACCCTGGCGGCCCTCGGGTTCTCCTATGAACGGCTGCGCTCCCTGAATCCCCGAATCGTGCTGGCCGAGAGCAGCGCATTCGGTGACCGTGGGCCGTGGAGTACACAGATGGGCTATGGCCCACTGGTCCGGGCGGCGACCGGTGTCACCCGGTTATGGAGGTCACCAGACGCAGAACCGGACCGTTACTACGACGCGACGACGATCTTCCCCGACCACCTCGTGGCCAGGCTCACAGCGGTCGCCACCCTGGCCGTGCTGATCCGTCGCACGCAAACCGGTGTCGGCGGACATGTGCACATCTCACAGGCAGAGGCGGCGATCAACCAGCTTGCGGAAGCCTATGTGGCTGAATCTGCAAGGGCTGTAGGTGTTCCGCTAGTCGAGACTGAAGCAGTCCACGCGGTGTTCCCGTGCGCCGGCGATGATCAGTGGTGTGTCATCTCGATGACGTGCCCGGAACACCGGACGACGCTTGCTGGACTGCTCGGGCAGGTGAAACTTCCCGAAGACCGCCACGGGTTGATCGCAGTGGTTTCGCAGTGGACTGCGACCCGCGACAAGGACGAGGTCGCCGCGCAGCTCCAAGGCCTCGGTGTTCCCGCGGCGCCGATGAACCGTGCGGCCGATCTCGTCGACGACCCGCAACTCGTTTTCCGAGAGCTGTTCACCGACCTGAACCATCCACTTCTTGAGGTCGCGGTGCGCACCGAGACCGCACCGGCGCCGTACACCCGGATTCCCCGGGCACCGACGCGGCCCGCGCCGATGCCGGGCGAGCAGACACGCGCGATCTGCCAGAAGATCCTCGGGTTGAGTGCCGAACAGATTGACGGGCTTATCGCCGACGGAGTGCTGTTCACCAACCAGAAGAACATCTAGGGAGGCCCGTTCGATGTCCCTCGACCCCAGAACACCAGTACTCGTCGGCTACGGACAAATCAACCAGCACACCGAGAGTCCCGGTGTGGAACCCGTCGACCTGATGGTTGCGGCCGCAGAGGCCGCCGCCGACCACCGGGTCCTCGAGTCGGTCGATTCGATCCGTATCGTCAACCTGCTCTCGTGGCGTTATCGGGATCCGGGGCTGCTGCTTGCGCAGCGTCTGGGCGCCGACAACGCGTCGACCCGCTATACCGGTATCGGCGGCAACGTGCCGCAAAGCCTGGTCAACCGGGCCTGCCTGGATATCCAGCGGGGCAGCGCCGATGTCGTCCTGATCGCCGGAGCGGAAGCGTGGCGGACCAGGAGCCGGCTACGAGCCTCCGGGGCCAAACCGGACTGGACACGGCAGGACGATTCGGTACCGATCGCGGCGGGTTCCGACGATGCAGTTCCGATGGCCGGACCTGCCGAGATTCGCATCAAACTGGACCGGCCCGCCTACATCTATCCGATGTTCGAGCAGGCGTTACGGATCGACGCCGGTGAGACGCCCGACCACCATCGCCGTCGCCTCGGCGAACTGTGGTCGCAGTTCAGTACGGTGGCCGCGACCAATCCGCACGCCTGGACCAGGCAAGCAATGACCGCCGAGCAAATCTGGCAGGCCGCACCTAACAATCGAATGATCAGCTGGCCCTACACCAAGCTAATGAACTCCAACAACATGGTCGACCAGGGCGCGGTACTGATCTTGGCCTCGGCCCAGAAGGCGACTGACCTTCAGATTCCTTCGGATGGTTGGGTTTTCCCATATGCCGGAGCGGACTCCCACGACACCTACTCGATCGGGGAGCGGGCGCAGCTCTTCACCTCACCAGCCATCAGAATCGCCGGCAGGCGGGCGTTGGAACTTGCCGGTTCCGGAATCGACGATATCGAACTGGTCGACGTGTACTCCTGTTTTCCCTCGGCGGTTCAGATCGCCGCCCGCGAACTCGGGCTACCGGTCGGGGATCCGAATCGCCCACTGACCGTGACCGGCGGTCTGACCTTCGCGGGTGGCCCGTGGAACAACTACGTCACCCACTCCATCGCCACGATGGCCGAGCAACTGGTGTCGCGCCGAGGAGGCAGCCGGGGACTGATCACCGCCAACGGCGGCTATCTCACCAAACACAGCTTCGGCGTGTACGGCACCGAGCCGCCACAGCATGAATTCCGTTGGGAAGACGTCCAACCCGCCGTCGACCGGGAGCCCACCCGCACGGCGCTGGTGAGCTGGGACGGCGTGGGCACGGTCGAATCCTGGACAACGCCATTCGACCGCGACGGGCAGGCCGAGAAAGCGTTCCTGGCGGTCCGGACGCCCGAAAACGCTCGTGTGCTCGCCGTGATCACCACGGGCGCAGAGGCTGAGGCCACCGCGCGCAACGATATCGCGGGCGCCGCAGTACAGGTCCATGCCGACGGAACGGCCTCCTTGGTGTAACCGCGGGCGTTCAGACAGCGCTGACGGTCGTGATTCTGACCGACCACGACTCAGTGCCCACTCTCTATGGCAGGCAAGGCAACACACGGCAAGGAGCCTGCCGTTCCGGGGGGAAACGGCAGGCTCCCTGGGTCGGGGGTAATGCGTACTAGGCGGTGTTCTGCGCCCCCAGTACGCGCTGGATATCGGGCTTCATCTGCTGCAACTGCTCACCCCAGTAGCCCCAGCTGTGCGTGCCACTCGCCGGGAAGTTGAAGACACCGTTGGTGCCGCCCGCCGCGATGTAGTTGTCACGGAAGCTGATGTTGGTCCGCAAGGTGAATCCCTCGAGGAACTGCGCTGCCACCAGGTTCTGGCCCGGGGTTCCGGAGTCCAGCTCCGATGGAATGCCGGTGCCGCAATAGACCCAGATCCGAGTGTTGTTGGCGACCAACTGGGCAATGTTGACCATCGGATCGTTGCGCTTCCACGCCGGATCCGACGACGGACCCCACATACTCTCCGCGTTGTAGCCACCTGCGTCATTCATGGCCAGACCGATGAGCATCGGCCACCACCCCTCAGACGGGTTCAGGAAGCCCGAGAGCGAAGCGGCGTAGATGAACTTCTGCGGGTAGTAGATCGCATAGTTCATCGAGGCGCTGCCAGCCATCGAAAGGCCGACCACCGCGTTGCCGTTCTGCGACACACCGCGGTTCGCTTCCAACCACGCCGGGAGTTCCTGGGTCAGGAATGTCTCCCACTTGTAGGTGTAGTTCTGACCGTTGCCTCGCGACGGCTGATACCAGTCGGTATAGAAGCTCGACTGGCCGCCCACCGGCATCACCGTCGACAGCCCGGACTGGTAGAACCACTCGAACGCCGGGGTGTTGATGTCCCAGCCGTTGTAGTCGTCCTGAGCCCGCAGACCGTCGAGCAGGTAGACCGCATTCGGCCCACCACCTTGGAACTGAATCCGGATATCCCGATTCATCGCGTGGGAGAACACATCCAGGTACTCGACTGGAAGACCTGGCCGGGAGAATGCTCCCGCGGTCGCCTGACCCCCGGCGAAGCCGATCAGCCCGGGCAGTGCTGCTGCCGCCATGGCCGCAGTGGCCAACCGGCGCACCCACTTACCTCGAAACTTCTCTCTCAACTTCATAGCGGCAACCAACCCACCTTTCTGTACAAGTCCCGCGTGCGTCGCAAAGGTGCAGTCTCTTTGCACGGGTAATGCAACACGGTCGGGTTGGCCGAACAGCCCTGCGACACAATGAATCGACGTCGCGTTTGGCTAACGATTCCGACTCGGGCCGGACTCGTCGCCAGCGGAATCCGGTCAGCGCGGCGCTAGGACTCGCCAGCCGTGGGCGGGAACGACGGCCTCGGCCACAACCTCCGGCGGGGGTGCACCTGAGCCCGCGACCACCTCGGCGTCAGCAAACCCAAGGTCGGGTAGGGATATCGGCATCGGCTCGCCAGCGACGTTGAGCGCAACGAGCAGGACGTTGTCGCCGCTGCGGGTGGCGTAGACGTACCCGTGATTGGTCAGGTGTAGGGGAGTGGTTCGCGCAGTGTGTAGCCACGGGTGGCGGCGTCGCAGACCGATGAGGTGTTGGTGTGCCCGGAACACCTGCTGCCCGTGTTCACCGACTCCCTCATGGGGAGAGCCGAATTCGGGGCGAATAGCGTCGTCGCCACCGAAGCGTTCCTCTTTGACCCCGCGATAGGCGGACTCGTCTCCGGCATAGATGGACGGCGTTCCGCCGACGGTCAGCAGGACGGCTAGCGCATGTCCGACGTAGTCGGAATTCGCCAAGATACTTGCGATCCGTGTCACATCGTGGTTGCCGATGAACGTCATCGGCACGAAGCTGTTCAGAAATTCGTCGTGCCGGGTGAGCGCCCAGTCGAGCTCGTGGAAGTTCGCGTCGTTGAGACTGCTCCAGATTGCTTTCCACAGTTCGTATTGAGTGACTGAGTCGAATCCGGCGCCGCGTACATGTACGCCGTAGTCCCCGTGGATGACCTCTCCGACGAACCACGCCTGCGGGAAGACCCTCCGCACCCGGGGCAATACCTGTGCCCAAAACCGGTCCGGGACAGCGTATGCGGCGTCCAGCCGCCAACCGTCGGCTCCGCGGCCAAGCCAGTGGCACATGACCTCGACGGTATGGTCGATGACTTCATCGTTCCCATGATCGAGGGCGATCAAACCGTCGTGGCACTCGAAGTTCACAAACTTGCCATCCTGCATCTGGAACCAGGAAGTATCCCCGCCACCCGCCGCATCGCGGTATCGGGGGAAGTCGGTTCCCACATGATTGAACACACCGTCGAGCAGGATCCGCAGGCCTCGGTTGTGCGCTTGGGAGACAAGGTGATCGAAGTCGTCGTTGTCGCCCAGTCGCGCATCGATCCGGTAGTGGTCGGTGGTGTCGTAGCCGTGGCTACGCGCAGCGAACACTGGGCCCAGCGCCAACCCGGAGGCGCCGAGCTCAACGGCGTAGTCGAGCCAGTCGACGATCCTGCGTATCCGGTGTTGGTCGGCGGTCGGCACCGGATCGGCGGGGTGGGCGCCCACGAAACCGAGCGGATAGACATGCCACCAGATGACGTGTTCGACCCAGGCTGGTTCGGTCATCCGGCAAGAGTCCTTGCATACTGCTTGACTCCCAGCAACGTGATCGACGCGGCGAACGCAAACAGGGCCACAAGGAGGCCGGACACGATTACGGTTGCCATCGCCATGATTCCTCCACGGTAGAGGTGGGGCGACGACAGGAGGTTGAAATGATCCGATGCATCAGATTGTGGACTGGGCAGGACGGCGCTTCCCACGTCGAACTCGGCAGAATCGACATCCAGCCGGGCCGAAACGACGATCTGGTGTCATCGGCCATGTCGGCCGCCCACGTCACCGTCGAGGAGACTGCGGGCGGTGGAGCGCTGGCCTGGCATACCGCACCGGTACGCCAGTTGGTCGTGACGCTCACCGGGACCTTGTTGTTCACCACGCGCGGCGGTGAGGAGTTCACGCTGCACCCCGGCGAGGTTCTGCTGGCCGAGGACACCGAGGGTTCCGGCCACCAGTGGCAGCTGCTGGGCGACGACCCCTGGCGTCGGATGTACGTCGTGCTGGCACCGGGCGCCGAGGTGCCGTTCGTCGCAGACTA
>CAZCHU010000124.1:0-10222 GCA_964498215.1 uncultured Mycobacterium sp. | reverse complement strand
AGTGTTCAGGCAGCTCGGACAGGTCGTAGAGCTGGCGCCAGGTCAGGATCCGCTCGCCGTCGGGGGTGGCGTTCGGAAGTATCCGGGGGCTGGCTCCGGTGGCGATCAGCACCACGTCGGCCTTCAGGACACCGGCCCTGCCGTCGGGGGTGGTCACCTTCACCCGGTGATGCGCCATCCCCGAGGTGTCGTCGACGAGCTCGGCGCGGCCGCCCAGGACCGTCACGCCCTGGTTGATCAGCTGGCTGCCGATGTCGGCGGACTGTGAGGCCGCCAGCGTCTTGACCCGGTTGTTGATCTGAGTGAGCGAGATCTTGGCGTCGTCGATCCTCATGTCGAAGCCGAGGCCGGCGGCACGGCGCAGTTCGGTGCGCACGCCGGTGGAGGCGATCAGCGTCTTCGATGGCACGCAGTCGTAGAGCACGCAGGCTCCACCCACCCCGTCCGAGTCGATGACGGTTACCTGGGTGACGTCCCGTCCGTGGGCGGCGGCCACCAGCGCAGCCTCATACCCCGCCGGCCCGCCGCCGATGATCACGATGCGCGTTACCACGGTTTCAACTTAGGTCACCCGAGTCTCGGAAGCAGTAGAACCTGGAGAGCCTCAGGGATGTCGGCCGGCCGAACACGATGCGACTAAGCTTTCCCCGTGCCGATCTACGCCGCCTACGGATCGAATATGCATCCCGAACAGATGCTGCAGCGGGCACCGCACTCCCCGATGGCCGGGACGGGCTGGCTGCACGGCTGGCGGCTGACATTCGGCGGCGCAGACATCGGCTGGGAGGGCGCGCTGGCCACCATTGTGGAGGATCCGCCGTCGAAGGTGTTCGTCGTGCTCTACGACATGACCAAAGACGATGAGGCGAACTTGGACCGCTGGGAGGGCTCTGAGCTGGGCGTCCATAAGAAGATTCGCTGCCGGGTGGAGCGGTTGTCGTCAGACACCAGCACCGACCCGGTGCTCGCATGGCTGTATGTGGTAGACGCCTGGGAAGGGGGCATCCCGTCGGCGCGCTACCTGGGCGTGATGGCCGAGGCAGCCGAAATCGCAGGTGCCCCAGATGAATACGTCCACGATCTGCGTACCCGTCCGGCCAGCAACATCGGCCCCGGAACCTAACTTTCTTCCCCGCGAGCGGGCGTGTCCGCACGGCAACACGCCGCAATTGCCGACATTTTGCGCGCCCTCACGCCGCCTGAGCGTGACGAAGCTGGCCGTCGATGCGCGCCACCAGCTCCCATGCGCGATACCGGACGTCCTCGAACACAATCGGCACTACCCGCCAGTCGACATCCAGCAGCGCTGCCTGCCGCCGGCGGTCCCGTCGCATCGCCTCCGGGCCCGAGTGCCATGCCATTCCGTCATATTCGGCGGCGACCCGGTGCTCGGGCCAAGCGAAATCGAGCCGCCGCAGCTCCCCGTTCCCATCGACAATCTCGTGCTGCAGCTCGGGAACGGGCAGGCCGCCGTCGATCATCACCAGCCGGGCCTCGCTCTCCATCGGGGATTCCGAGCGGGCATCGGCCAGCGGTAGCAGATCGCGAAGAGCGACGATTCCCCTGCGCCCTTTCTGCTCGGCGGCCATCCGCCACAACTCCGGCAGCGAACAGGTGCCGCTCCGCAGCGCAGCATCGAGCGTGGCCAGTGTCCGCGGCCGCCGCAGAGCCCGCCCGACCTCGACGGCAGTCCACGCAGGCGCAGTGGCACGGCGTTCGCCCCTCACGACCAGCGGCGCCCCGTCGCGCCGGTGTACGACCAGCCCGTCGGCGCAGCGCAGCGCGCAGCCCGGTGGGTTGAGAACGTGCAGATCGGGCGGCTGCTCGGTATCGAAGCCGAACAGTGCAGCGGCGGTGCCGAGGCATACGGCCACCCGTTTACCGCAGGTTAGGTCCAGGCCACGCAGTCGCAGCTCCCTGGAGGGTTCGCCGCGGCAGTAGACGCCATGCCACATCCGTTCCAGGGCACCGCTGTTCACCTGGGCCTCAAAGCCGCGTCGGGTCAGGTGGGTCAGAATCTGGCCGGTGGTAGCGACGCCGCCCTGGGCATCGAGTAGCCGGTCGAGTTGGTCGTTCACGGCTGCCATCGTCCGTCGCGCTAGCGCCGGGGCAGCCGACGTCAACAGCCATCTGTGGATCAGATGGCCACTGTGGACAACACCGCGCCACCCGCGTCCAGCCATTGTGCAAAACTCGTGGGCCGCGAGCACGCGCAAAATGCCGGCAATTACGGCGCGCCGCCGTACAGACACGCGCGCTCGCCGGAATTAGGAGTTGTCGATGATGTTGGCCAGCAGTCGAACGCCGACGCCCAGGGCACGCTCATCAAGGTCGAAAGTCGGCTGATGCAGATCCAGTTGGGGACCCCGGCCGGCCCACACCCCCAGCCGCGCCATGGCACCCGGCACCTCCTCGAGGTACCAGGAGAAGTCCTCCCCGCCACCGGATTGGTGGGTGTCGGCCAGCGCGTCGGGGCCGATCGCCTCGATCGCGTGAGTCAGGATCCGGGTGGAGGTTTCCTCGTTGACCACCGGTGGCACCCCACGCCGATACAGCACCGTGTGTTCGATCCCCAGCGGAGCGAGCAAAGCCGTAATCGACTCCCGCACAATTTGTTCCAGAGTTGTCCACGTTTCACGACTAGCTGTGCGGATGGTGCCGGCCAGCACACCGGTCTGTGGGATCGCATTGGCGGCCACACCAGCATTGACCGCGCCCCAGACCATCACGGTGTTGTTGCGCGGATCGATACGGCGCGACAGTACGCCGGGCACCCCGGTGATCAGGGTGCCCAGCCCATACACCAGGTCGCTGGTGAGGTGCGGCCGCGACGTGTGACCACCGGGCGAGTACATCGTCACCTCGACCTGGTCGGCTGCCGAGGTGATCGGCCCCAGCCGGGTCGCGACCTTTCCAACCGCCAGCCGCGGATCGCAGTGCAGCGCGTAGATGCGGGATACCCCGGTCAGCGCACCCCCGGCGATCGCGTCGGTGGCACCGCACATCAGCTCCTCGGCAGCCTGGAAGATCAACCGGACACCCACGGGCAGTTCGGTCGCCGACGATAGCGCCAGCCCGGTGGCCAGTAACACAGCGGTGTGTGCGTCGTGGCCACAGGCATGGGCGACGTTCGGCACGGTCGAGGCGTAGGGCGCGCCCGTCCGGTCGGCCATCGGCAGCGCGTCCATATCGGCGCGCAGAGCCACCCGCGGCCGGTGCTCGGGGCCGAAATCGCACGTCAACCCCGTCCCGCCGGGCAGGATCTTGGGGTTGAGGCCCGCGTCGGCCAGCCGCGAAGCGACGAACTGCGTGGTAGCGAACTCCTGGCGTCCGAGCTCAGGGTGGGCATGCAGATGGCGGCGCCAGCCCACCAGGTCCTCGTAGTGGGCGCCCAGCCAGGCATGGGCGGCCTCCGACCCGCTCATGACGCCCGCCGTTGCCATAGTTCGAGCATCCGGTCCCGTTCTGCAGCGTCGCCGGCCAACGCAACAACAGTGCGCGCCAACATGATCGCGCCCTCGACCACTGCGGTATCCGCACTGGCCGAAACCGCCGCCGCGGTGAAACCAGGTTGATGCAGCGACGCCCCACCGCACTCGACACCGACGATCGGATGGATCCCCGGCATCACCTGGGTGACGTTACCCATGTCGGTACTACCCAAAGGCAAGGACGCTTCAACGTCCACGGATACCGGCTGACGGCCCACGCGCAGCATCTCGGCCCGCAGCGCCGAGGCCAGCCAGGAATCGGGACGCAACTCCGCATAGTCGGGTGCGCTCTCGGAGACGACGTGTTCGCAGCCGGTGCCGACAGCTCCGGCGGCAAAACATCCGTTCATTCGGGATTCCAACTCGCGCAACGACTCTAGGTTAGCGGCCCGCATCGTGTAGCGCAGCTCGGCCGATGCCGGAATGACGTTGGTCGCCTGACCGCCGTCGGTCACGATGCCGTGCACCATCTGTCCGGGCGCCAGCTGCTGTCGCAGCAGCCCGATGGCGACCTGCGCGATGGTGACGGCGTCGGCGGCGTTGAGGCCCAGGTAGGGGGCGACGGCGGCATGAGATTCCCGCCCCGTGTAGCTGATCGTGGCCTCCGCCAACGCCAGCGAGCGGGCCGCCGCGATATCGAGCGGCCCCGGATGCAGCATCACCGTGGCGGTGATGTCATCGAAAACCCCGGCATCCAGCATCAGCACCTTGCCGCCGCCGGCCTCCTCGGCCGGAGTACCGAGAAGCACCACCGTCAGGCCGAGTTCGTCGGCCACCTCAGCGAGTGCCAGCGCGGTACCGACCGCTGCTGCGGCAATGATGTTGTGACCGCACGCGTGACCGATCTCGGGCAGCGCGTCGTACTCGGCGCAGATGCCGATGACCAGCGGACCACTGCCGTACACGGCGCGAAACGCGGTGTCCAGACCGCCCGCTGCCGGGCTGACCTCGAAACCGCGCTCGGCGACCAGCGCCTGGGTTTTGGCGCAGCTGCGGTGCTCGGCAAACGCGAGTTCAGGCTCGGCGTGCAGGGAGTGAGACAACTCGAGGAGGTCGCCGCGGCGTCGATTCACGACGTCCTGGACGGATGACGACGCGGCGGCGGGCATGTTGGCAGTATCTCACTGCTTGTCCGGATGGCCGACGGACGTCGAACTAAGCTACCGGTTGTGGATGAACCCGCAGATCCGGCGGCCGTTGCTGGGCTGGCAGCAACAGCCCTGGCCGAGCGGACGGGCGTCGCCGCGCACGATGTCGCGGTGGTGCTCGGATCCGGCTGGGCCCCGGCGGCGAGGCAGCTGGGCGATGCCATCGCGATCGTGCCGATGGACGAACTGCCCGGCTTCTCCCCGCCCAGCGCCCAGGGACACGGCGGCCAGGTGCTCTCGCTGCGGATCGGCGCCCATCGGGTGCTCGTGATATTGGGCAGAATCCACGCCTACGAGGGATACGGCCTACACCAGGTGGTGCATCCGGTGCGGACGGCCTGCGCAGCCGGTGTGCACACCGTGGTGTTGACCAACGCCGCCGGCGGTCTGTGTCCCGAGTTCACGGTCGGGCAGCCCGTGCTGATCAACGACCACCTCAACCTCACCGCACGCTCGCCGCTGGTCGGGGCGCAGTTCGTGGACCTGGTCGACGCGTATTCGCCGCGGCTGCGGGCCATCGCGCACGAGATCGACCCGAGCCTGGCCGAGGGCGTCTACGCGGGACTTCCGGGTCCGCACTACGAGACCCCGGCCGAGATCCGGATGCTCCGCACGCTCGGGGCCGATCTGGTCGGAATGTCAACGGTGCACGAGACGATCTGCGCCCGCGCGGCAGGCGCGCAGGTGCTGGGCGTCTCGCTGGTGACGAACCTGGCGGCCGGGATGACCGGTGAGCCACTCAGCCACGACGAAGTGCTCGAGGCGGGTCGTCGGTCAGCCACCCGGATGGGCACCCTGCTCTCAGCGGTGATCGACCGACTGTGACCCCGCCGAACCGGCGCGCTCAACCACCGACGCGGGCCACCGTGCAGCAGTGGCTCGCGCACGACCCCGACCCGAACTCGGCGGCCGAACTCGCGGCCTGCAGCGACGACGAGCTCGCCGACCGCTTCGCACATTCGCTGACCTTCGGCACCGCGGGTCTGCGCGGCCCGCTGCGCGCCGGACCCAACGGGATGAACCTGGCCGTCGTGTTGCGCACCACCTGGGCGATCGGCACCGTGCTCCTCGATCGCTCACACGGTGGGTCACCTGTCGTGGTGGGCTATGACGCGCGTCACCGCTCCGCGGAATTCGGCCGGGCCGCGGCAGAAGTATTTGCCGCCCAAGGGTTTCCCGTTACGCTCATGTTCGCTCCCGTCCCCACCCCGGCAGTTGCGTTCACCGTCCGCAACTACGGCGCCGCGGCGGGCGTCCAGATCACCGCATCGCATAACCCCGCCTCCGACAATGGTTACAAGGTGTACTTCACCGGTGGGCTACAGATCGTCACACCCACCGACCGCGACATCGAACGCGCGATCACCGCGGCACCACCCGCCAACCAGATTCCCCGCACACCGGTGACTGCCTCCGGCGCCGACCAACTGCGCGGTTACCTGGAACGCGCGGCGGCCGTCCGTCGTACCACCGGGTCCGTGCGGGTGGCGCTGACGCCCCTGCATGGGGTGGGCGGGGAGTATGCACTCGATGCGTTGGCGCTAGCCGGTTTCGGTGACGTGCACGTCGTCGACCGTCAATTCGCCCCCGACCCGGACTTCCCCACCGTCGCCTTCCCCAACCCGGAGGAACCTGGCGCCGTGGACGAACTACTCAGCCTTGCCGCCGACGTCGACGCCGATATCGCCGTCGCACTAGACCCGGACGCCGACCGGTGCGCGATCGGCGTTCCGACCCCCTCCGGTTGGCGGATGCTCACCGGCGACGAGACCGGTTGGCTGCTCGGCGACTACATCCTCTCGCTGCACCGTGGCATGACCCCGGTGGTGGCCAGCACGGTGGTGTCCTCGCGAATGCTGGCGAGCATCGCGGCCGACTACGGGGCGCACCACGTCGAGACCCTGACCGGGTTCAAGTGGCTCGCGCGCGCCGACGACGCGATACCTGACGCGACACTCGTGTACGCCTATGAGGAGGCGATCGGGCACTGTGTGGATCCGGCCGCGGTCCGCGACAAGGACGGCATCAGCGCGGCCGTGCTCCTGTGCGACCTCGCTGTGGCGTTGCGCCGACGCGGTGAAACGATGCTGGACGCACTCGATTTATTGGCCCGTCGACACGGTGTGCACACCACGACCGCGGTGACCCGGCGGGTTGAGACGTCCGAGGCAGCGGCCGCACTGATGGCACGGCTGCGGGCCGCCCCGCCGCAGCACCTGGCGGGCTTTGACGTCTCGATGACCGACATGACTCCCCGAACCGACGCGCTCGTCTTCTCCGGCGGCGGGGACACCACATCGGTGCGAGTGGTCGTCCGACCCTCGGGTACCGAGCCAAAACTGAAGTCCTACATCGAAGTTCGTTGCAACGGCGACCTCGACACAGCCCGCAGCCGGGCTGCACAGATACAGGACACGGTAGCCGCGACAGTGCGGCAGTGGGGCTAACGGGGACCGAACTGGCGATCGCCGGCGTCGCCGAGACCCGGAACGATGTAGGCGATATCGTTGAGTCCGGAGTCAATCGCTGCGGTGAACAATCGAAGCCTCGGCGCTACTTTCTCCAGCGCCGCAAGCCCTTCCGGGGCCACGACGACGCAGGCTGCCGTCACGTCGACGGCGTCGCGGGCGTAGAGCAGCTCAAGGGTATGCGCCATCGAACCCCCCGTCGCCAGCATCGGATCGAGCACGATCACCGGCTGGGTGCTCAGATCGTCGGGCAGCGACTCCAAATACGGTACGGGCTGGTGCGTCTCCTCGTTACGGGCCACCCCCACGAACCCGACCCTCGCCTCGGGGATGAGCACCTGCGCCTGATCCACCATGCCCAAGCCGGCGCGCAGCACCGGAACCAGCAGGGGCGCTTTCGTCAGCCTCACCCCCGCGGTGTCGGCCATCGGGGTGCGCACCGGAACGGTGTCCACAGGCAGGTCCCGGGTGGCCTCGTAGACGAGCATCAGGGTCAAGTCCCGCAGCGCGGCACGGAACGCCGCATTGTCGGTGCGCTCGTCACGCAGAGTGGTCAGCCGCGCCGCGGCCAGCGGGTGGTCGATAACGCGCACATCCATGAATTCTGACCTTAACGGGAACCGAACGCCGATTTCGTGCGTCCTAACTTCTATGTTCGCGCGTTTGTCTGCAGACACCGACCTCATCCGCGCCTACGGCTCGGCCTCCGCCGGTCACGCCGCAGACCTCCAGGCGGTGGCCGCACGGTGGACCGCCTTGGGCACCGAGTCCGCGTCGGCATCCACCTCGATGCTCGGTCCGGTCGGCGCCCGGTTTGAGGCGGCGTTGGTCCGAGCCGCCGAACGAGAGGCGCGCCGGGCCACCGAGTTGAGCGCCTCGCTGTCGGGGGCACGCGACGCGGCGTGGAGTGCGGCACAGGCCTACACGAGCACCGACGAAGACGCCGGGAACCGGATCACCGGCACTTGGTGATGCCCAGTGCTCTGGTCTCGACGTTGGCTGCCCCGATCCGGCGAGTCCAGACGCTGGTCGGCCCCGGATGGTCCTCCGATCCGGCTACCGACCCGGCGGCAGCGCTTGCCGAGGTTCACCGCGGACTAACCGGGGTCGCGACCTCCGCCGGTCAGGCGTGGGACCGCATCGGCCCCGGTTGGTCGGGGGCGGGTGCGGACGCTGCCGCCAAGTTCGCGGCGAAGGCAGCTGCGGCAATCGACGATGCCGCCGACAACGCGGCACATCTGGGAGCAAGGGTTGACGACGTCGCCGGGGTGGTCGCGCGGGCGCACCGGCGTCTGCAGACCATCGTCGATGAGTTCGAGGCGAGGGCGAGCGAGTTGGAGTCGCACCTGGATGCCCCTGGGGTAGCCGAGGAGCTGCTCGCCGAGGCGCGCCGTTCGCTGGCCGAGGCGATCTCGGTCGTCGAGGAGGTACTCGACGAACTCGACAGACACGCCGCCGCGCTGGATTCCCAGGCTCCGGCCAGCTCCCCGGCCGCCACCGCGCCGGCGGGATTCAGTGACACCGGGTCCAGCGGCGGCTTGGGCTCCGGCTTCGGCGGCGCACCCCTGGCGTCGCCCGCCGGGTGGGGCGCCACCGGTGGGTTCGAGGAGTTGGCCGGATTCACCGGCGAAGGCTTGCGCGAATCGGCGGACGAGGCGATGTTCGGCGAGGGGCTGGCCGTGCAGTTGCCCGACGGCACCGTGGTGATGGCGCCGAACCCGGTGGCCGCCAGCGCCGTGCGGCATGCGCTCACCCAACTCGGAGTGCCCTACCAGTGGGGTGGCATCACGCCCGACGTAGGGCTGGACTGCAGTGGACTGACCCAGTGGGCCTATCACGAAGCGGGGCTGAACATTCCGCGTTTGGCCCAAGAGCAGGACGTTGGCACTGCGGTAGCCGCGGGTTCACTGCGTCCCGGAGATCTCGCGGTGTGGGACGGCCACGTCGCGATGATCGTGGGCGACGGCACCATGATCGAGGCGGGTGACCCGGTGCAATTATCCCCGATCAGAACCGCCAACGCGGGGCAGGGCTTTCAAGGGTTCTGGCGTCCCACGGCCTAGACGGGGCACGCCGTCCGAAATGACCTTTGCCCGGCGAAACACGCAGGAGAAACGGCCAGTTCAAATACCCATTCGGCGCGGCCCTCACTAACCTCAAGGCCACACCCGTCGGCGCTGGATAGCCTCCTGGTTAGGCTGTGCCGCATGGCTGCTGACATCGTGCCGATCCGGCTGAGGCTGACCAAGGGCGACGTGTACACGCTGTGGGCTCCGCGGTGGCGCGCCGACGGCGACGAGTGGGAGGCCTTTCTCGGCAAGGACGAGGACCTGTACGTGTTCGAATCCGTGGCCGACTTGGCCGCGTTCGTGCGCACCAGCACCGACCACGACATCGCCGATCACCCGGCCTGGAAGCGGCTCACCGAGGCCAACGCCCACAAGCTGAACCCCAGCGACGAGCACACGCACGACCTGGTGGGCTTCGAGGAACTGCTGGCCGACAAACCGACTCGGGAGAGCGTGGAACAACTGCACGGCGCGATGGCCGTCGCCTCGTCGATCGGGACGGTGTGCGAGCTGCCGTCGGTCACCAAGTTCTTCAACGGCAATCCGATACTCGGGACCGTCGGCGGCGGGGTGGAGGCGTTCAGCCGTCGTGCTGGGCGGAAGCGCTGGGCCGAGATCGCCAAGATCATCGCGCGCGGCTGGGACAAAGTGGTCGATGCGATCGACGAGATCATCTCAACCCCCGAGGTCGAGGCCGCCGAGGTCGAAAAAGCGCAGGCCGAGCTCGACGGGCCGGAACCCGAGGACGACGAGCCGCAGGAAGTCGTGATCGACGATGTCGTCGACACCGACGAAGAGTCGGCCGACCTGGCCGCCGCCGCAGAGCACAAGGTGCTCGGCAGCGACGAAAACTTCTGGCAGCGCGTCGGCATCGACCCGGTCCGATTGATGACCAGCAACGGTTCGTTCTTCACCCTGCGCTGCTATCTCGATGACCGGCCGATATTCCTGGGCCGCAACGGGCGCATCAGCGTGTTCTCATCGGAGCGTGCGTTGGCGCGCTACCTTGCCGACGAACACGACCATGACCTGTCCGACCTGGCCAC
>CAZCHU010000123.1:0-10347 GCA_964498215.1 uncultured Mycobacterium sp. | reverse complement strand
TGTCCGTTCTCATTGAATCTGGGGCACATTTACTAGTCTGACCTGCATTGCCCCAGATTGGATGAGAATTTCGATCGCGACGTTTCTCATTGAATCTGGGGCTACCCTGCTTCCGCGCCCGGCTGCGAGCGCAGCAGGGTAGCCGGAATGGTCTCCTGTCGATTCCGTTGGCTCGGGTACGTCTTCGGTATAACTACTGTGATCGTGTCTCTCGTGACACACGATCATGATTCTGTGGTGCGCTCGCTCGTGTTGGTAGTTCGGGTGCCGGCTGCGGCCTTTGAGCACCTTGGCCACCGCCCGTTTTAGATTGTCATAGCGGATACGGGCCGGGACATCACCAAAGTGGTTGAACGCCAACACATGCCGATGCAGGAGCGCCTCCTGGCCCTGAGTGGTGAAGTTGCTCCGAGCTAGAGGGCGAACGCTCCGCCTTTGATGAGGATGAGGGCCCCGATTGTGATCAGTGCAACGGGCAGAACGATGTGGCCCCAGCGTGAGAGTGCTTTGGCGATGATCGGGTGGGAGGCGAAATATCGGCCGGCCGCGCACCAGATGGCCACACCGATGAGGAACACGATGATGTAAACACCGATGGTGGCGATCGTTGAGACGGCGAAGATCGGAACGTACACGCCGATGTTGTCGCCGCCGTTGGCGAAGGTGATGACTGCGACCTGCCAGGTGCCAGGCGTCAACAGTGTTGCGGGATCATCGGTCGGCGCCGGTTGGGTGCGGCGATCCCGCCAGGCCAGCCATGCCGCCCGCAGCCCCAACACGATGGGCAGCAGCCCGAAGTACGGCAGTGCGGCTGGAGGAAGCAGCGTGGCACCCAGGAGTGCGCCGCCGACCGAAACTGCCAAGATGGCGGTGAAGCCGAGGTACTGACCGGCGGTCACTCGGATGGCTGCGCCACGATGACCGGGCGCCTGGCCGAACATCACCGCGAGGACCACGATGTCGTCGATATTGGTGATGGCGAAGGTGGCGATCGCCTGAACGAGTGTGGCTGGGCTCAGCACGGCCAATGCGACCAGCTTCGAGTGAAATCCCACCGCATCGGGTGAGCCTACTGCTCAGCAGGCCCCGCGCTCCCGCGCACCAACGACCTCCAGTGGGGCGGAAATTCATGACGACTGCCGGGGTCAACGGACTTGACGAAATACATGCCTCCGGTGCCACGGAGGTGGCTCCTAGAGGTATCGACATACGTCATCGGCGCTGCATGATTCCGGGTCGACGCTTTCGGCGCCCTGCCGCAGCCGGGCGATGGTCTCGCGCAGTGCCACCAGTGCGCTGATCTGCTCGTCGAGGTCGGTCAGTCGGATGTCGAGCAGGTCGCGCACGTGCGTGCACGGCGCGTGGCCGCTGTCACGGATGTCGAGGATCTGCCGAATCTGGGCGAGGCTGAACCCGGCGGCCTGTCCCCGTCGGATGAAGCCGACCCGGGCGATCGTGTCGGCGGCATAGTCGCGATACCCCGCCGGGGAACGTTCGGCGGGCGGGAGCAGGCCTTCGTCTTCGTAGTAGCGCAGCGTCGCGGTGGTGGCCCCGGTCGCCTCGGCGAGCTTCCCGATTCTCACGATGTCTCCTCAGAACACTTGACCTTCAAGCCTACTTGAAGGTCAAGGATGGGTGCATGAGTCAGGGATTGGACCTCGCGGTCATCGGTTCCGGCGGCGCGGCGATGGCCGCGGCGATCCGCGCTACCGCGCTCGGCAAGTCCGTCGTCATGATCGAGCGCGGCATCTTCGGTGGCACGTGTGTCAACACCGGCTGCGTGCCGTCAAAGGCCCTGATCGCAGCGGCCGAGGCCCGGCATACCGCAGCCGACACTGCCCGGTTCCCGGGGATCGCCACCACGGCCGGCCCGGTGGACATGGCGGCCCTGATCGCCGGCACGCACGATCTGGTGGAGTCGCTGCGCTCAGAGAAGTACCTCAACGTGGCCGAATCGTATGGCTGGCAGCGCATTCAGGGCCAAGCGCGGTTCGCCGGAACCCCGGACGCGCCCGTCATCGAGGTCGGCGATGCCACCATCGAGGCCGAGCACTACCTGATCGCCACCGGCGCGAACCCAGTCATCCCGCCCGCATTCGAGGGCGTCGCCTACCTGACCTCGACCACCGCGATGGAAGTCACCGAGGTCCCGGAGTCGCTGCTGGTGATCGGCGGCGGCTACGTCGCGTTGGAGCAGGCGCAACTGTTCGCCCGGCTCGGGTCAACGGTGACGGTGCTGGTCCGCTCCACGCTGGCATCGAAGGAAGAGCCGGAAGTCGGCATGGCGCTGCTGGAGGTGTTCGCCGACGACGGCATCCGGGTGGTGCGCCGCGCCACGGTGAGCGAGGTCGAGCAGGCCGACGATCAGGTCACGGTCACCGCGACCATCACCGGCGGAACGCAGCAGTTCCGTGCCGCGAAAGTCCTCGTCGCCACCGGCCGCCGTCCGAACACCGACGGCCTGAATCTCGAAGCGGTGCAGGTCAAAACCGGCGAGAACAACGAGGTCGTGGTGAGCGACGGGCTGCAGTCGTCGAACCCACGGATCTGGGCGGCCGGCGACGTGACCGGGCACCGCGAGTTCGTCTACGTCGCCGCCCATCACGGCGCGATGGTCGCCGACAACATCTTCACCGACGCCGGCCGCAGGGTCGACTACCGCCATCTGCCCCGCGTGACGTTCACCAGCCCCGCGGTCGGTGCGGCCGGGACGACCGAGGCCGAGCTCCTCGCCGCCGGGACACGGTGCGACTGCCGGGTGCTGCCGCTAAAACATGTGCCGCGTGCGGTGGTCAACCGAGACACCCGCGGTTTCATCAAACTCGTCGCCGACGCCGGCACCGGCCGCATCCACGGCATCACCGCCGTCGCCAAGGATGCTGGCGAGATCGCCGCCGCCGCGGTCTACATCCTCGACGCCGCGATGACCGTCGACCAGGTCGCCGGGTCCTGGGCCCCGTATCTGACCATGGCCGAAGGCATCAAAATCGCCGCCCAGTCCTTCAGCGCCGATATGTCCCGACTGTCCTGCTGCGCATCCTGACGCATGGCTCACTCGAAAGGTTCCTGATGCCCAATTTCCTTGACCGCCTGACCATTCCGGAAGAGTCCGGGCTCGACCCGACGATGCTGGTGCCGTTGCTGCGGCTGCTCGCCGCCGGCGAGCCGGTCACCGTGGAGGCGCTCGCCGCGGCCGTCGGCCTCCCGGTTGACGAGGTGACCCGGCGTCTGGCCGCGGTACCCGACACCGAATACGACGAGCAGGGCCGCATCGTCGGCCAGGGCCTGACCCTGCGCCCGACCCGCCACCGATTCACCGTGGCCGGCCAAGAGCTCTACACCTGGTGCGCCCTGGACACCCTCATCTTTCCCACCATCCTGGACCGGCCCGCCAGCATCGAATCCGAATCACCCGTCAGCGGGCACCCGATCAGGGTCTCGGTCGGCGAAAACGGTGTCACCAGCGTGCAGCCCGAGACCGCGGTGGTCTCGCTGGTCAACCCCGACGACCTCACCTCGATCCGGTCCTCATTCTGCAACCAGGTGCACTACTTCACCTGCGCGCAGGACGCCGCGCCGTGGCTCGCCGAGCACCCCGAAGGTCAGATCGTCAGCGTCGCTGAGGCCCACCAACTCGGCGCAGCCCTGACCACACAAATCCTTACCCAGCTCCATACCCCGCCAACTGCCCACCCCGGCTGCTGCAGCTGACCAGCCGCACCCAACCTGATGAGGAGAAATCAATGAATCAACGTCCACGAAGAAATCCCGTGCTGCTGGGTGCGGCAGCGGTGCTGGTGACGGCCCTGTGTTGCGCCGCGCCAGTCCTGATCGCCGGCGGCGCGCTCGCCGCCGTGTGTGGACTGCTCGAGAATCCATGGGTCATCGGGGCAGCCGTCGCGCTGCTGCTGGCGGCTGTGGTCGCCTTCGCCCGCCGCGGTCAACGCGGCGATCACTGCTGTCCCGCCGACAGCCATTCACCCGCGACGCACACGCTCGACGACCTGACGAAAGGAAGCATCGACAATGTCTGAAACGCGTTCGTTTACACCCCACAGGTGGGCGGGCGTTACGGCTGTGATGCTGGCAGCGGGCGCGCTGACCGCGTGCGGCCAATCGGCCACAACCAGCAATCCGACCTCACCGCCACACGCCAACGCCACAACCCAGGCGACGGCGGCGACACTGACCACGGTGGACGGCAAAACCGTCGAACTGCCCGCTGCCGCCCCGACCGCGATCCTGTTCTTCTCCTACGGGTGCGGCGAATGCGTCGGCGGCGGTAAATCCCTGGCCGCTGCTCGGGCGGCCGTGGAGAAAGCCGGAGGCAGCGCCAAGTTCCTAGCCGTCGACATCGTCCCCACCGAGAAACCCGCCGATGTTCGCCACTTCCTGGACCAGATCGGCGGCACCAGCCTGCCCGCGGTCGTCGATACTAACGGGGCCCTGACCAGCCGCTACCAGGTGACCGCGCCGACCACCGCCCTCGTCATCGACCCGTCCGGGCAGATCAGCTACCGCGGCCACGCCCCGTCCCAGGATCAGATCCTGGCCGCCCTCGGCAGCAGCGCCGCACGGTGAACCTGCTCGCGCTCGCGTTTACCGCTGGCATGCTCGCCCCGGTCAACCCCTGCGGGTTCGCGCTGCTACCGGCGTGGATCACCGGCACCATCGCCACCGGCGGCACCGATGCGGTGCTCGTGCGGCTGGCCCGGGCACTGCGCACCGGGGCCGTCCTGACCATCGGGTTCACCGGCACCCTCACCCTCGCCGGTATCGCGATCAGTGCCGGTGCCCGGACCCTGGTGACGGCTGCTCCCTGGCTCGGGATCACGATCGGGCTCACCCTGGCCATCTTGGGCGGCTTCATGCTCACCGGCCGCACCATCGGTCTGCGTATGCCTGCCCGGACGCGTCATCGGCCGGACTCCCCAACAGCCGGTGGTGTGCTCGCGGCCGGAATCGGCTACGCCCTGGCGTCACTGTCCTGCACCTTCGGGGTACTGCTCGCGGTGATCGCCCAGGCCCAGGCCACCAGCGGATGGGGCGGTCTGCTGGCAGTGTTCACCGCATACACAGCCGGTGCCGCCACCATCTTGATGCTGGTCAGCGTCGGCACCGCCATCGCCGGCACGGCCCTGACCCGGCATCTGGGTATCCTCGCCCGCCACGGGACCCGCGTCACCGCCGTTGTCCTCATCGCCACCGGCGCCTACCTCGCGTGGTACTGGCTGCCCGCGGCCACCGGGCACACCGCCAGCGGCGGCAACCTGCTCACCGGCTGGTCGGCCACCGCGACCGGATGGCTGCAGGACCACGCCCTCCCGGCCAGCGTCATTGCCGCCTTCGCTGTGGTGGTCAGCGCGGTGGCCGCGTGCTGGACCACCCACCGCCGGCCAATCACCGGCAAGCAGCGCCGCCGGTGATGATTCACCGGCCGATACACCCAGCCAGATACCACTGTCCCTAACGATTAGAAAGCCGATAGATACAACCGTCGGACACAGTCAGATGCACACCACAAGTGCCTTACTGATAAGGCACATTCAAGACTGCCGACCCCTAAGCGCGACACGCCAGTTCTGCGCCGTCTGAGCGTGTCGTCAATACGGCAGTGGCGAATAGGCGTCGGTACTGCGCCCATTGCTCGACGGGGGTGGCGTCGGCATGGTGGGCGCCGGTGCGTTCGTTGATGCGGTCGAGCAGTAGCGTCGGCCAGGCGGGTTCCGTTGGCGTCCTGGGCTGTTCAACCCGAGGGCGAGCTGTGAGCAATGTTGCGGCTACGGCGATCACATCGGGGTAGGCCACCACGTGCGCTTCTAGGCCATTCTGCAGAATCCCCGCCGCCACGTGACGCTCTGCGTGAGCCCAGAAGACCAGGATGTGGCGGGCGTCGCCCAAGGCGTCATGAAGGTCGACCTCTGAATACTGACGGGCCAAGCGCCGATGCGTGCGCCCGGCACTGAGCACCGTGGGCCGGTCACGAAGATCCACCTGGTCGTCAAGAACGCGCGTTGGTGAACCGATCCAGCGTCGGTGAGGGTGGCATACGGAGACATGTGCAGGCAGGTAGCAGTAGACGGGTTCGTGTATTCCCTTGCGTGCCATACATCTTTGACACAAAGGGCGGCGGAGATATTGCTTGAGCGCGGTGGGGTCGCCAGCAAGCCCGCAGAGACGGGACCGGATTACCTGCTCAGGTTGGCCGCTGACGACGGCCAACCAGTCCGGTCGCGGCCGGGCTGCGCATGATTCGGCGACATGGCCGCGCAGTGTGGAGACGCCGATATGGTTGGCGCGGGCCAGCCTGTCGATGTAGGACGATACGGCTTCCCAACGGAACGGTGCGATCGTTCGCGGGAGCCGCTGGCGTGGTCCGCGCGGCCACGGCCTGACAGTTGCCACGTCAGCTGGCCGTGCGGGCCGCGGCCGTGTGGGCGGCGTAGTCGATCAAAATATCGTCCATGGCCTCGCGGGTGATGTGCTCGGTGCCGTCGAGCATCGCTTGGATTGCTGAAGCCCGGATCAAGTGGGCCAGGCTGCCGATCATCCCGCCGGTGCGGCGGTGCAGGTAACGGGCCTGGGCGACAAGGCTTCCCGGTTCGTGTCGATGCAGACGCAAGGTACCTTCCATGGCGGCGACGAGTTGTCGCCACTCCTTGGCGTCGGGGAATGCGCTGGTGTGGATCACCCCGCAACGGCCGGCCAACTGCCGTCCCCGCGTGCCGGTGAACAGCCCCGAGCGTTCCACTTCGATCCCGGCGTAAACGAATGTCGCAGGCAGATGCTCGGTGAAGTATTTGAGGTGGTCGGACAGTTCTTCGCCGGCGCGGGTGTCGAGGTTGAGGTTGTGGATTTCATCGACCACCACGATGTCGGTACGGGCATCGATGAGCACCTGGCACACGGCATCGGAAATATCGGTCACGTTCATCCGCTGATTGAGCGTGGGAAGCCCCAGAAACCGTGCGAACTCCATCGCCAACTTGCGGGGCGACCCTTTCGGCGGGGCCGTCACATACACCACCGGAATCCGGCTCTCATCGCCGGGAAACCGTGCACGGGTGCGCAATTCGTGAAACCGACCCAGTTGCTTGATCGCCGTAGTTTTCCCCGTCGCTGCCCCGCCGGAGATGATCAGCCCGCGCCGGGCCCCGATCTCGCGCTGGTTGAGCAATGTCAACAGCCGGCCCTGATGGGTGATCGCTTCGATCGCCGACGTGGTGACCACCACCAGCTCCGAATGATGCGCAACCCGGGCCTCGTTGTAGGCCGTCCGCTCGTCCTCACCGAGGCTGGCCCACTCGTCGTCGGCGAGCAACGTGAACTCCGGCGGATCGGCATCAACAAAACGCCGCCAGCCCTCCAGCGTCGTGGTCGGCTGGCGGCGATCCTCTAACTGACCCACCGCCGCAATCTCGGTCACAGTCGCCACGTTTGGGCCTCCTTGCGTGCATCAAACACCGGCAGGGGTATGACCTCCGCCATCTCGCCGTCATCGTCGAAAGTCTCGTTGTCGGCGGCCCGTTCCGACGGTGACGGGCCATGATGTTCGGATGATTCCGTCGGGTCCGGCCAGTCCCGGCCGGCGCTCGCGGCGCTGGTCCGTCCAGTCACTCGGCGCTCGGCTTTCGTCTGCTGCTGCGGCCCAGCGGCGGCGCGGTCCAGCAAGTCCTCCGCGATGGCCGCAATCTCCGCTTCCTGGGTCTTCTGGGCCCCTCTGCGGTCGGCTACGGAGCGGGCGTGGCGCCACAGTGTCTCGCCGAACGGCACCGGCGAGGACCGAAGGTGCGTCCACGTCGCGGCCAGCCATCCGTCTTCGTGGTGATTGCGCACCCAAATCCTCGACACGTCATACGGGTCGTAGTGCACTTCCCACTGTCCGTTACGGGCATCGACCCCGGAATGCTGGCGCCGGTATGGGTTGAGCGCCTTGGCGTCATAGGTGCGATGGTTGATCCGGACCCCGTAACTGTTGATTGTGCGCCACTGCACGGGAAGCAATTCGATATAGTCGTCGGCGTCCAGTGGGACCGGTACATAGCCAGCCACCTCAACGAGGGCAGTGTATTTCTCGTTGGGAGACAACGCTTTCCCCGGCGTCACCGGATCCCGCAGGCCATCGTGGGGGCGGTTCTGCCACACCGCGATGATCCACTCGTCCAGCAGCGCCTGCAGCTCAATCATCGACCACACCGCGTCGTCCTCGGCGTTTTTCCCACGCCGCTCCACCGATGAACCGACGTAACCGGCCACGTACTGTGCGAACAGGGTGCCCACCGACTGCAATGTCCGCTCGATCTTCGGCTTATCGGTCGGGCAGTCGGGATGAGCCGGCTGCAGATTGATCCCCAATGTGCAGCACGCTTGCCGAAATGTTTGGGACAGATACGCTTTCCCGTGATCGCAGACGATCGTCTCGGGAGCGATCACCGGCCTGGCCGCAGCATCGGCCAGGCGCTGATCGACACTGGTCAGGCTGTGGTGCGGAAGTACCGACCGGGACATCCGCAGCGCATCGGCCCATCCCGGGCGCATCGGTTCGGGCGTCAATGCCCGCGCCAAGAGCAGTGACGCGTCCACTGCTTTGGTCGTCGGTCGCAGCACCGCGGCCGGGATGGACCGCGTAGCGTTGTCGACCATCGCAGTCAGCTCGACTCGGTCTACCATGCCGTCATCGAGCACTACCCGTACATCCAGAAGGGTTGAATCGATTTCCACCATCTCGCCGGGGCGCACCACGGTGATCGACCCGAATGGGCCATCGGGCTGCTTGGACAGCGATCGCCGCGTCCGTGCTGACCCGAACGTGTGCCGTCCTTCCGCGAGGCGCTTGACCAGCCGGTAGAAGGTGGGCTGCGACGGCATCGCGGGCGCGTCGTCGGCACCATAGGTGGCCACCAGCGTCTTGGCGACCCGCCGTTGCAGACGCTGCACCGTTCCCGTTGACAGGTCGGTCTCGCCCTCGATCGCATCCCGCACCGCGGCGACGACACGGTCGTCCACACGGCCGAATACCGCGCGCCGCCGATTATGGCGCCCGTCAACCACTCCCAGGAGCCCGTCCCGTTCGTAGGCAAATCGGCGACGCTGCAACGCATTCCGACTCACGTCGTGGCCGGCGGCACGCAGCTCGTCCAACTTGGCCAGCTCACGCTGCCGCAGAGATCGTTTCGCCGTGTCGAACTCTGGGCGGGGACGAATGCCCGCGGCCGTCCCAGGCGGGCGGCCGCTGAGGATCTCCACGATGTGGCGCTCCCACCACCGTGCTTGCTCGACGGCTGCCTCGGGAATGCCAGCCAGCATTTCCTCAGAACACAGTGGCGGTCGCGACCCCGACACCAATTCCAATGCCGGATCAACCATCAGCTGCGAGAGCGGCACCACAATCTGCTCGCCGACAGCGTCAACCAGTCGAGCTGATCCGCCCGACAGGGTTACGACGGTGAAAACACCTGCTGATAAACGGATTTCGTCTCCCTCTCGGACGACACCCGTTCGCACGTCAGGTCACCACCCGGTCCCGAGGCCAATCGCCGTGTCGTCGCCAAGTGCCGCTCCTTGCAGATCGGCAACTAAACGGCCGTGCCAGAGCAGATGAAACAGTACGGGCAGCACCACCAAAGGAGTCCCGACCGCGTGCACACCAGCCATCAACGGACGGACCCGAGCGAAGACCTCCGCCAGTTGATCAGCCAAACCGATCTTCAATACTCGCGGATGCCGATAACCCGACAACCAACGTAGATTCGCCCGCAGCACTGGATCGAGGGAACCGACACGCAGGTAATCCCAACCGACCATCGCGCACGTGGCGGCAGACCGATCGAACACGTCCCGATCAGCGTCAGAGATCCGGTCGTCCTCACGAACGTCGACTACGACGACAGATCCATCGCGGCGCCGCACGAAGTAGTCAGGAGCATGCCGCGTGCCGTCACGCCAATGAATCCAAAATGGTTGCGACAGAACACCAACAACATCCGGATCGGCATCCAACGCCATCAACTGGTCACGTTCTACCCAGGACTCGTGACCTACATGTGCGCCGGTTGTGGCGAACCACCACAGCCCGGGAAAGTTACGCTGACCTCGAAACGAGGGGAAATTCCGCACTGGTGAACAGTCCAACTCAAACCGGGTTGCAGCACATCGGTCCAGCGATTGCCGCGTGCATCCCTCGCGGGTGTTGAACTCCAAGTCCACTGCACTCGCTACACCTGGCCCAGCCGAAACAGCCGACGTCAGCACACATAAACGCTAAGCCTCGTGCCCCAGATTCAATGAGAAAGACACGCACTTACCCCAGATTCAATGAGAATGCCCCAGAATCAATGAGAACGGACA
>CAZCHU010000122.1:0-10415 GCA_964498215.1 uncultured Mycobacterium sp. | reverse complement strand
CCGTTGTGTTCAAAGTGATGTTCTATTCGCCACGGATCGCTCCCAATACGGGCAATGCGATCCGATTGGTGGCAGGCGCCGGGTGCGAATTGCATCTGGTCGAACCGCTCGGCTTCGACCTGTCTGAACCCAAGGTGCGCCGCGCCGGCCTTGACTATCACGACCTCGCGTCGGTGACCGTGCACCCGGACCTGAGCGCCGCCTGGGCGGCGCTGGGCCCGGCCCGTGTCTTCGCCTTCACCGCCCACGCCGCAACGTCATTCGCCGACGTCGGCTACCACCCCGGTGATGTGTTGATGTTTGGCCCGGAGCCCACCGGCCTCGAGCGGGCAACGCTGGCCGACCCGCACATCACCTCGCAGGTGAGGATTCCGATGCTGAGCGGTCGACGCTCACTGAACCTGTCCAACGCTGCCGCCGTCGCCGTCTATGAGGCCTGGCGTCAGCAGGGGTTCGCCGGGGCGGTGTGATCGCCGGGCCCGGCTGCTCATACAAGCGTTCGTCGGTCGGCTACCAGGTATTCCAGTGGCTCAACTGCTCGGCCGGCAGCCGCTTGGCCCGACGAAAGTCGGTGCCCTTGGTGTACGCAATCGGAAACAGCCCCGCCTGGCTGTACTCGCCGAACGGGATTCCGAGCAGTTCAGCAGCCTGTCGCTCACCATCGCCGAGGAGATGCAGTGTCGTCCAGGCTGACCCCAACCCGCGGGAACGCAAGGCCAGCATGAAGCTCCACGCCGCAGGCAGCAAGGAACCCCAGAACCCCGCACTGTGCCCGGAGGGGGTGTCGTCGGGCTTGCCTTCCAGGCAGGGAATCAACATCACCGGAACCTCGTGGAAATGGTCGTTGAGGTACATCGCGGAGTCATAGACCCGCGGCAGCTGTTCGTCACGGATATCCCCGTGTGTGGGCTTGGGCGCCGAGAGGTAGGGCGTCGCGTTGGTCCGATAGATGTCGGCGAGTGCTTTCTTCTTAGCCGGGTCTTCCACGAACACCCATTGCCAGCCTTGACTGTTGGACCCGGTGGGGGCCTGTAGCGCGATCTCAAGGCACTCCATCAGCACATCGCGTGGGACCGGCCTGTCGAGATCCAACCGCTTGCGCACCGAACGCGTGGTGGTCAGGACTTCGTCAGCGGAAAGGTTCAGAGACATCCTGCGAGCCTACATTTTTGACGTCCACGAGCGCGCTGAAAATGTCACGGTTTGCGGCGTGTTGGCGGGCAAACGCGCGCGCTCGCAGGGGGGGCTCAGCGGAAGTCGCGACTTCGCGAAGCCACCCGCATGCGCAGTTCGCTCATCTGGTCGGCGATCACCGTGACCGCGCCGTTGGCGTTCTGCACGATGCCGCGAACCACCAACCCCGAGGCTGTCTGCGCCAGCCTGCGATGACGCTGCCATACCCCCGGCGAGCACAGCACATTGACCATTCCCGTCTCGTCCTCAAGGTTCACGAACGTCACCCCCTGCGCGGTCGCCGGCCGTTGCCGATGCGTGACAGCCCCGCCCACCAGGACCCGGGTGCCATCAGGCACCGACAGCAGCCGGTCGGCGGGAACCACCCCCAGTGCAGCCAAGTCCTCCCGCAGAAACCGGGTCGGATAGCTGTCCGGCGAAACCCCGGTCGCCCATACGTCTGCGGCCGCCAGCTCCAGCTCGGTCATCCCCGGCAGTGACGGGACGTGCGATGCCGACCCGACCCCAGGTAGCCGATCGGGTCGCTGCGTGGCGGCAGGACCTGCTGCCCACAAGCCTTCCCGCCGAGCAAGATCGAAGCAGCCCAGCGCCCCCGCGGTGGCCAGCGCTTCGGTCTGCGGCACAGAAAGTTGCAGCCGGCCGGTCAGGTCGAGCAGAGACGTAAAGGGGCCGTTTGCAGTCCGCTCCCCAACTAAACGTTCGGCCAGCTCACTACCCAGATGGCGGACACTGCCGAGCCCGAGGCGCACCTCCAAACCATGGTTCTCCAGTGTGGCGTGCGCGAGGCTGGCATTGACATCCGGGCGCCGGACAATGACACCATGCCTTCGGGCGTCGGCGACCAGTGATTGCGGTGAGTAGAAACCCATCGGCTGTGCCCGCAACAGCGCGGCACAAAATGCCGCAGGATGGTGCAGCTTGAACCACGACGAGTAGAACACCAGTGAGGCAAAGCTCAGCGAATGACTTTCCGGGAAACCGAAATTGGCGAACGCCTCCAACTTCTCATAGATCCGTTCGGCTACATCGCCAGTGATGCCGTGCAGTTCGGCCATCCCGTCAAAGAAGCGGCTCCGCAGCCGACGCATCTTCTCCGTCGAGCGTTTGGATCCCATCGCGCGGCGTAACTGGTCGGCTTCTGCCGCGGAGAAACCGGCACAGTCGACAGCCAATTGCATGAGTTGCTCCTGGAATAACGGAACCCCCAATGTTTTTCGTAGCGCCGACTCCATTGACGGATGATCGTAGGTGACCTGCTCCAGCCCGTTGCGCCGCCTGATGTAGGGGTGCACCGACCCTCCCTGGATCGGCCCCGGGCGAATCAACGCCACCTCGACCACTAGGTCGTAGAACACCCGCGGCTTCAGCCTGGGCAACGTGGCCATCTGCGCCCTCGACTCCACCTGAAACACCCCGACGGAGTCCGCCCGCTGCAGCATCTCGTACACCGCCTGCTCGCCCAGATCCAGCCTGGACAGGTCCACTTCGATACCTTTGTGCTCGGCGACCAGATCGATGGCATAGTGCAAGGCCGAGAGCATACCCAGTCCGAGCAGGTCGAACTTCACCAATCCGATTGCCGCGCAGTCATCTTTGTCCCACTGCAGCACACTGCGGTTGTCCATCCTTGCCCATTCGACCGGACACACATCGGCGATCGGACGGTCACAGATGACCATCCCGCCGGAGTGGATGCCCAGATGCCGGGGCAGGCGGGAGATCTGCATGGCCAGATCGAGTACCTGGTCCGGAATGCCTTCAACATCTGAACGGTCAGTTGAGTCGGCGAGCCCGTTCCAGCGGCTGACCTGCTTACTCCAGGCGTCCTGTTGCCCCTGAGAGAATCCCAGTGCACGCGCGGTGTCCCGCACCGCGCTGCGGCCGCGGTAGGTGATGACGTTGGCCACCTGCGCTGCGTACTCGCGACCGTAGCGCTGGTAGACGTACTGGATCACGTTCTCCCGGAGGTCAGATTCGATGTCGATGTCGATGTCGGGCGGCCCGTCACGGGCCGGCGACAGGAAGCGCTCGAACAACAACTCGTTGGCCACCGGATCGACATTGGTGATCTTCAGCGCATAGCAGACCGCCGAGTTGGCTGCCGAGCCTCTCCCCTGGGCCAGGATGTTGTTGAGTCGACAGAACCGGGTGATGTCGTACACCACAAGGAAATAGCCTGGAAACCCCAGTTGCTCGATGATCTTAAGCTCGTGTTCGATCTGGGCGTAGGCGGTCGGCGCGTGCTCAGGTGCGCCGTAGCGGTCGCGGGCGCCTTCGGCGACCAGATGCCTCAACCAGCTGTCCTCGGTATGCCCGTCGGGTACGTCGAAGGGTGGTAATCGCGGTGCGATCAAGGTCAGGCCGAAGGCACACTGCTCACCAAGTTCAGCCGCGGCCGTCACCACTTCCGGGCAGTGTGCGAATACCTGCGCCATTTCGTCTCCTGACCGCAGGTGTGAACCGCCCAGCGGCGCAAGGTAGCCCGCGGATTCATCCATGGATCGCCTGGCGCGGATCGCCGCCATCGCCATGGCCAGCCGTCCCCGCCCGGGGTCGGCGAAGTGCGCGGCGGTGGTGGCGACGACACCCACACCAAAACGGGGGGCTAACTCGGCCAGGGCGGCGTTGCGCTCGTCATCGAGTGGATGACCATGGTGACTAAGCTCGACAGCGACCCGGTCGCGGCCGAAGCGGTCGACCAGGTCGGCGAGTGCCGCCGCGGCGGCATCTGGACCGCCCGTTGAAAGCGCCTGACGAACATGACCTTTGCGGCAACCGGTCAGGATGTGCCAGTGCCCGTCGGCGGCCTCGGTCAATGCATCGAAGTCGTAGTGCAACTTGCCCTTCTCACCGCCGGCCAAATGCGCCGACGCCAACTGCCGCGACAGCCGCCGGTACCCTTCGGCCCCGCGTGCGAGTACCAACAGGTGCGGCCCGGGCGGGTCAGGTTCGCCGGTGCGGCCTCCGCCCCCTAGGGACAACTCGGCACCGAACACCGTGGCCACGTCCAACTCCTTGGCCGCCTCGGCAAACCGCACCACCCCGTAGAGCCCGTCGTGGTCGGTCAGCGCGATGGCCCGCAGATCGAGCCGGGCGGCCTCCTCTACGAGTTCTTCGGGAGTGCAGGCTCCATCGAGAAAGCTGTAGGCCGAATGGGTGTGCAGCTCGGCATAGGGCGTCGCGCTGGGCCCCAAACTGGACCTAGCATTCAGCCCAGCATTAGCCCCAGCATGGACGCTCGAATTGCCCCCCTGCGAACCCCTGGGCTCGTCTGCACCGGACCGGGGTCGGCCACTGAGGACGCGTTCCATTTCCGTCCAGCCCGGCGGACCATTGTGCCAACCCACCCCATCAATGTATCGAACAAATGTTCGAAATATCGAGAGTTTCTAGGTTGTCCTGTCGGTATCCGGACAGTCGCCCTCAACCCGGTCTTCGCCATTGTCCAGCGTCGGCGCTACCACGTATCGGACCTGATCACCGCCGGCTGTCCGAGCCTCCTCGAAAGCTGTGGTGGCGATCTCGATCAGCCTGTCGACGACATAGTCTGGAGACTCGATCACCAGCGGCGCCAATGGCGTGCACACGATGCCGATACTGGCCGTCAAGTGTTGCGGCGTGACAGCGATAGCACCGCGAATCCGTTCGACCAGCGGCGAGGGGTCGGCGGTGGTGAACGTATCGGCGACCAGGAAAACGTCATCGGAGACATGGGCGACGATCGCATTGTGCCGGACGATCTCGCGAAGCGCCTGTGCCACCGACACCCGCGCCCGATCGCCTCCGCGCGAGCCTGTCATGCCGAGCAGCAGCGAGAAGCTGTCGATGCTCACAGCGACCAAGACCATGAACTTGTCGTTGCTTCGACTCCGCGATGCCAGCAACGTGGCGACGCGGTGGTAAAACGCATCGCGATTCAGCAGGCCGGTGAGCTGCTCGATATCGCCATGATGGGCCTCCGGCTGAACCAGCTTGATGGCCCCCCGGCAGGCAACGGCACTGAAAGCGTTGAGCACGACCACCGTCGCGGTAGCCCACATCGCCAGCGACAAATCCGTGGACGCCAACCGCGCGAACAGCACGCCAACGACGACTGCGGCGATGGGCCAGGTCATCACCAGCAGCAGGCGCGGGGTGTGGAAGAACACCACATACACCGTCGTCAGGACGAAGGTGGTGGCACCCAGGAATCCGACGACCGGATTGGAGGTGATGAGGGCGGATGTGCCGATAGCCAACGTGACGACGAGGATAGAGATCCGCGACTGCGCCCGGGTTGGCCACCGGTATCGCAACCACAACACCGATATCGCCAGGCAGGAGACGAGGACGATCGGGACGGCGATCTGCGTCGGCAGGCTGCGGGGACGGTGCGGGCTGAGCATCAGCGCAACGGGAACCACCCCAACGGCAGCGATGCTGACTGCTGCCAGACGACATATCCATACCTGTAGCCCCCGCGCGGTGAGCATCGCGGTGACCAAGTAGTAGTGGTCGGACCACAGCAGTGCAGGACCTGCGGCCGCAGTGGTGGAACTCCGCAAGCCGCTAAACATTCACCACCCCAGCTGTGATCGTCCTCGAAACAGCCGCCTTGCCCTTAGACCAACGTCATGAACCCGGCACATCGAAGCTACCAGCACTGAAAACGATTCGTACAGGCTCTGACCTGCGCCGCCTCACGCCAGATACTCGACCTCGCCGTCGTCGAGCACCAGACGAGCGTCCGAGCGGTCCGGACTCGCGGCCTCGGTCCGGAATACCGCCCGACCGGACTCCAGACGCCAAATCGAGGTGGTCAGAACATCGCCGGGGAAGACCGGCGAAGTGAAGCGGGCCGAGATCGCGGTGATCCTCGAGGCATCACCGTCGCCCAGCTCAGCGATCAGCGCCCGCCCGGAGACGCCGTAGGTGCACAGACCGTGCAGGATCGGCTTGGGGAATCCAGCCAGTTCACGGGCGAACCACGGGTCGCTGTGCAACGGGTTGCGGTCCCCGGACAGCCGGTAGATGAGCGCCTGGTCCTCGCGGGTGGGCAATGCCACCTTCGCGTCGGGGTCGCGATCGGGGATCTCGGGCGCCGCGGGGCGCTGTCCCGGCTGCCCGCCGAAGCCCCCTTCCCCCCGAATCACCAGGGTGGTCGACGTTTCGGCGACGGGCTGACCGGTCTCAGGATCGCTGCCGGTGGCCTTGAGCATCACGACCGCGTTCTTGCCTTCACCCTTGTCCTGGATATCGGCTACTTCGGACACGACACTGAGCCTGCCCGCCGGCGGTAGCGGTGCGAACACCCGGATGCCCTGGGATCCATGCAGTAGTCGGCTGAAGTTAAAAGATCCGACCTTGCCGATGGCGGCGAACGGCGAGCAGGCGATGACCGCATAGGTGGGCAGCACCTGCTGGTCGACGTCGTGGCTGTTCTCCGTGGTGAACGCAAGATCGTCGGTCCCAGCTCCCACACCGAGCGCATAGAGCAGCGTGTCGCGGTCCGTCCACTGGAAGTCCTGAGACGGCGCGGTGGCGCCAATGGCGTTCGGATCAATCGGCATGAACGCGAGACTAGTCTGCCCGGCGGGCGGTGTTGACCTTTGTCCGGCGGCCGGTGAGCATGGGTCGCATGCGCTGCGTCGTTACCGGCGGTGCCGGGTTTATCGGCCGCCGCCCGCTGGATCGAATCCTGGGCCGGTTGGAACGGCTTGCGCAACGCTGGGATGAGCGCGTGCAGCCAATCGTCGGCGACTTGACCGCGCCCGACCTCGGCCTCACCGAAGCGGCCCGCTGGTGACCGGGGGACGTCAACCGATCTTCCTCGATGTCGATACCGGGGTCGACGACGCGATGGCGCTGGTGTACCTGTTGGGCAGCCCAGAGGCCGAACTGGTCGGCATCGCCTCCACCGCGGGAAACGTTCCCGTGCACCAGGTGTGCGAGAACAATCTGGCCTTGCTGGAGCTGTGCGGGACCACCGGAGTGCCGGTGTCGATGGGTTCGCAAAACCCGCTGCTCGCTCCGCTTCGGACGGCGGAGGACACCCACGGGCCGCAGGGTCTCGGCTACGCCCGGCTGCCGGTACCGACTACGGACCTCACCGCCCACGACGCCGCGCAGGCGTGGCTGCGCGCCGCCCATGCTCACCCCGGTGAGCTGATCGGGGTGGCAACCGGACCGTTGACCAACCTGGCGCTGGCACTACGCGCCGACCCGTCCCTACCCCGGCTGCTGAAACGGCTGGTGATCATGGGCGGGACCTTCGACTATCGGGGCAATACGACGCCGGTGGCGGAATGGAACGTCAGCGTCGACCCGGAATCAGCGGCAGAGGTGTTCACGGTGTGGAGCGGATCTCCGCCCGACTCCGGTCGTCTTCCGATCGTGTTGGGGCTCAACCTCACCGAAAACATCGCGATGACCCCGGAGTTGCTGAGCCGCCTGGCACTGTCCGCCGGATCCTCCTCGCACCCGCTGACTCCCGACGACGCCCGCGGTACCCCGTCACGATCCTCCAATCCGCTGATCCGGGTGCTTGAGGACGCGATGCGGTTCTACTTCGAGTTCCACCATGACCAGGGGGAGGGCTACTTGGCCCACCTGCACGATCCGCTGGCCGCTGCGGTCGCGCTAGACCCTGAGCTGGTTCGCTGCCGCGCCGCACCGATCGATGTGGAGTTGACCGGGACGCTGACGCGCGGCATGACCATCGCCGACTGGAGTCGGCGGTGGGGCCGAGAACCCAATGCGCTCGTCGGCGTAGACGTCGACCCGGCGGCATTTTTCGACCGGTTCATCGCCCGCGTAGGCGCATTCGCCAGCCAACTCAATCAGTCGTAAACACCCTCGAGGTACCACCGCCGGTGGCGGTAGCACAGCAGCAGGGCCTGTTCCCGCGCCTGAGTGCGTTCACCGCCAAGCAACACCTGCGCGCGAGCCGTGCGACCGCTCCTCGCATCCTCCCACCACCGTTCGTCGACGATCCAGGGGCCGGCCCACCAGGACAACCGGCCGTTGCGCCCGGGGGCATCCAGTCGGAACGGGTCTGCGGAAAACAAGCCTCGCGCAGTGACCCGCACCGGGTTGCCCTCGGCATCAAGCAGTTCAACCGGATCGTCGAGCAGCACCGATGGCGATGGCTCGGGAAGCCTCCCCGGCCATGGCTGGTCTGGATCAGCCCGTGGCACAAGCTCATCTCCCAGCGGGGTGAATGTGATGCGCTCGGCAGGACCCCGCCCTCCACTGAGAACCGGAACCTTGACGGCATCGGGGCCCAGAAGCCCTTGCACTCGCACCAGCGCCCGGCGCGCCCGCAGTCTGTCCTCCTCGCCTACGCCACCCCACAGTGGCAGTTGCAAGGCCTCGGCCGACACCACCTCCACTGGGCACAGTCGCAGCACGGTGATCGGCGCAGCGGGCCGGCCTCCGCCATCCCCCGGTCCTCCCTTGCGCCGATTCAGCCAACCGTCCAACTGCCAGCGCACCCGGTCGGCGGTGGCATCCTCGGTCAGCGGCTCGGCGCATCGCCACACGCGTTCCAGCTCTTGCCCGTTAGCAGCCACGGCGTGAATAGCCAGCCTGGTGCATCCCACGCCTGCGGCCTCGAGGCTACGGTGCAGCTCGCCGGCAAGCGAGCGTCCGGCAAAGGCTGCCGCGTCCACCCGCTCGATGGGCGGATCACAATCCATCACCGCGTCGAGTTCCCGTTCAGGCTCCTTCCCCGACGGTGGCCGGGTGGGCTCACCACGGGCAAGGCGGTGCGCAGCTACCGCATCGGCACCGAACCGGGAGGCCACGTCGCTTCGAGGCAGTTCGGCGAACTGGCCGATTCTTCGGATTCCCATGCGCCACAGCAGATCTGTGAGTTCATTTCGACTGGCCGGCGCCAGGCTCGGCTCGGCGGCCAGTTGCCGGATCGACATCTCCGAAAGGAACAGCGCATCCCCGCCGGGCATGATGATCCTGCCCACCCGCGCGGCGAAGACTGCGGTGGGCAACTGATCGGCGATGCCGACCTGACACTCGGCACCGGCCGCAGCTACCGCGTCGATCAGCCGTTCAGCAACGACCTGCTCGGAGCCGAAGTACCGGGACGCGCCGCGAACCGACAGCACCAGCAGCCCGGGACGCAGCACCTCCGCACATGGCACCAAGTCGTCCACCGCAGCCGTGACATGCTCGAAGTGCCGGGCATCGCGGGCAGGATCGGCGGTAAAAATGTGCAATTCCGGACATCTGGCCTGCGATTCGCGACGGCGCAGCCCTCGGCGCACCCCCACTACACGCGCTGCCGCCGAGCACGCGATCACCCGGTTGGCCAGCGTGACCGCGATCGGCACCGTAGAGGACAGATCGGCAGCAGCCGCCGCGGCGACTGCAGGCCAGTCCATGCACCACAGTGCCAATACCCTGGAGCGGGTCATGGCCGGCGTCATAGCCGGAGCTGCCTCCGTGCCACGCTCATCCACCCAGCGCACGGGCCGGCCCGCCTGAACGTCCCTGAGCACGCATAGCCAGCCGTACCCGGCTGATCCGCCCGCAGCCCGGAGTGGGCGTTCCGCGACCGGCGCCGACCACCTCGTAGCCAGTGACGCTCGCGTGCAGCCGTGCGGAGGCCCCCTGCCAGTCCCCATCGGTGACGAGCAGCGTGCATCCCCGTTGTCGGGCGCGTGCCACCACCGCCCTGGCCCGGGTCGCGGATACCGTCCGACCGCCCAGACCGAGCACCACCAGATCCATTCCGTCCAGCAGGACCGCGGCCACTTCGACCCGGTCGGTTCCCGGCTCCGGGATGACCGCGACCCTGCTGAGGTCTGCTCCCATCTCCACTGCGGCGAGCAATCCGATATCGGGCTGGCCGATGATCGCGGCATGCCCTCCTTGCGCCGTCACCGCCGCCACCATATTCAGTTCCAGCGACCGGGCACCTGATAGCACCGCCACAGTTCCGCGGGGCAGCAGGCCGGGGGGTAACTCAGCTGACAAATCGGGCATCAGCAAAGAATCGGGGCCGGGTGAGAGCTCCGAGAATGACGGCGCTGCCCGGAGGTTTCCGGGCCCGAATGTCGCCGCCGGGGCGGCTCCGCCCCCCTTTCCTGCCATCTTCTCGGACACCGAAGCCATCTGCCTGCGCAGCTGTTCTACCTGTTCAGCACGATATGCCGGACACCTAGCTGCGCCTACCGCACCCGCCTGCAGTGTCACAGCAACACCTCCAACACCACCCAACCCAG
>CAZCHU010000121.1:1803-10444 GCA_964498215.1 uncultured Mycobacterium sp. | reverse complement strand
GTCGGCACCACCCGTCGTGATCGGATACGGATCCGCGCGCCCCGGTGCGGCACAAAGATCACGTGCTTGAGACGTCTACGCTCCCCTGCGGCCGTCGTTGTCTCCAACTCCACAGAGCGCAGAATCTCGCGCAGTACGACCCGGAATTCGACCATCGCGAACGTGGCTCCCAAACAGCGCCGGTTGCCACCACCGAACGGCAGATACTCCGACGGGCTGTGCGCGGCTCCGAGCATGCGGTCCGGGTCGAACCGATCGGCATGCGGGTATACCGAATCGCTGGCGTGAACGACCACCATGCCCGGAATCACCATGACCCCAGCAGGCAACTGGTACCCGGCCAACTCGACCGGGGCCTTCAGCACCCGCCCGACGTCGAAAACCACGGGGCGGATTCTCAGCGTCTCTTTGCACACCGCGTCGAGGTAGTCGTCATCACCGTCGCGTGCAGCCTGCACCGCCCTGGCCAGGATCGCCGGATGCCGGGTCAACCGCTCCAACGCCCACGACAGACCGGTTGCTGTCGTGTCGTGCCCGGCCACCAGCAGTGTCATCAGCTGGTCACGCAGCTCACGGTCGGTCATCACGCGAGCGTCGTCGCCGGCGGCCTGCACCAGCATCGCCAGCGCGTCGGTGCGCTGCCCCAGGTTTGGATCGGCACGACGGTCGGCGATCTCGGCGTACAACAAGCGGTCGGCTTCGGCGATAGCTTCACGTAACGCTCGCCACGGGCGCCAGCCCATCAGCTTCGGCTTCGCGAATGCCAACGTCTCGAAGGGCCCCACGCTGAGCAGCCGCGGCATCACCTCGCGCAGGGCGGCGAGCCGCACGGGATCGCTGGCGCCGATGACCGTCCGCAGGATCACCTCCAGGGTGAGCCGTGACATCCTCGGTGCCACGGGAAATGCTGTGCCTACGGGCCAGTCCGCGATGTTTTCCGCGGCGATTTCGGCGATCAACGATGCCTGCCGCGCCACGGCATCACGGGCGAACGGCGCGAGCATCAGACGACGACGATCGCGGTGCACATCGTCGTCTATCACCAGCACCGAGGTATCGCCGAGAAGCGCCTTGAGTAGCGAATTGGCTTCTCCCGCATGGTAAATACGTGGATCCCCGGCGAACACGGTCTTGATATCGGCGGGGTCGGCAAGGTAGACGAGTGTGCCCACGGATGCCACCCGGAGAGTGAAGGCGGAACCATAGCGCCGCCGGCACGCGCCCACGAACTGGGGCCCGAACCAAAGCATCAGCGCGGCCTGGACGCCGCGTGGCAGTGGCGGACCGGGAGGCAGGGGCGTTGAGGTCACTCCTTCACTGTATGAGGTGAGGTCTACCTGATGGCCCCGTTGATCACCGGTTTGTCGATCAGGCCGCGCTCGACACCCCACATTGTGGCAATGGTTCGGTACTCACCGGTCTCGATCAGGTGCTCGAGTGCCAGGCGCAGCGACTCGGCCAACTCTGACCCCTGGGAGACGGGCCAGCCGTAGGGAGCGGAATCGAACACGTCGCCCGCGGGAACGAGATCGCCACGGCTGAGCTTGATCGCGAAACCTGTCACGGGCGAATCGGCTGACATCGCGTCGACCTCGCCGGCGAGCAGGGCTTTGGTCACCTCGTCCTGGCTGGAAGATACGACGATGTCCACCGGCGGCTGGCCCGCGGCCAAACACTCGTCGCTCTTGTGCGGCAATTCTTCGGTCGCCTGCAAAGTTCCTTGCGCCACACCGACTCTGAGCCCGCAGGGCGACTTGGGATTCGCTGCTGTACCAGATCGTTTGGCCCACTGGGTGCCGGCTTGGAAGTAGGTGACGAAATCCAGCGACGCCTCCCGCTCCTTGGTGTCGGTGAACGACGACATTCCCACATCGATGGTCCCGTCCTGCACTGCCGGCATGATGGCGTCGAAAGAGGAGACACGGTAGTCGGGCACCAGGCCAAGCACCCTGGACACCGCGTCCATCAGTTCAACGTCGAAGCCGACGAGTTGACCGTCGGCGTTCTTGAACTCCATCGGGGCGTAGGGCACGTTGACCCCTATTACCAATCGCCCCGTCTCACGAACGTTCGCCGGGACGGTGGCAGCGATCGATTCGACCGCACCTTCCGGCAGTGCGGACCTATCTCCGCCGTCGTCACGCCACGGCGCCCACTGCCACACTCCCACCGCGGCCAATGCGAGGACCAATACCACGACCCCCACCGCCGCAAGCGCCTTCGTCGGTTTCCTGCGCTTGGGCCGCGCCGCGTGCCGCGAACCGCTTCCTGACCGGCGAACCGGCGCGTCGAGCGCACGACGCGCGGCCGCGGCAAGATCGCCGGCACTCTGGTACCTCTTGGCGGGCTTCTTGGCCATCCCCTTGGCGATGACCTCGTCGAAGGCGGCCAGCCGTGGGTCGCTGTCGGACACCCGGGGCGGCGGGGAGACCATGTGACCGGCTATCTGCTGCTCGAGCGTGTCGGCTAGGTAAGGCCTTGAGCCGGTGAGACATTCGTAGAGAACACAGGTCAACGCATAGATATCGGAACGGGCGTCGACCTCGCCGGCTTCGAAGCGTTCCGGCGCCATATAGGCCAGGGTGCCCAAGGTATTGCCCGCTGTCGTGAGCCCCTGCTCGCCAGCAGTGCGGGCCAGCCCGAAGTCGATCAGGTAGGCGAAGTTTCGGTCCGTGATGAGGATGTTCGACGGCTTGACGTCGCGGTGGATCAGACCATCCTGGTGCGCGGCGTCGAGCGCCTGCGCAACCTGCTCGACGATCGCGACGGCGAACGCCGCGCCGAGCGGCTTCTCGGTCTCAGACAGCAGCGTGCCCAGGTTGCGCCCCTCGATGAGCCGCATGTCCAGATACAGCCGCCCGTCGATCTCGCCGAATCCGTGGATAGGCACCACGTGTGGCTCATTGATGCCGGCGGCGGCCTGCGATTCGCGACGGAACCGGGTCTGGAAGACTGAGTCCAATGCCATGTGGTGTGGGAGCACCTTGAGCGCGACGACGCGGTCTGTCTTGGTATCGAAGGCCTGATAAACCTCGCCCATCCCGCCCTCGCCGATCAGCTTCTGAAGCCGATAACGCCCGAAGGGTGTCGCATTCACCGGCGCTCTCCTCGGCTGCGGCCAATCGGTACGTCGATTGAAGCTACATCATGTTTACCGAGGCTGCCCGGAACCGAGTTCAAGGGCGGGAGCATCTGTGCGTTCACTCGGCTATCGCAGCGCCGGCAGTCCTCCACTCCCCGGTGACCGCGTCGGCGTCCTACCCTGGGTGCATGGCAGATCAATCGGCGGCGATCGACATTTCCCATCCACCGCAAGCCCTGCTCCGCGCGCTCAACCCGCTGCTGGGGCGGGCACTCCGTACGCCACTGGGTGGCCGAATGACCGAGTTCATGCTCGTCGGCTTCTCCGGACGCAAGACCGGACGTCGATTCACCATTCCGGTCAGTGCCCACCAGCTCGACGGTGACCTGTACGTGGTCCTGACCGCACAGTGGAAGTACAACTTCCGCGACGGCGCTGCCGCGGACGTCTATTTCCGCGGCAAGAAAACAACTATGAACGGCCACCTCGTCACCGACCGGTCCACGGTCGCCGACATCACGTACCGATTGGCCCAGTCCTACGGTGCAAGACGGGCTCAGAGAATGATGGGCATGAAGTTTCGCGACCAGCAGCTGCCCACCGTCACGCAGTGGGAGCAGGCCGTCGATCGCCTGGGGATATCGGCGATCAAACTGACGAAAACATCGAGACAGGGCTAGCGGGTAACGCACTAACGGACCGCCGACCCGATGCTCAGCCGAATAGCACGCTGTCGACCACGTCCCAGGGAATCGGTGGCGCCGAGTCGGCGGCCGCCCCCGGTTGAGGAAGACTTTCGCACGGATCGATAAGCGTCACCGGATCAGGCCCGCACTGCGGCTGCAAGGGAATGTCACTCGAGGCCGAGACGACCGCTGCGGCAACGGGACTCCCGCCTGCATACAGCGTGACCATGGAAAACACGGCAACGGCGATCTGAGTGGCCGTGCGTCGGTTGAGGTGTGCCATACGTCTCCCGTCGGTCACCGCGAGTTACTGACCGTACGGGTCGGGCTCGTGGAATCGGTTGATGATCGGGATTCTTTCAATGATCCGATCCCGTAGCCGCGGCGGCTGTTGCGGCACCACCCCGGTTGGCACCTGCGCGGCCTGCGGCTGCACCGGCGGGAGATCCACCGAGGCCGGAACCGGGGCAGGCGGCAGGTAGTTGGGTGGTGGTGCCGGTGGAACGTAGTCCGGCGCCGGTGGGATATAGGGCGGTACGTAGTCCGGCGGCGGTGCGAACGGCTCGCGCAATGCCGGCATTTCGCCGGCCGGCTGCTCGATGATCAACGCGGCATCGGGAACCGGGACCGCGACAGCGACCGGTTCGGCAGCAGCGGGCACTTCGGATGTCCGCGGCGTGGCCGATTTCGGGGTGCGCGGCGCCGCCCTGGTCGGGGGTGCCGGAGTGGCCTCGGGCACCGAGGCCTCAGAGCGCGCCACGCGCGGCGCCTCGTTATCGGACACCAGCGTCATCCCGAGCGCGGCTGACAGCGAGGCGACGAAGGTCACGACCGCGGCGGCGAGCACCGATGCCAGCTTCGCCGTTCGCGGCGCATCAGGCTCGACCGGTGGGGTCGGGGCGTCAAGCAGAGACACCGCTGCGGCGGAAGCCAGCGCCGAACCCCTGGCCAGTGCCAGATCGGCCTCGTCGGCTGAGATCACCGGCGTACCGTCGTTGCGCTCCAGAGCCGCCACCACGCCGTCGAGGTCACCGGAGCCGACCACGAAGACGGCATCAGGAGACGCATCGCCCATATCGCCGACGGCGGCGGCGTCGACCCGGTCTACTGTCACCCCGTCCGGCGCGACGCCGGCAACAACTGCAACGCTGGGCTCCACAACGCACACCACGACCCGTTCGTATCCGGCGATGCCGGCAATGCCGCGGGTCAATGCCTCCGCGGCTTCAAGGTCAGAAATTGCGATGACGTTCTCGATCTGACGATCGGTCAGCGCTTGCCAGACCGCGTTGGCCGCCGATTCTGCGGCGCCGGCCCAGTTGAGCCCGATGGCGTGAACCTGCCGGTCCCCGACCCTGTCGAACAATGCAGTGATCAGCGCTTCAGCGTCGAACGCCTTGTCGGTAGGCAGGCAGCCGCGGTCAAGGGTCGCCCCCTCACCCGTCGTGCCCTCGACGAGCACCCAGCGCACCGATGACGAGGTCATCGACAAACCGAGCACGACGTTCATCGAGCCCCCCCAACTGTCGCGATCAACCCATGACCCTACCGTTTGGCGCGCACGCCGGTGGGCGGACGGTGTGCAACGCCAAGGGAATCTCGAAGACAACACCGTTTACCGCCCTCCGGCAGGCTTCGATGGCCCCCGACGGTGCCTAGCTCGCGCGGAGGTGCCGATGTTCCCGGTGCTCGGCCATCCACTGCCGTTCCACCCGCTTCACCCGCTGATGCTCCACGGTGACCAGCAGCGCTCCAGCGGTAACGAGCGCCCCCGCCACCAGCCCGAGGATCAACGACAGGGTGGATTCACCATAGGCAGTCGCCGCGACAGTTCCAGCGATCAGAACGGTGCCGATACCGATGAGGATCAGTCCGGGCAACCAGAGCGTGTCGATAAAGGATTCACCGGAATGCGGCAACGTTGTGCGGGCATGGTCAACCGGATCGTGGTGCGCGCCTTTCATCAGATCTCCTTTCCTGGAGAGATGCCTCAAGGCTACCCCCGATGTGAGCTAGGTCACAATCTCGGAGAAGTGGCGCCTCACAGGATCGGATCCTTGGCTCCGAACAGGGCCGCCTCACCGAGGTTAGCGGCAGCCGCGCCGATGTGATTGGGTTTACGCGTTGATGCGCCCGCCGCCGAGACGGCGTGGGTGGGCAGTCGCAGGATTCGCTGAAACCATCCACCCGGGTACCACTACTGCACAGCGGACACGTCGGCGCGGACAGGTTTGGTGCGGGAAGGACGGGTGTCAATCGATGGGTTCTGCCGAACGGCTCGAGCAGTGGGAGTCGCGTAGCGAATGGGTGCTGGCCGCAGTCGCGGTGATCTTCCTGGTCGCGTACTCGATCCAGGTTCTCGCCATGCCGCCACATGGGGTGAACACCCTGCTCAACAGCGTGATGGGGCTGCTCTATCTGGTTTTCGTCGTGGACTACGTGGCGCGGCTGATACTCGCGCCGCAGCGCCGTCGGTGGTTTATCCGGCACCTGTACGACCTGGCCATTGTGGCTCTGCCATTTCTGCGTCCGCTGAGGGCGCTGCGGTTGCTGGTCCTGATCAAAGTGATGCAGCGTGCCGGTGGCGACGCTATCCGCGGCCGGGTCGCCGTCTACGCCGCAGCCAGTGCGGTGTTGTTCGTCTACGTGGCGTCGTTGGCGATGCTGCAGACGGAGAGATTCGCACCCGGGGCGAATATCACCAACTTCGGCGACGCTCTCTGGTGGGCGATCACCACCGTCACGACGGTCGGCTACGGCGATACGTACCCGGTGACCGGAACCGGGCAGATGATCGCGGCGCTGCTGATGATCGGCGGAATCAGCCTCATCGGTGTCATCACCGCCACGGTCGCGTCGTGGATCGTGGAGCGGGTGTCCGAGGAGGACTCCGCGAATCGTGCCGCGACGGCCGCCCAGATGGAGGAACTGCGCGACCAGATCCACAACCTATCCGTGCAGCTGCACGTTCAAGACGAGGCCCGCGAAAACCAGTGGTCGCACCGTTGAGCCGAAGCGCCTGACACGACCAGGGGGCGCGAACACATGAGGGACGGCCGCCGCACCGAATTTCTCCCGGAATGGCCGATCTACTGAATTGCTGCCGGAACTAGCGCAGCATTTACTAGTCGGCGAGCTTACGAGGTGGTGCAGCGTGAACGAATCCCGTGCGGTTGATGTCGCACTCGAATACAGCCATTTCCCGCCTATCGAGGACTACGCGTTTCTGTCTGACTGCGATACGACGGCTCTAGTCGCGCCGGACGGCGGGGTGGAATGGTTGTGCCTGCCGCGGATGGATTCCCCGAGCGTCTTCGGTTCACTACTGGATCGCGATGCCGGCCAATTCCGGGTTGCCCCTTCTGGCGTCTCGGTTCCCGCCGCCCGCCGATACATCCCTGGAACGTTGGTGACAGAGACCAGCTGGTGGACGACCGGCGGTTGGCTTGTCGTTACCGACGCGTTGTTGATCGGGCCCTGGCACCACACGACCCAGCGGTCGTCAGCGCACCATCGCGCTCCGACCGACTACGAGGCCTCCCATGTGCTGCTCCGCGAGATCCACTGCGTAAACGGCAAAGTCCAGGTCCACATGGAGTGCAGTCCGGTATTCAACTACGGCCGAACTCCGGTTGACTGGGCGTACGCCAACGGTGGATACAGCGACGCGATCGCCACCGCCACCCGGAAGTCGCGGAGAAGTACCGATGCCGTCCAGGTTGAGCCGAATGAGCTGGAGCTGCGATTGACGACGGACCTCAACGTGGGGTTCGAGGGAGCGTCGGCGACGGCACGCACGTTGCTCAAAGAGGGAGACCGCCGCTTCGTCGCGCTGTCCTGGAGCGACCATGAGCCGCCCCGGACACACGCCGAGGCGTCCGACGCCCTGCGATGGACATGCCACCATTGGCAACACTGGCTGGACCGCGGCAGGTTCCCTGACCATCGGTGGCGTGGCCACCTGCAACGCAGCGCGTTGACCCTCAAAGGTCTGTCGTATGCGCCGACGGGCGCCATCGCGGCGGCCGCGACCACCTCGCTACCCGAAACCCCAGGGGGAGAACGTAACTGGGACTACCGCTACACCTGGATCCGAGACACCGTCGCCACCCTGTGGGCGTTCAACACCCTGCGCTTGGACTGGGAGGCCAACGATTTCTTCAACTTCATCGCCGACGTCGCCGAAGCCGAAGGTGGTCATCTACAACTGATGTACGGAGTCGGCGGGGAGCGAGTTCTCACCGAATCAACGCTGGATCACCTGTCCGGGTACGAGAACGCGCGTCCAGTGCGGGTGGGCAACGGTGCCTACAGTCAACGTCAGCACGACGTGTGGGGAGCGATCGTGCGGGCCATTGACCTGCACACCGGGGCCCACCGTGTCGAGGATCGCCTGTGGCGCATCGTCCAGACCCAGGTCGAGAATGCGCTAGAGCACTGGCGGGAGCCAGACCAGGGCATTTGGGAGGTTCGCTCAGGTGCTCAGCACTTTACGTCCTCGAAGGTTGCCTGCTGGATGGCTGCCGACGCGGGCGCTCGGATCGCAGACCGACGCGGGGTAAAGGACTTGGCCGAGCGGTGGCGCACCGCTGCCGAGGAGATCCGCGACGACGTGCTCGCCAACGCGGTCGACGGGCGTGGAGTCTTCACCCAGCACTACGACACGAAAGCCCTAGACGCCTCGGTGTTGCTCATCCCGTTGCTGGGTTTCCTTCCCGGTAGCGACGAGCGGGTTCGCAACACGGTGCACGCGATCATGGACGAGCTGACCGAAGACGAGATGGTACTGCGCTACCGAGTCGAGGACACCGAGGATGGCCTGACCGGGGAGGAGGGCACCTTTACCATCTGCTCGTTCTGGCTGGTGTCGGCC
>CAZCHU010000121.1:0-1703 GCA_964498215.1 uncultured Mycobacterium sp. | reverse complement strand
CGAGGGCGACATGCCGATTGGTCAACCGGTGTCGTCACCGCTCGGCAGCTTGCCGGTGCGTCGGATGATCCGCGGTGAGGTCCGCCGCGGCGTAACCCGGCCACTCAACACGGTGGCTACCGGACCCAGGAACGCCAGAACGAACACATAGGGCATGGCGATGGCCTCGATCATCGGGATCGACTCACCGATCAGGGCGATGATCACCAACGAGAACTCGCCACGCACAATCAGTGCGGTTCCGGCCCGCAGCTGACCGGACCGAGCCACCCCCTCTCGGCGCGCGGCGTACATCCCGGAGACAACCTTGGTCGCCGCGGTAACCACTGCCAGCGCCACCGCCACGGGAAGCATCGGGATCAGTGCCGCCGGTTCCACGGTGAGCCCGATCGAGACGAAGAAGATCGCGGCGAACAGGTCGCGCAACGGGCTCAGCACCGCGCGGGAGCGCTCGGCGCTCTCCCCCGTGAGCGTCAAGCCCACCAGAAACGCGCCGACCGCCGCGGACACGTGCACGAATTCGGCAAGACCCGCGACGACGAGAGCCACCCCGAGCACGCGCAACAGCAACAGCTCGGAGTCCGGCGGGGCCACCACGCGGGCCACCACATGCCCCCAGCGGTAGGACGCCACGAACGCAACCGCCAGCGCCGCCATGGCGACCGACATCCCGATCACCGCCTGCCACCATGTGCCCCCGGCGGCGAGCACCGCGAGCAGCGGCAGGTAGGCCGCCATCACAAAATCCTCGAGAACGAGCACCGCCAGCACGGCGGGGGTTTCGCGGTTACCCAGCCGTCGCAGATCGGTCAGCAGTCGCGACACGACACCCGACGACGAGATGTAGGTGATCCCGGCCATCGCCAGAATCCCGACGAAATCGAGTCCGAGAAACCACCCGACCAGGGCGCCGGGAGTGGCATTGAGCGCCAGATCCACCCAAGCCGACGGAAGGTGTTTGCGCATGCTGGCAGCGAACTCATTGACGGTGAATTCCAGGCCCAGGGTTAGCAACAGCAGGACGACACCGAACAGGGCGCCGGTATGGATGAAGTCCTCCGCCGAGGGAACCAGCGGAATCCCGCCATCGCCCAGCGCCAGCCCGGCCAGCAGATACAACGGGATCGGGGACAACGATACGCGCCGCGCCAGTGCCCCCAGGATGGTCAGGACTACCAGCAGCAGGCCGATTTCGAGTAGCAGCGCTACCGAACCATGCACTCGCTCAGCCTCTGTCGAAGATGCGCTCGACCTGGGTGATGCCGTCGGCCGTTCCGATGACGACCAGAACATCGCCCGAGTGCAGCATGTCGGCGGGGCCTGGCGAGGGCAGCACTTCCTCTTCGCGGACGATCGCCACGATCGACGCGCCGGTGCGGGTGCGCACCCGGGCGTCGCCGAGCGGATGTTCGGCATAGGGACTACCCGCCTGAACCGCCACCTGTCCGGCGTCGAGCCCAGGCACCTCGTGGGTCAGGTCGGCGAACCGTTCGGCGATCCGCGGCGCGCCCAGGATTTGCGCCAGCGCATCGGCCTCCTCCACGTTGAGGTGGAACAGCGGTTGGGCGCAGTCAGGATCCTCGCGCGCGTACAGCACCACCTCGAAGTCCCCCGCCCGCTTGGCGATCACACCGATGCGGTCGCCGGCGGAGTTGTCGAATTCGTAGCGCAGCCCCACCCCGGGCAGCAGCACCTCATGGACG
>CAZCHU010000120.1:6749-10462 GCA_964498215.1 uncultured Mycobacterium sp. | reverse complement strand
CGCACCCGCATGAGTCTCCGGCGGTGATGACGTGGCCGATGATCCTGCTTGCCATCGGCTCCGTGACCGCAGGTGGCGCGCTAGCGATCGGCGGCACGCTCGAACACTGGCTGGAGCCGGTGGTCGGCGCGCACGAGGTCCACCACGTACTCCCGGTCTGGATGGTGACGGTGATCGTCCTGTCCGTGGTCGCCGTGGGAATCGTCATCGCCTACCGCATGTACGGTTCACGGCCGGTTCCTGAGCAGGTGCCTGAGGGGTCGGCGCTGACCGTCGCGGCGCGTCAGGACCTCTACGGCGACGCGTTCAACGAAAAAGTGTTGATGCGCCCGGGCGCGGTCCTCACGGAGGGACTGGTGGAGATCGACGACGAGGTAGTGGACGGCGCAGGCAGCGGGCTCGCGGCCGTCGTCGCCCGGGTCTCCGCTGGTCTGCGGCAGCTTCAAACGGGCTTTGCCCGCTCCTACGCCTTGGCGATGCTGGCCGGATCGGCTCTTGTTGTCGCGGCCATCCTGGCGGTGAACCTGTGGTGACCTCGTTTCCGTGGCTGACGGTGTTGTGGGCAGTTCCCATGATCGGCGCGGTGTTGGTGATGCTGCTGCCTGCCACACAGCGCACGCTGGCGAAATGGCTTGCACTTGGGGTGTCGTTGGCGGTTCTGGCGGTCACCGCCGTGGTGGCCACCGCGTTCGACCCAGGGGGCGAGCAGTACCAGTTCGTCGAGTCCCACACGTGGATACCGTCTTTCGGTACGGGGTACATCCTGGGCGTCGACGGCATCGCGTTGGCCCTGGTTGTCCTCACAGCGGTCCTGGTACCGCTGCTGATCGTCGCCGGCTGGAACGACGCTGGCGACCGGTTCAGTTGGGGCGGCCGCTCTGTGCACATCTACTTCGCTCTGACGCTGGCCGTCGAGGGCATGGTGCTCATTTCGCTGGTCTCGCTGGACATCCTGCTGTTCTACGTGTTCTTCGAGGCCATGCTGATCCCGATGTACTTCCTCATCGGGGGGTTCGGCGGGGAACACCGCAGTGCGGCCGCGGTGAAGTTCCTGCTGTACAACCTGTTCGGCGGCCTGATCATGCTCGCAGCGGTCGTCGGCCTGTACGTGGCCACCGCCCAGAGCGACGCCTTCGCCGCCGGGACGTTCGATTTCCGCGAGATCGTCGCCGCGGTGGCCGGCGGCGAGTTCGTGGTGAACCCGATGGTCATGCACCTGATCTTCGGTGGATTCATGTTCGCGTTCGCCGTCAAAGCGCCCCTATGGCCGCTGCACCGTTGGCTTCCCGACGCCGCGGTCGAAGCAACACCGGCTAGCGCGGTGCTGATGATGGCGATCATGGACAAGGTCGGCACCTTCGGCATGATTCGGTACTGCCTGCAACTGTTTCCGGACTCCGCAGCCTATTTCAGCCCGCTCATCATCACGCTCGCAGTGATCGGGATCGTCTACGGCGCCATCATCGCGATCGGCCAAACCGACGTCATGCGACTGATCGCCTACACGTCGATCTCACACTTCGGGTTCATCATCCTGGGCATCTTCGTGATGACCAGCCAGGGTCAGTCCGGTTCGACGCTGTACATGGTCAATCACGGCATCTCCACCGCAGCGCTGTTCCTGATCGCCGGGTTCCTGGTGTCCCGGCGAGGATCTCGGCTCATCAGCGCCTACGGCGGCGTGCAGAAGGTAGCGCCGGTGTTGGCGGGAACCTTCCTGGTGTCCGGGCTGGCGACGCTGTCACTGCCCGGCCTGGCTCCGTTTATCAGCGAATTCCTGGTTCTCATTGGTACATTCACCCGCTACCCGGCCTTTGCGATTCTTGCTGCCAGCGCGCTGGTGCTCTCCGCGATCTACATTCTGTGGATGTATCAGCGGATGATGACCGGTCCGGTACCGGACGAGCTGGCGGGTAGAGAGAAGCTACCCGACCTGGTGCCGCGCGAAATCGCCGTCGTCGCCCCGCTCATCGCGCTGCTGCTGGTGCTGGGGGTGTATCCGAAGCCTGCTCTGGACGTCATCAACCCGGCCGTGACCCACACCCTGACGACCATCGACCAACCTGACCCGGCACCTCGGGTGGCGGAAGGCCCGGCGCGATGAACCTAGCCATGTCCCTGCCCACGCCCTCTGTCGAGTACGGCCTGCTCTCCCCCATGCTGATCGTGCTGGGCGCGGCTGTCCTCGGCGTCCTCGTCGAGGCGTTCCTGCCTCGTCGGCTGCGCTACGCCGCCCAGATGACACTCAGCCTCACCGCGCTCGTGGCGGCATTCGTCGCGGTGGTGATCATCGTTGGAGACCTGCACGGCGGTAATGGTTCCAGCGCGGTGATGGGAGCGGTCGCCATCGATAAGCCGGCACTCTTCCTGCAGGGCACAATTCTGCTGATAGCGGTACTGGGCATCCTGCTCATCGGGGAACGCCGGATCAAGTCACCCGGCCCGGACTCTGGAGGCGCCGACGGCTCTGATGAGAGCGCCGGCCTGGACGCCTTCACCCCGCAGGCCTCGGCGATCTCGGGAAGCGTCACCGAGCAATTGGCCACCCGGGCCGGCGTCGTGCAGACCGAAGTGTTCCCGCTGACGATGTTCGCGATCGGCGGGATGCTGATCTTCCCCGCGGCCAACGATCTGCTCACGATGTTCATCGCGCTGGAAGTGTTGTCACTTCCGCTGTATCTGCTCTGCGGGCTAGCACGACGGCGGCGGTTGCTCTCGCAGGAATCAGCGCTGAAGTACTTTCTGCTCGGCGCGTTCTCGTCGGCATTCTTCCTTTACGGCGCCGCCATGCTGTATGGGTACGCGGGCACCCTGACCTTCGACGGCATCGCCGAAGCGGTGGCCTCGGAGGCCGGTAAGCCGTCGCTGGCCCTCATCGGAACCGGCTTGCTCCTGGTCGGTGTGCTGTTCAAAGTCGGTGCAGTGCCGTTCCATTCGTGGATTCCCGATGTCTACCAAGGGGCACCGACCCCGATCACCGCGTTCATGTCGGCGGCCACCAAGATCGCTGCTTTCGGCGCGCTGCTGCGCCTGTTCTACGTGGCGCTGCCCGGGCTACACACCGATTGGCGACCCGTTCTGTGGGCGATCGCGATCCTGACGATGGTGGTGGGCACGGTCACCGCAATAACCCAGACCGACGTGAAGCGGATGCTGGGGTATTCGGCGGTGGCGCACAGCGGTTTCATTTTGATCGGCGTGATCGCCGGGAACGAAGCCGGGCTGTCATCAACCCTGTTCTACCTGTTCGCCTACGGATTCTCCACGGTCGGAGCGTTCGCCGTGGTGGGCCTGGTGCGCGACGCCGACGGCGAGGAGGACACCGCGATGGCTCGGTGGGCCGGCCTGGGCAAGCGTTATCCCGTTGTCGGCATTGCCTTCTCGTTGTTCCTGCTGGCCTTTGCGGGGATCCCCTTGACCAGCGGCTTCGTCGGTAAGTTCGCGGTCTTCAAGGCCGCCGGTGAAGGCGGCGCTATTCCACTGGTCGTGGTCGGCGTGGTCGCCAGCGCGATCGCGGCGTATTTCTACGTGCGGGTGATCGTGTTGATGTTCTTCACCGATCGTCCCGATGATGCTCCCGCCGTCGTGGTTCCCAGCGTGCTCACGACGTCCGTCATCACGGTCACCGTCGCCGTCACCTTCGCGCTCGGCGCTGTGCCACAGCCCGTGCTTGATCTGGCGAACTCTGCGGCTCGTTTCCTCTGACCCAGTTG
>CAZCHU010000120.1:0-6649 GCA_964498215.1 uncultured Mycobacterium sp. | reverse complement strand
GCAGCGGTATCGTCCACCCAGCTCGGATCGGCGAGATCCTCAGGTGATTGCAGCAGCGCCAGCAAAGTAGCGCCGCCGATCAGGTCGACGAGTCGGTCGGGGTCCACCCCGGCGCGGACCTCCCCCCGGTCGATGGCAGCGTATAGCCGGGTGCGCACCGCGCCGAACAGGTCGGCGAAGCGGGCGGCCACGCGGTGATTGAGCTCGGCATCGGCCGACATATCGGCGATCAGTCCCGGCAGCGCCGCCCGAACCACCGAGCTGGTGAACACCTCCCGTGCCGCCTCGATCATGGCCCGCAGATCGGCGGCGATGTCCCCCGGCGCGGCCTGGATCGCCGTGGGCGTTGTCGGAAACGCGGCTTCGTGGACCAGTTCGGCCTTACTCGACCAGCGACGGTATAGCGCGGTTTTGGTTGTGCCGGCACGCTCGGCGACAGCAGACATCGTGAGATTCGAATAGCCGATTTCCACCAGCAGGTCAGATGTGGCCCGCAATATGGCAGCGTCGATCCGCGGATCGCGGGGCCGCCCAGCACTCGGAGTCTTTGCGGCCGGCTCTGTCCTCATAACGCTACTCATGGTAGCGTAACTGTGAGCGGAAGGACCAGTTTGTGGTGAACGAACCCGCCGTCGGCGACGTGGGACGGCTTCAGCGATCCAGTCGCGACATGACGAACGTGCCGGCGAGCCTGGCGCAATGGCTGTCCAAACTGCTGGGCCACACGACTCCCGAGATCACCATCGAAAGCGGCGTGGACTCCAACGGAATGTCGTCGGAGACGATCCTGTTGTCGGGCTCTTGGTCGCAGGACGGCAGTCCGGTCGAGCAGAAATGGGTGGCCCGGGTCGCCCCGGCCGAGGCCGACGTGCCGGTATTTGAGCACTACCGCCTGGACCACCAATACGAGTTGATGCGCCTGGTCGCCGAACTGACCGACGTGGCGGTGCCGCGTGTGCGCTGGCTCGAGACCACCGGCGAAGTCTTGGGCCGCCCATTCTTCCTGATGGACCGCGTCGACGGCAGGGTCCCACCCGACGTGATGCCCTACACCTTCGGCGACAACTGGCTCTACGACGCCCCGGTCGATCAGCAACGCCTGCTGCAAACCAACACCGTCGAAGTGCTGGCCAAACTGCACTCAATTCCCAACGCTCAGCACATCTTCGGATTCCTGCAGGAGGTCGACCCACCGGGTGAGACCGCACTGCACCGCCACTTCGCCTGGCTGAAAAGCTGGTATGAATTCAGCGTCGCAGACATCGGCCGCTCACCGCTGGTCGAGAAAGCCCTGACCTGGCTGCAAGACCGCTTCCCCGACGACGTCGCCGCCGCGGAACCTGTTCTGGTGTGGGGTGACGCGCGCATCGGCAACGTCATCTATAACGAGTTCACGCCCGCCGCTGTCTTGGACTGGGAGATGGCCACCGTCGGGCCCCGCGAGTTCGATGTCGCGTGGATCATCTTCGCGCACATGGTCTTTCAGGAGCTGACCAAGCTTGCCGGGCTGCCGGGCATGCCAGACTTCCTACGCGAGGTCGATGTGCGCGCCACCTACCGCGACTTTACCGGTATCGAGGTCGCCGACCTCGACTGGTTTTACGTGTACTCAGGTGTCATCTGGTGCTGCGTGTTCATGCGTACCGGGGCACGCCGGATCCGCTTCGGAGAGATCGAGAAACCCGACGACGTAGAGACGCTCTTCTACCATGCGTCACTGCTGAAAAGACTGATCGGAGAGACGAACTGATGCTAGGCCCTATAGACGAATACCCGGTTCACCAACTGCCCCAGCCGATCGCGTGGCCCGGGTCCTCCGACCGCAACTTTTACGACAGGGCCTACTACAACGCCCATGACCGCACCGGCGATATCTTCATGATCACCGGGATCGGCTATTACCCGAACCTCGGCGTGAAAGACGCCTTCCTGCTCGTCAGACGCGGCGACACCCAGACCGCGGTGCACCTGTCCGATGCCATTGACCAAGACCGGCTCAACCAGCACGTCGGCGCGTACCGAATCGAGGTCGTCGAGCCGCTGCGCAAGCTTCGTCTGCTACTCGACGAGACCGATGGAATCGCTGCCGATCTCACGTTTGAGGGGCTGTTCGACCCCGTCCAGGAGCAGCCGCACGTTCTGCGGCGGGGAAACCGGGTCACCCTGGACGCGCAACGGTTCGCGCAGGTGGGCAGCTGGAGCGGCCAGTTGTCGATCGACGGTGAGGAGCTCACCGTAGACCCCACCCGCTGGATCGGCACCCGTGACCGGTCGTGGGGCATCCGGCCCGTTGGCGAAGCCGAACCCGCGGGCAGGCCCGATGACCCGCCCTTCGAGGGGATGTGGTGGCTGTATGTGCCGATGGCGTTCGACGACTTCGGGATCGTCATCATCATCCAGGAGGATCCGAGCGGGTTCCGGTCGCTCAACGACTGCACGCGAATCTGGAAGGACGGACGCGTAGAGCAACTGGGGTGGCCACGGGTCAAGATCCACTACCGGTCGGGGACCCGTATCCCCACCGGGGCTACGATCGATGCGACCGATTCGGCCGGTGCGCAGCTCCGTTTTCAGGTGGAGTCCAAGTTGGCGGTGCCCATCCACGTGGGTGGCGGCTACGGCGGCGACCCGGACTGGCTGCACGGGGTATGGAGGGGCGAGAACTTCACCGAACGGCTCACCTACGACATGAATGACCCGGCGATCATCGGGCGGGCCGGGTTCGGCGTCATCGACCATGTCGGACGTGCGGTCTGCCACGACGCTGATGGGACCGAACGCGAGGGCTGGGGCCTCTTCGAGCACGGCGCCCTCGGTCGGCACGACCCGTCGGGCTTCGCCGACTGGCTCACCGTCGCGCCCTAGCGACCGACACGTCGAGGCCGGGCGCCCAGCCTTCTATTCTGGTCTCGTGCGTTTTGCGTAGGCCACTGATCCACCGCCCAGCATGCGAATATTGATCAGGGCTTCTCTCACGCTCATGGGTAGACGCCGAACGCGATCTGACGTGACGTAGACGACTGCCCCCGACCAGGGGCTGGGAGCCCCCGGAAGGTAGAGGGCTACCTTGCCGATCCCGGGTTCGCGCTCGATCTCAAACGCGATTTGGGAATATTCGTCGAACTCAACCATCACGGGAATGAAGTTTTCGGCATACTCTTCACTGCTCTGCAGACTATCCCCGAATGATTTAACAAACGAAAAGCCCGGAATGATCGCCGCCAGGGCTGTCGTTGAACCGTTGCGAATCTTCTTGAATAAAGGGCCCTGCGCGATCAACCCGCCAATGAAACAGACCGCGACGATCACCAATAAGGCCAGCAGGATTAGCAGGACCATGCCGAACGCATTATCGAGGGATAGTGCCGCCGCCAGCCGATGGGTGAATCCACTGGCCCACTCGATCAGCTTGTCGGCAAGCAAGACAACCACAGTCAGCGGAATCAGGAAAACGATCGCGCCTACCAAAGCAGTGTTGAGGAAATCCGTTCCGTTTCTTTTCATGTCGCTAGAACCCCAGGTATGCAGTTACCGATCGCCTCACTCAGGCGGGACGGGACACTCGTACCTCGGCACGGCCGAACACCATCGATTCTTCGATCCGGTCGAACCGGTGATCGATCACGTCGAGCACATAGTTGTGCCGCACATTCCACGGTCTGTGCGTACCCGATTTCGGGAGCGCGTGCGGCGACCGCTTGATGTAGCCCGACTGTAGATCGAAGGCCGGTTTCTCGGCAATCGGCTCGCCGCCGCGATGCGGGTAGGCGTGGGTATACCCGTGAGTGTCCATGTACGCCAACAACTTCGCGAACGCCTTGGCTGTCATATCGGCACGCAGTGTCCACGACGCGTTCGTGTATCCGATGCACCACGCCATATTCGGCACGTCCTCGATGAGGTACTCCTTGTAGACGAAGCGGTCAGTGGGATTGACCTCGGCGCCGTCGACAATGATGCGGATGCCCCCGAGCGCCTGCAGCTGCAGGCCGGTCGCGGTGACGATCACGTCGGCGTCCATCCGAGCGCCCGATGTCAGCACGATGCCCGTCTTGTCGACATGGTCGATGTTTCCGGTCGCCACCTCGGCGCGTCCCTCACTGATCTGATTGAACAGATCGTTGTCGAGGATGAGGCACATCCGTTGATCCCACGGGTCGTATCTCGGTTTGAAGTGCACATCGACGGCATAGCCCTCGGGCAGCGCGGCCATCGTCTTGCTGCGGATGAGCCGACGGCCGAACCGCGGCGCCTTGCGAAACATGAAGTACGTCAACACGTGGAACATTGCATTCCGGAACCGCACCACCGAATGGGACAAACGCGGCGGCAACAACTTACGGATGAAGTCCACCATCGGGTCGATACGCGGCATCGACATCATGTAGGTGGGCGAGCGCTGCAGCATTGTCACATGCGAGGCCTTCTCGGCCAGCGCCGGGATGAGGCTGATCGCCGTGGCTCCGCTACCGATCACCACCACCTTCTTGCCCGCATAGTTGAGGTCCTCGGGCCAGAACTGAGGGTGCACCACATCCCCGCCGAACCGGTCGATGCCGGGGATCTCGGGCTGGTAGGGATGGTCGTAGTTGTAGTACCCGGTGCCGAAGAACAGGAACCTGGCTTGGTACACACGCACCGAGCCGTCCTGCTCGGCCTGCACCGTCCAGGTGTCTGAGGTCGAGTCCCATTCCGCGGACTGCACGTAGGTGTTGAACCGCATGTGCTCGTCGATGCCGTGCTTGTGTGCCGTCGTGCTCAGATACTCCCGGATGTACTCGCCGTCGGCCACATTTTCTTGTCGGCGCCACGGTTCCCACGGGAACGACAACGTAAAGATGTCACTGTCTGAGCGGATACCCGGGTAACGGAACAGGTCCCACGTGCCGCCGATGCGGGAACGACGCTCCAGTATCCGATAGCTCATCTGGGGGTTGCGCTCCTGGATACGGTAGGCGGCACCGATCCCGGATATCCCCGCACCGATGATCAGGACGTCAACGTAATCCACCGCTGGATGATCCTTTGGCATCGCAACCTCCTCGGCTCGGCCAAGTTCCACGATATGGGTCAGTGACCCAGTGCGTCGATGATCTCGCTTAACGAATCCACCTCGATCGGACCCGGCTGGTACAGACAGACCCGATCGGAGACACCGTCCACCCGATCGCGGATATGCGCGGCAACCTCGGTCGGAGTGCCGCACGCCGCGATGGTGTGCAGCACGTCGTCCCCGATCAACCCCGCCATGTCCGCCCAGCGGCCCTGCTTGGACATCGCGTGGAGTTCGGGCTGCAGGTCACCCCAGCCGTGCGCGTCGAGCACCGGCCGGTAGGCGGGGGTGGAACCGTAGAACGCCAGCAGGCGTCGCGCCGACAGGTGGTCGGGATCCTGATCGGCGACGGAGACGATGATCTCGGGCACCACCGCGAACCCGTCGCGGTTGCGGCCCGCAGCCGCAAGTCCGGCGTCCACATTGGGCAACGTCACCTCGCGCAGGAACCGTTTCGACCCGAACGGCATCACCAGGAGCCCGTCGGCAACCTCGGCCGTCATCCGGGTCAGCCGCGGCCCCAGCGCACCGACGTAGATCGGCGGCGGCGTGAACTCAGCTCTTGGGGTGAACGTCGGCGTCATCAGCGTGTGCCGGTAGAACTCCCCCTGGAAATTCAGCCGCTCCCCCGTCGTCCAGGTGGTGAAAATCGCCCGTAGAGCTCCGACCAGCTCACGCATTCGGGCCACCGGCTTGTCGAAATCGGCACCGTACCGCTTCTCGATCTGGGTGCGAATCTGAGTGCCCAGCCCCAGCGTGAACCGGCCACCACTGAGCAGTTGGTGGTCGACGGCCTGGTGCGCGAGGTGAACCGGATTGCGTGGAAACCCAATCGCGACGTTGGTCATCAGGTCCAGCCCGCTGACCGTGGAGGCCAGCGTGAGCGGGGTGAACACGTCGTGGGGGCCTTCGAAAGTGAACACGCCGCTCGCCCCGGCCTCCCGCAGCGCCCGCGCCCGCTCGACTGCATCCAGAGGCCCGAACAGCGCCGTCATCACCTGCACAGCATGTAAGCCTAGTGTGGGTTTGGCGCGTAAAACGACGCTGCAGGTCCGTTGAGCGCCGACATCGTGAGCAGAGGAGAGAAGCGGTGGCTGACGTCGTTGTCGTGGGAGCGGGATTCGCCGGACTGTCGGCGGCGCGCGAATTGGTCCGGCTCGGGAGCGACGTGGTCGTCCTCGAAGGCCGCGACCGGGTCGGGGGCCGGTCGTACACGGGGACCCTGGCCGGAGTTCCGGTCGATCTCGGCGCGACGTTCGTCGGGCCGACGCAGAGCGCTGTGCTCGCGCTGGCCGACGACCTGGGCTGCGAGTCGGTGCCGACATACGGCCGTGGCAAGAATTTGATTCGCTGGCGGGGCCGGGTGCGCTCGTACCGCAGCACAATCCCGCGGCTGTCGATCCTCGAGCTGCTGGACGTGTCGCGAATCCAGTGGCGGTTCGATCGTGTGAGTCGGAGAGTCCCGGTCGCTGAACCGTGGACCTCGCCGATCGCCGCCGATCTCGACAGCATGTCTTTGGACAAGTGGCTGAGGTCGCTGCATGCGAGCGCCTCCACCCGCGACCTGATGGCGATCATGGCGCGGGTGACCTGGGG
>CAZCHU010000119.1:0-10554 GCA_964498215.1 uncultured Mycobacterium sp. | reverse complement strand
TCATGTCGATGGCACGCCGGTCGATCGAGCCGATGGATCAGGTGCAGGCCCAGATTGCACGGCTGCTGCCGGAGGGGTAAGCATTCCCGCGCGATCTTCGTGACCCGCATACCAGCCTACGAGTTGGGTGGCCGCGACGTGCCGAATGCTGAATTGCACGCGGCGCCCGGTTTCGCCGTCGCCTTCGGTGGGGGCGTCCCAGTTCACGGCGGCTGTGCCGGATAGTTGCAGTGTGTTGCCGGTGTGGAAGTCGATGAAAAGCAGTGCGGCGGTGGGATCGACGGTGATGTTGCCGAAGCTGTTGAACATGTTGTTGCCCGGATAGTCGGGCCACCACAGGCTCTCGGGGGTGGCGCGGACGAAGCCGGCCGGTCCGCCGCGGTGTGATGCATCGTTGCCCGATTCGGGGTGGGTAGTGCCGAGGAAGAAGGTGTCCGCGGACTCGATGAGGCGGATGTCGCTTCTGCGCAGTACTTCTGCGCGGTACTGAGGTGTGTGGGTTCGGTGGTTCGACATGTCGCCGATGGTGATGTGGCGCCGCTGGATGTATTGCGGGCAGTTGCCGTAGGCCTGGTCAACATCAAGGGTTAATCCGGCATCATCGGATTCGGTGAGGATGCCGTTGATCCGGACACGACGTCGGGTGGCGAAGTCGATGGCGATGACACCTGCCGGCTGCCCGGTTGGCGGCGAGCGCAAGGGGTCCGCGCTGGGCGCCAGAGTGTTGATCCGCAGGGTGCTGGCCCCGCTGGCCTGCAGGAACCCGGGTGCTCCGAGCAGCGCTGAGGTCCAGAGCCGACCGGTGCGGTCGCGGGCGGTGATGGCGGCGACGGTGGTATCGGCAAGGAATGCGGCGATTCCGGGGCGCAGTTCGGCGGGGCCGACCATCCGTGCCAGACGGGCGGCCTGGGTTTGCACCCCGGCACGATGTTGGGCCTCCAGTTCGCCGCTGTGGAATCCCACAGCGGCGAACTGGCGTCGGCTGGTCATGGTTGTGGCTCCCTCGGGCTCACAGGGACACGACGGGCCAGTCGTTTTCGACATGGGCCAGGACGTTGAAGTAGTTGGTCATGATGTTCAGCGCCAGGTTGGCCACGATCTCGCCGATCTCTTCGTCAGTGACCCCGGCCTCGCGGGCCGTTGTGACATCGGCGTCGTCGAGATCCCCAGCGTTCTCGGCGATGGTGTTGGACAGTGTGAGTAGGGCGGCCACGTGAGCATCAGTGGATTCGGCCCGACGCGCGCTGTCGAGTTCGGCGGCATCAATGTGGGCGATATTGGCGCCGATGTAGGTGTGTGCCGACAGGCAGTACTCGCAACCGTTGAGCTGAGCGGTGGCGATCGCCAGGCGCTCACGCACCGCGGGCTTGAGAGTGCCACCGGCGACTGCGCCGGAGAGCGCGAGGTAGCTCTGGAGGAGGGTGGGGCTGTTGGCCATCACCTTGGTCATGGTGGGGGTCAATCCCAACGACTTATGGACCTTTGCCAGCAGTTCGGCGGCCTGTCCAGTTGCGGTTGCGGGCTCGACAGGGGCGAAGTTGGTCACGATGGTTGCCTTTCTCTACCGATCCGACCTAACGGATCGATCCGGTTATTTCCGTTAGAAGAAGTATCATGATCTTCTAACGGATGCAACGCCTTGTATCCGTGATAATATTTCCTGGTGACGGCGACATCACCTGCGTGGCTACTGCCCGACGAGCCAACGCCGGTCCGGTTCATGAACACGATCTGGGCCGATACCCATGGTGTGCACGACGAATTGACCGACGCTGCCGCGCTGCATGGTTGGCTACGCACGGCCACTGGCTACGACAGCAACGAAATTCCCAGCCAGGCTGAATTCGATGACGCTTTGTTGCTGCGGGACAGCCTCCGTCGACTAGCGGCCTACAGCACCGCAGACGTGCGCCAGAACGCACAATCGCCTGTGACTGAGATGCGGGACGCGGTGGCCGCCGTCAACGCGTCGCTCGCCGACCGGCCCCGCACCGAACTGACAGTTCATGACGGCCAGCTTCAGGCTGTCGACAAGCAACGTGCCTCACCCTGCCGAAGCGCCCTGGCCGAGCTCGGACACGAAGCCCTGCAACTGCTTACCGGGCCCACAGCGGTGAACCTACGCGCCTGCAACGCGCCCCACTGCGTGCTCTACTTCGTCAAATCCCACCCGCGCCGCGAGTGGTGCTCAGAAGCTTGCGGCAACCGTGTACGTGCGGCCCGCCACTACCAACGTGTTCGCCGCCTAAAGCACGATGAGCGCACGTAGCGGCACCGTCCGATACCTGTCGGCCGGGCTGTCGCCGCCGAACTACAGTCAAGCTAGCAAGAATTGAACGCTGACCGATGTGATCTGCGGGAGGATGCAGCATGATGAGCCGGACACAGGGCGCACTGGGTCGGGTGATGACAGCGCCAATCGGCCGCCTCCTGGACAAGGTTCTGCACTCGCCCCGACTGGCCCGGGCGCCGATCGGCCTGTATCGCGCCGGCATGGGCTTCGTGTTCGGGTCGCGGATGCTGATGCTTGAGCACATCGGACGTAAGTCCGGTCAGCGGCGCTACGTAGTGCTGGAGGTCATCGGACACGAGACGCCAAACTCCTACCTCATCGCCTCCGGATTCGGAGAGTCGGCTCAATGGTTCCGGAACGTGATGGCCGAACCGCGCGTACGGATTTCCACGGGGCGACGCAGGTCCATCCCGGCGCAGGCCCGGCGGATGACCACAGCCGAGGCCGACGCTGCGCTGAGCATCTATATCGAGCGTCATCCGCGCGCATGGAAGACGCTCAAGGGCGCCATCGCAGGCGGTTTCGATGGTCGGCTCGATCCGCCCGGCACCGAGCTTCCGATCGTGGAGTTGACGGCGGGGTAACCCCAACCGGGTCCTCCGGGCGAGCGCATCCGGATTCGGCTACAACCTCGGCCGCAGCGCGGGATGAAGTTCGACCGCCTGGGCTTTCACGACGAAGTACACCCTTGTGCCGGGCTCTAGCTCGAGGTCGGCAGCTGCGGACGCGGTGATGTCGGCGGCCAGCCCGGTACTGCCGTCGGGCTGATCGATCCCGCGGACCCGAACGTCGGCTCCGTGAATCTCGAGCTCACCAACCGTCACCGGGATGACGTTGCGGGGGCTGCCGTGCGGTGGTTCGACATGAACGGCGACGGCGCCAGGGCGGAACACGGCCACGGCGGGAGCTGCGGGCTCGGCGTCGCCGTTGCCGAATACCTCAGCGCCCCAGGGAGTCCGCAGGACACCCCGCCTACTGATGATTCCGGGCACCAGGTTCAGGCCGGCGATTCGGGCCGCGAACTCGCTACGCGGGGCAGTCAGCACCTGCCGAACCGGGCCGCTTTCGACCACTCGCCCTTCCTCGACGACGGCAACCGTGTCGGCGATCGCCAGCGCGTCCAGCAGGTCATGGGTGACGAGCATCGCCGTGCGGCCGCGCAGAACCTTGTGCAGGAGCCGGCGCACAGCCGGCGCGGCCGCGACGTCGAGAGCCGATAGCGGTTCGTCGAGCAGCAGCACACGTGGGCCGACCGCCAGCGCGCGGGCGACGGCGATGCGTTGAGCTTGGCCACCCGAGAGCTGCGCGGGTCGGCGGTCGGCGAGGTGCACACCGTTGACGGCCTCGAGCCAATGATGCGCGGTGGCTCGGGCCGCCCTGCGGGACTGGCCGGCGCACCGCGGTCCGTAGGCCACGTTGGCCGCGACGGTCATGTGCGGGAACAACTGTGCCTGCTGCGTCAGCATGGCGACACCGCGTGCGTGAGCGGGAACGAACGTCCCCCTCGCGGCGTCGGAGACGACGGTTCCGCCTAGTTCGATCCGCCCTCGATCGGGTCGCAGAAGTCCGGCGACCATCAGCATCAGCGTGGACTTCCCGGCGCCGTTGGGGCCTAGAACAGCGAGTACTTGCCCGTCGGGGAGCGCAATGTCGAACTCGACTCCGCGATGCTGCAGGCCCGCGTTGACGCGCACATTACTCATGGCGATCCGGTCACCCGGCGGCCGGCCGAGGCGATCACGATTGCCGCAGCGACCACGATGAGCAGCAGGGACAAAGCTACGGCAGCATCAGCGTCGGTCTCGCGTTGCAGATAGATCTCCAGCGGCAGTGTGCGGGTAACTCCCTGAAGCGACCCGGCGAACGTCAGCGTCGCTCCGAACTCTCCGAGGGCGCGCGCGAACGCCAATACCGCGCCCGATATCAGCCCGGGGAGCACTAACGGCATTGTCACGGTCCGCAGCACGGTGGTGGGTCGGGCGCCCAGTGTTGCGGCGATGTGCTCATATCCGGACGCAGCCGAGCGCAGTGCGCCTTCGAGGCTTAACACGAGAAACGGCAGTGATACGAAGGACTGCGCCAGTACCACCGCGGTCGTGGAAAAGGCGATCCGGATTCCCAGCAGGTCGAGCTGATCGCTGAGGAGACCCTGCCGGCCAAAGGTGTACAGCAGGGCGATTCCCCCGACTACCGGCGGCAACACAAGAGGCAGCAGGACCAGGGCGCGCAGGACAGCCAGCCCGGGGAAGTTCGCGTGGGCCAGGACGAGCGCCATCGGAACACCGACGACTCCGCACACCACAGTGCTGGCTGCGGCCGTCTTGATGCTCAACAGCAGGGCGGCAACTGACGATTCAGAGGTGATGAGTGGTATGAAGTGTTTCCAGTCGATCGCGAGCAGCATCGCGACTAGGGGCGCGATGACGAACAACGTGCCCGCGGCCGCGGGGAGATAGACCCAGGCCGGCACCCCGACGTGGATCAGCCCGGCGGGTCGTCGCGCGGCGGTCATGACGGTCCGAAACCGGCCGCAGTCAAGACCGCTTGACCTTGAGGCGCGGTGACGAGATCGATGAACTGTTGCGCGACAGTAGGATTCGCCGAGTCTGCGAGCGCGGCGATCGGGTAGGTGTTGACGACGTCGCAGGATTCCGGGACAGGAATCGAGGTGACCGCATCCTTGGCTGCCGCCGCGTCGGTGACGTAGACCACTCCGGCGTCCGCTTGACCGGAGGTGATCTTGCCCAACACATCGGTTACCGCCGACTCCTCGCTTACCGGTGTCAGCGTCACGCCGCAGGCCTGTTCGAGCTGCTCGGTGGCTGCCCCGCACGGCACCTGTGGCGCGCATACCACAACCTGCGTCCCAGGCTCGGCGAGATCGGCGAATGAATCTATCGCCCTTGTGTTTTCGGGCGGAACGACGATGGTCAACGTGTTAGCGGCGAAGTTGACCGGATTGCCTGCGATCAGCCCGGCGTCAACGGCCTTGGTCATGTTCCGCATGTCGGCGGAGGCGAAGACATCGGCGGGGGCGCCCTGGGTAAGCTGAGCGACCAGGTCCGACGAGCCGGCAAAGTTAAAGGTGACTTTGGTTCCGGGATGGTCCTTCTCGAAGTTGCCGCCCAGTTCGGCGAAGGCCTGTTGCAGCGATGCCGCCGCGAAGACCACGATCTCATCGGGATGTCGTGGTGAACAGCCCGGCAGAAACACAATAGCGCTCACGAGGAACAGAACCTGCCCAATGGTGAGTCTCACGTTGCGGGGCCGGGTGTTTCGACGATCACGGTCGTCGCTTTCACCAGGGCGACTGCGACAACCCCCGGTTCGAGGCCCATTTCGTTGACTGACTCGGTGCTCATCAACGAGACGACTGTGAATGGTCCGCACTGCATCTGCACTTCGGCCATTACGTGGTCGGACTTCACCCGCGTAACCAAGCCGACCAGGCGGTTGCGTGCCGAGCTGGCGCCGTCGAGCGGATTCGGTGGGGGCGAAGCGTGCTTGCGCGCGAATTCAGCCAGCACGTCTCCGGCGATTACCTTGCGCCCGGAGTCGTCTTTGAAGCTGATCAGGTCGCCGCTGTCGATCCATCGGCGAACTGTGTCGTCACTGACCCCGAGCAGCATCGCCGCGTCCCTGATCCGAATTGCTGGCACAGCCCACCTCGCCCTAATCCGCGGGTGCGGAACTTTACGCACATTTTAGCCGAATTCACGGATTGATTGGCGTCATCGGGGTGCGATCAAGGACCATAACGTCCGGGTCTGCGGCGGAGGCTATGGCTGGCGTTACCTCAGCCGACGGGCGCTGCGTGCCGACCGCCGGATTCGACTACCCCTGTCAGGTTGTCACCGGACTTCGGATCGAACAGGTGTAGACGCTCGGTGTCCAGCCACAAGGTGGCTTTGTCGCCCATACGCACCTGGCTTTGCGGATCCAGCTCCACACATAGCTGTGAGCGGAGCTGCTCGCTGTCAAGGTCCTTGGCTAGCTCGACCAGGTGGGCGCCGACCTCCGATGACGACTCAAGGGGCACAAAGGCGTACTGCTCGTTGCCCAGCCACTCGGTGACATCGATGGTGACATCGAAGGTGGCTCCGCGGGAACGCTTGTCGGCGTCGACGAACCCCACATCTTCGAACGCGCCCGGCCGGATCCCGGCGATGTACACCTTTCCGTCTTCGACAACGTTTCGCCACTGGTCGCGCAGCGGGATGGTGACGAACGGCAGCTCGATCTCGTCACCACGTACCCTTGCAGGCACGAAGTTCATCGGTGGGGATCCGATGAACCCGGCCACGAAGAGATTCGTCGGCTGGTCGTAGAGTTCACGTGGGCTCGCGACCTGTTGAAGTAGACCCTTTTTCAGCACCGCGACCCGGTCACCCAGTGTCATCGCCTCGGTCTGGTCGTGGGTGACGTACACCGTGGTGACACCGAGACGACGCTGCAGGCGAAGAATCTCAGTACGCATCTGGCCGCGCAGTTTCGCGTCAAGGTTGCTCAACGGCTCGTCGAACAGAAACGCATCGGCCTGGCGGACGATCGCGCGTCCCATCGCCACGCGCTGACGCTGGCCTCCGGACAGATTGGCCGGTTTACGGTCGAGGTGTTCCCCGAGCTCCAGCGTATCCGCGGCTTCGGCAACGCGCTTGCGAATCTCATCGTCGGAATACTTGCCGGACAGTCGAAGTGGGAATGCGATGTTCTCGAACACGCTCAGGTGAGGGTAGAGCGCGTAGTTCTGAAACACCATCGCAAGGTTGCGATCCCGTGGGGCCTTGTCGTTGACCCGGTCATCGCCGATCAGGATATCGCCCGAGGTGATGTCCTCCAGGCCGACGATCATCCGGAGCAAGGTCGATTTTCCGCAACCCGACGGTCCGACGAGGATCATGAATTCGCCATCGGCGATGTCGAGGCTCACGTCGTTGACGGCAGGAAAGCCATCGCCGTACTTCTTGACGACGTTGTTCATGGTGATAGCTGCCATGGGTTTATCCCTTCACTGCTCCAGAAGTCAGGCCGGCGACGATGCGCCGCTGGAAGATGAGGACCAAGATGACGACAGGGATCGTCACGATCACGGACGCGGCCATGATGTAGGGCACCGGCGACTCGAAGTACGAGGCGCCCTGAAAGAACGCCAACGCCGCCGGCACCGTGCGGGCACTATCGGTGGACGTCAGCGAGATAGCGAACAGGAAGTCGTTCCAGCAGAAGAAGAATGTCAAGATCGCTGTGGTGAAGACGCCTGGAGCGGCTAACGGCACGATCACCTTGCGGAAGGCCTGCCACTGCGTCGCGCCGTCGACCTGCGCAGCATGTTCCATGTCCCAGGGGATCTGGCGGAAAAACGCTGACATCGTCCAGATCGACAGCGGCAGCGCGAAGGTCAGGTAGGGGATGATCAGGCCGATCCACGTGTCGTAGATCCCCAGCCCACGCCACATGTCGAACAGTGGACCCACCAGCGCCGCCTGCGGAAACATCGCGATGCCCAACGCCAGCGACAAGAGCACCTTCTTGCCGCGGAATTCCAACCGCGCAATAGCATAGGCGGCGAACATCGCGATGATCACCGAGATCGTTGTGGCAACGACCGCGATCCCGATCGAGTTGATCAGCGCCCGGGTGAACAACGGTTCGCTGAAGATCTGGGCGAAGTTGTCCATCGTGAACGTGCTGGGCAGGAACTGCGGATCGCGGGACACAATGTCCGACGGCGGCTTGAACGCCAGGCTGATCATCCACAGCAGCGGGAAAAAGCTGTAGAGCACGATGGCGATGCCGCCGATCGTCCACCATTTGCCGGACTTAGCGCTGCTCACTGGTCACCCCTGACTTGCGAGAGGTCGGTCTTGAAGCCCTTGATGAAGATCCACGCGATGAGGACGACGGTGCCGAACAACAACACCGAGACTGCGGATCCCATACCGAGATTGACCAGGGTTACGTTCTGGCGGTAGGCCAAGAACGAGATCGTCTCGGTGTTGTTGGCGCCGTTCGTCATCACGTACGGATTGTCGAAAATTCGCCATGCATCCAACGTGCGGAACAGCAAAGCCACCATGATGGCGGCCTTCATATTCGGAAGGATGACCTTCCAGAGTCGTTGCCAGGCGGTGGCGCCATCCACCTTGGCCGCCTCCTGCATCTCCTCGGGAACCTGGACCAGACCTGCGAGCAGCAGCAGGGAGATGAACGGTGTGGTTTTCCAGATCTCGGACAGGCAGATGACGACGATCGCCGACCAGCGGTCACCGAACCAGTCGAAGTCGGTGAGGTTGAGCCACTGGTTCACAAAGCCGGAGTCGATGGCGAATGCGTAGCGCCAGATGAAAGCCGAGACCACGGTCACGATGCCGTAGGGGATCAGAATCGCTGTCCGCAGCGGACCGCGGCCGCGGATGATGCGCAACATCACGAAGGCGAACCAGAAGCCGAGAACGAGTTCGATCGCGACGGTGACGACAGTGATCGCCAGGGTGGTGACGAAGTCGTTCCACCACACCGGGTCCGACAAAATGACGCCATAGTTTTGCAACCCGACGAAGGTGCGACCGCCTGGGTCGGTGAGTCGGAAGTTGTAGAGGGACAACACCAATGCGTAGCCCAGCGGATACGCGGTGACGAGCAGCATGACCAGATAGGACGGCAAGGTCAGATAGAGACCGAGTCGTCGCTCGCCTCGGACCCGCTCACTGACAGCTGGCTTGCCCGGTTCCTGCTGGATGGCCGGATGCTCGACCGTGGTCATAACAGTCGCCTTCCCGCCAACACATCGGCCATGAATTGGTCCGTCTTTTCAGGTGTTTCCGCGGTTACCGAGGATGGGGGATGCCAGGTTTGGATAATCGACCCTGCGACATCGGTGTAGAACGGGGTCAGTGGCCGGGGACCGCCGTCGCCGATAGATTCCCGAATCAGGTCGGCATTGTCGTATTCCGCACGGATATCCGGGTCGTCGTAAGACGCGGCGTACGGGGACGGTTCGCCCTCGTCAAGCATGTACTGGGTGGCATTGGGCTCGGAGTTGATGCACTCGGCCAGCGCGACCGCTTGATCGGGGTACTCGGTGTATGCGCCGATTCCGAGGTTGGCGCCACCCAGTGGCGGTGCGCTGGCGCGGTCGGAGGACACCCTCGGGTAGCGGGCCCAGCCGATGTCATCGACAACAGCCTGCGGCAGCGTGCCTTCCTCAGCAGCGGTGCGCGCGGCGGCGAGTACGTAGGGCCAGTTGAGCATGAACATGCCGTCTTCGGACTGGAATGCTGCGCGGGCCTGCTCCTCGGCGGCGTTGGACAGGTCGGCGGGTGCCGCGCTGGAGCGTGCCAGGTTGCCGACGATCTCCGCCGCCTTGTCGCCGGCGGGGCTGGCGAGTGACGGCCTCGCCTTGCGGCCGGCCTGGACATCCTGTAGCACCTCGCCGCCGCCCGATAGCACCAGGGCATTGATCCAAACCATGTAGCCCTCGTACCGCTTGCCCTGCACAGAGATCGTCTTCCCTTGGCTGACAGCTGCGTTCAGCATCTCGTCCCAGGTGAACGTGCTGCTGGCAGGGTCCACTCCGGCTGCTGCGGCTTGAGACTTGCGGTACCACAGCAGCTGAGTGTTGGACTTGTAGGGAACGCCGAAGAGTTGGTCAGCCCACATTCCGGTCTGCACGGGAGAGGGCAGCATGCCGGAGGTCAACCGCCGGGTCTCCTCCGCGGTGTAGGGGCGGAGGAATCCGGCGTTGGCGAACTCCGCAGTGAACACGACGTCTAGGCTCACGAGGTCGATGGAGGAGTCGCCAGCGGCCAGTCGGCGAACCATCTGCTCACGCTGGGCGGTCGCGGTGCTGGGCAGCGATTCGATGCGAACCTCGTACGCACCGCCGGAGGCATCCGCACAATCCCGGGCCCGCGCGGCGGATCCGCCATTGTCGGGCAGTATGTACCAGGTCAATTCCGGGGGACCGCCGGTGCCTCCACAGCCCGATACTAATGTTGCCGCAATCAAAGGCGTGCTGGCCAGCGCGATTGCGCGTCGGCGTCGCTCGCGGGTGAACTGAATTCGTTTCATCACGTCCTCGTTCAAGAAGCCTGCAACGACGCCCAAGTCACCGATAAGGGCCGCGGGCAGCACCATCGGTACGTCGATGAGTGTGTCACAGTTCACAACACCGATGCAGTAGGGCTATTGCCGCGGCGGGGCGGTGGTGTCACGGCTACATTAATCAGCAAAATGGGGACCGTGGTGACGAATACGCGTAC
>CAZCHU010000118.1:5960-10593 GCA_964498215.1 uncultured Mycobacterium sp. | reverse complement strand
AGCGTCGCGACCGCATAGTGAGGGCACCCAGGCCGGCAGCAGCGACGGGGAACATTCACAGCGGAAGGTTAACGTGCAGCCTTGCCCGCATGGTGCCGGACACGCGCGGCCGCCCGGCGCCCGAAGCCCAACCGTTACGATTCCGGTCGTGGCCGGGCTCAACTATCGGGGCTCGCGGCGGGGCCGTGAGATGCGCGGACCCCTGCTGCCGCCGACCGTCCCGGGCTGGCGCAGTCGAGCCGAGCGTTTCGACATGGCGGTTCTGGAAGCCTACGAACCGATCGAGCGGCGCTGGCACGAGCGGGTGTCGACGCTGGACGTGGCGGTCGACGAGATACCCCGGATCTCGCCGAAGGACCCCGACAGTGTGCAGTGGCCGCCGGAGGTGGTGGCCGACGGGGCGATCGCGCTGGCCAGGCTCATTAGTGCCGGCGTAGACGTCCGCGGCAACTCCACGCGGGCGCGAATTGTGTTGTTTCGCAGGCCGATCGAGCGACGGGCTAAGGATGCCGTCGAGCTGACTGAACTACTACACGAATTGCTGGTGGCGCAGGTGGCCACCTATCTGGGCGTCGAACCGTCCGCGATCGATCCAAGACTCGACGAGAGGTAGGGTCGGGGCCGCGTTTTCGCGAACAGCTTCAGATTGGGATGAGCGCTTGCGCGCAGAGTCTCAAACGATGCCGCGCTTGATCCGCCGGCGCTCCCGCTCCGACAGACCGCCCCAGATACCGAAACGCTCGTCATGGGCCAGCGCATAATCGAGACACTCGTCACGCACCTCGCAGCCCATGCAGATCCGCTTGGCCTCACGGGTCGAGCCGCCCTTCTCAGGGAAGAATGCCTCAGGGTCGGTTTGAGCACATAGGGCGCGCTCTTGCCAGAGATCTTCCTCCGCAACCGCAGAGTCGTCACCGAGAAACTCGGCATGATCAGGCACCAAGCTCAATTGCGGGCGTCCACCTCCCGCTGCCGGTGCCGGTGCGGTCGGGATGTGCGGCGCACTTCCCACCGTGCCGAGGAGTGTGTCGTCGAAAGAGACCGAATTGCCGAAATCGGTCTGCTCGTATGCCATGTCCGCCTCCTTGCTGGTTTCGTAGATCGGTGTATGCGAGCCCCACTACTCGAACGTGCGACTCTTGAATTCGAACAAGTGATCGAATCTCGGTCTGCGACACCGGAACCGGCAGGCCAACCGCGAAATGACACTTGTGTGATTACACACGCGTTACCTGCCTCGGTCAAGCTTTAGAACAGGAATTCATACCATTCCGTGATCCAATTTGGGCGCGTCGCATGGTGGTGTGTCTATCACTCCCCCGATTGAAACCCCATCCGTCTCACCAACACCACCCGTTTACCTTTCGCACCGGGCGAACCTACCCGAAGCCAACCGCCTACTCTCGGTCGTTGTGAAGGTCACGGTTCTGGTCGGCGGCGTCGGCGGCGCGCGATTCCTGTTGGGAGTTCAGCACCTCTTGGGTTTGGGCCAGTTCGGCGGCGGGGACCAGAGTGGTCATGAGCTGGCCGCTGTCGTCAATGTCGGCGACGACGCGTGGATGTTCGGCGTGCGCATCTGCCCGGACCTCGACACCTGCATGTACACCTTGGGCGGAGGCATCGATCCCGAACGGGGGTGGGGGCATCGCGACGAAACCTGGCATGCGAAGGAGGAACTCGCCGCCTATGGAGTTCAACCCGACTGGTTCGGACTCGGCGACCGCGATTTGGCCACCCATCTGGTGCGCAGCCAAATGCTGCGAGCGGGCTACCCGCTGTCGGCAGTAACCGAGGCGTTGTGCGCGCGTTGGTCGCCCGGCGCGAGGTTGCTTCCGGCCAGCGACGACCGCAGCGAGACTCATGTCGTGATCACCGATCCCGGCCCCAGAGAACAGGCCGGCGACAAGCGGGCGATCCACTTCCAGGAGTGGTGGGTGCGGCATCGGGCCAAAGTGCCCACCCACAGTTTCGCGTTCGTCGGCGCCGAGACCGCGGTGGCCGGTCCTGGTGTCACCGCAGCGATCGAGGACGCCGACGTCGTTTTCATCGCACCGTCTAATCCGGTGGTAAGCATCGGCGCGATCCTGGCCATCGGCGGAATTCGCGGGGCCTTGCGCACCACGTCGGCGCCCGTGATCGGCTATTCACCCATCATCGCGGGGAAGCCACTGCGCGGCATGGCCGACGAATGCCTGTCGGTCATCGATGTGCCCAGCACCTCCGAAGCGGTCGGCGGACATTACGGCGCCCGGTCCTCTACCGGCATCCTCGACGGCTGGCTGATCAGCGAACACGACGACGCGCACCTCGACGGCATCGAGGTGCGCTCGGTTCCCCTTCTTATGACGAACCCCGCGGCAACTGCTGAAATGGTTCGAGCCGGAATGGATCTAGCCGGGGTCTGGCCGTGAGAGACCACGGCACGTCTGCACCCATCGAACTGCTGCCCGTCACCGGACTACCTGAGTTTCGCCCGGGTGACGACATCGCCGCGGCCATCGCGGCGGCCGCACCCTGGTTGCGCGACGACGACGTCGTGGTGATCACCAGCAAGGTGCTGTCCAAGTGCGAAGGCCGCATGATCGCAGCCCCTTCAGAGCCGGATGCCCGAGATGTGTTGCGGCGCCAGTTAATAGAGTCTGAAGCGGTGCGTGTGCTGGCACGCAAGGGCCGCACACTGATCACCGAGAATTCGCTGGGACTGGTGCAGGCGGCCGCCGGTGTCGACGGTTCCAATGTGGACTCCCACGAACTCGCGCTTCTTCCGGTCGACCCTGATGGCAGCGCGGCGGCGGTAGCCTCGGCGCTGCATCAAATGCTCGGTGTCACAGTCGGTGTCATCGTCACCGACACGATGGGGCGCGCGTGGCGCACCGGGCAAACCGACGTGGCGATCGGAGCCGCCGGGCTGACCGTGCTTCACGCCTACGCGGGCGAACACGACGAGCATGGCAACGAGCTCATCGTGACCGAGATCGCGGTCGCCGACGAGATCGCCGCGGCCGCCGATCTGGTCAAGGGAAAGCTCACCGCGGTGCCGGTCGCGGTGGTGCGCGGGTTGACCCTGAGCGACGACGGATCCACTGCCCGCACGCTGGTACGGGCCGGTCAGGAGGACCTGTTCTGGCTGGGCACCGAGGAGGCGATCGCGCTCGGCCGGTCGCAGGCCCAACTTCTGCGCCGGTCGGTGCGCAGCTTCAGCGCGGACCCCGTTACGCCCAGCCTCATCGAGGCTGCGGTGTCGGAGGCTCTCACCGCACCCGCCCCCCACCACACCCGGCCGGTGCGATTCGTCTGGGTGCAGGACCCCGAGACCCGGGTAGGCCTGCTCGACGCGATGAAGGACCGGTGGCGGGCCGACCTCAGCGGTGACGGCCGCGACCCCGCCGCCGTCGAACGCCGCGTCAGCCGCGGCCAGATTCTCTATGACGCGCCAGAGTTGATCGTTCCGTTCATGGTTCCCGACGGGGCGCACACCTATCCCGACGCGCAGCGGACCACCGCAGAGCACACGATGTTCACGGTGGCGGTCGGGGCCGCCGTACAGGCCCTGCTGGTCGCGCTCGCGGTCCGCGGCGTGGGCAGCTGCTGGATCGGTTCGACGATCTTCGCTCCCGACCTGGTGCGTACGCAGCTCGACCTGCCCGCTGACTGGGAGCCACTGGGGGCCATTGCGATCGGCTATCCGATTGAGGACCCTGGCCCGCGGGATCCGGTGCCCACCGACGGCCTGCTGGTGCGGCGATGAGCGCTCGCGCATGAGCCTGCATCAGTCGGCGGTCGTCACGCTGAGTAGTTGGCGCCCAGCCGATCCCGCGCAGGACGCGCTGCGACATGCCGTGCTCGCCTTCCTCGACGCCCGCGACGACGGCTGCCTACGCGCCTGCGTGCCCGGTCATATCACCGCCTCGACATTGATCCTGGACCACGACGGCGGCCACACCTTGCTTACCCTGCACCCGCGAATCGGGCGTTGGCTGCAACTGGGTGGTCACTGCGAGCCCGACGATGAGACCGTGGTCGCGGCTGCACTACGGGAGGCAACTGAGGAGTCCGGGATCGCCGGCCTGACCCTCGATCCGGTTCCCGTGGCGCTGCACGTGCATCCGCTCACGTGCTCGCTGGGGGTTCCGACCCGTCACCTCGATGTCCAGTTCGTGGCGCGCGCTCCTGCCGGCGCCGAGATCGTCTGCAGCGAGGAGTCCTTAGACCTGCGGTGGTGGCCACTGGACGCGCTGCCCGCCGATAGCGACTTCGGGCTTACTCAACTCGTTGCTGCGGGGGTGCGGGCCCCGAACGTGCACTGAAAGTAGTCACGACGAACGTCGAGCTACCGTGAACGCACATTCGCGGCGCGCCCATGCATCAGCGACCCGCTCGATGATTTCGTGTGGCCGGTCTTCGTTGATCACCTTGATATGCAACCACCCACGCTCGCCGATCAGCCGTAGCCGCTTCTCGTCCCACACGTATCGCCGCCGGTCTTTTCGATGCTGATCGCCGTCGTACTCGACGGCGATCTTGGCGTCCTCCCATCCCATGTCGAGGTAAGCGAATGGTCTGCCACGGTCGTTGAGCACGGGAATCTGGGTCCTTGGCCTAGGGAATCCCGCTGCAATGAGCAGCAATCGCA
>CAZCHU010000118.1:0-5860 GCA_964498215.1 uncultured Mycobacterium sp. | reverse complement strand
GGCAACGTCACCCCAGGCCACACCCGCGCGCCTCGCAATAGCTCGCAGCGTGCGCCGATATCCGCGCCGTCACCGATCACGCCGTCCCGGATGAGCGCCCGCGGCCCGATCCGCGCCCCGAAGCCGATGATCGAACGCTCGATGACAGCCCCGGCCTCGATACTCACCCCATCGAAGATCACTGCCCCGTCCAGCCGGGCGCGCGCGCCGACTTCGGCACCGCGGCCGATCACGGTGCCACCGATCAGCAGGGCGCCGGGGGCAACCCCCGCGCTGTCGTGCACCAACGATTCCCCGCGCTGGTGATTCAGGGCCGGCGACGGTGCGATGCCACGAACTAGATCCGCAGAACCGCGGACGAAGTCCTCGGGTGTGCCCATATCGCGCCAGTAGGTCGCATCGACGTAGCCGCATACCCGCAACCCGTCCGACAGCAGACCCGGGAACACCTCGCGCTCCACCGATAGTGCCCGACCGCGGGGAATCTGATCGATCACCGAACGCTTGAAGACATAGCAACCGGCGTTGATCTGGTCAGTAGGCGGATCCTGAGTTTTTTCCAGGAAGGCAGTTACCATCCCATCGGAATCCGTTGGCACACAGCCGAATGCACGGGGGTCTCCGACGCGAACCAGGTGCATGGTGACGTCGGCATCCTTCGAGGAATGCGTATCCAGCAGCTCACGCAGGTCGCAGCCGGACAACACGTCGCCGTTGAACACAACAGCGGTGTCATGCCTCAGTTTCGGGGCGACGTTGGCGATCCCGCCGCCGGTACCCAACGGTTCGGTCTCGACGACGTAGTCGATCTGCAGTCCAAGCTTGGAGCCGTCGCCGAACTCTGACTCGAACACCTCGGCCTTGAAGGACGTGCCGAGCACGACGTGCTCAATACCGGCATCGGCGATTCGCGAAAGCATATGAGTCAGGAACGGCAGGCCCGCCGTCGGCAACATCGGTTTGGGGGCAGATAGCGTCAGGGGCCGCAGGCGCGTGCCCAACCCGCCCACCAGAATGACGGCATCGACTTCAGCGGGGTTGACCATCAGCGCCGTCCTTTCGCCTGCTTCCTTCGGGAAGACCGCACGACCATGTTCGATCGGGCCCCAAGAGCCCCTCGGAAAGCCCACCGTAACGGGGCTTGCCACCGTTTCGGGTACCGATCGGCGAGAAATGTGTAGGTGCTGCGGTGGTGGGCCGCCAGGTTGCGTGCTGGATCGCGGCCCGTGGAGTGCCCCTTGTCGTGCAAGACCTCCGCCGAGGGCACATAGACGTTCTGCCAGCCGGCCTGACCCAGCCGGTCTCCCAAGTCGACGTCCTCCATGTACATGAAGTAGCGCTCATCGAAACCGGTGATCCCGGAGAAAGCATCAGCGCGCACCAACAGACACGACCCCGACAACCAGCCGACGGAGCGTTCGCTGGGATCGGTGCGGTCCTGGCGGTAGACGGCCGTCCATGGATTCGACCGCCACACCGGCCCGACAACGGCGTGCATGCCGCCCCGAATGATCGACGGTTGGTGCCGCGCCGACGGGTAGACCGAGCCATCCGGGTCACGGATCAGTGGCCCCAGCGACCCCGCCCGTGGCCATCGGTCCGCCGCCTCCAGTAGCAGGTCGATGCTGCCCGGCCCCCACTGAACGTCCGGGTTGGCCACGATAAAAAAGTCTGTGCAGGAGGTCAACGCGTACTCGGCGACGGCGCGGTTGACAGCGGTGCCATAGCCGACATTCGCCCCGGTCCGCAGCAGCGTCACGTTGGGATAGCGCTCGACGGCCTCTTCGGGCGCGCCGTCGACGGAGCCGTTGTCGGCCATGATGACGGTCACGGGGCGGTCGGTGGCGTGAGCCAGCGATGCCAGGAAGCGATCCAGGTGGGGTCCCGGCGAATACGTCACCGTCACAACGAAGATTTCGTCGCTCACCGCGGCTTCGCCAATCTCACGGCCAATCTCACGGCGTTGAGGGTAGCGGCCCGGCGACCGCCATAGCTTCGGCCAACGCTTCCCGCCACGGCCGTAGCGGCGTCAACCCGGCTGCTGCGGACTTGACCTCCGAGAGAACCGAGTACCGGGGGCGTGGCGCCGGACGGGGATGCTTGTCGCTGCCGACCGGGCGGACCCGGTTCCGGTCCGCTCCGAGCTCGTCGAAGATCGCCTGCGCCTGCTCGAATCGGCTGGCGCCGCCGAGGTTTACCGCATGCAGCACCGGCTCGCTGATCAAACCCTCCGAGACGGTCAACAGCGCCTCACAGAGGTCAACGACGTAGGTCGGTGACCCGATCTGGTCGGCCACCACGTCGACCGTTCCCGACCCGGCCGCCGCGCGCCGCATCTGGGCGGCGAAGTCCGAACCGTCACCGCCCTCATAAATCCAGGCCGTGCGCACAATGTTGGCGTCGGGCATCGCCGACAAGACCGCGAACTCGCCGGCGAGCTTGGTGCGCCCGTAGACCGACAGCGGCCCGGTTTCGTCGTCGATCTCATAGGGGTGCGGTTCAGCACCGGACCCAGCATCGAATGAGCCGCTGAACACGTAGTCGGTGGACAGGTGAATGAACGATGCGCCCGCCCGCGCGCACGCCTGGGCGATGTTCTCCGGGCCGGCAGTGTTGACCGCCGCGGCGCGCTCGGGGTTCGCCTCGGCGGCGTCGACCTCGGTGTACCCGGCGCAGTTGACCACGACGTCATCGGCGGCGACGAAACGCTCGGCTGCGGTGGCATCGGTGATGTCCCACTCCGCCGACGTCAGCGCCAGCACCTCACGGCCCTGCCGACGCGCCTGACCTGCCAGCACTCGTCCGACCAAGCCGCCGGCCCCTGAGATGACGATCCGAGACGACACTCAATGAGTTTGGCACGCCGACGTTGGCTACCGGGCATGCGGCCCACTCACCAGTAGCCTGGAAAAATGCCTGCTGCTCAGCTGATGCGTGTCATTTCGGTGGCCACGGCATTGGCGATCGTCCTGGGCACCGGCCTGGCCTGGGGGAAGCTCCACGCGTTTGAATCCGGCATCAACCACGTGAATCCGACCGGCCTCGGTGCGGGCGGCGACGACGGCGCGATCGACATTCTGCTGGTCGGTATGGACAGTCGAACCGACGCGCACGGCGTCCCACTGTCCGACGAGGAGCGGGCGATGCTGCGCGCCGGCGACGAAGTCGCGACCAACACCGACACCATCATCCTGGTGCGCATCCCGAACAACGGGAAGTCGGCGACGGCGATCTCCATCCCCCGCGATTCGTACGTGGAGGCCCCGGGCATCGGGAAGATGAAAATCAACGGGGTGTACGGCTCGGTGCATCTGGAGGAGCTGAAGAAGCTCGTCGAACAGCAGGGCGAAGACCCCGAGGTCGCCGAGCCTGAGGCCACCGCGGCCGGGCGCGAGGAACTGATCAAGACGGTCGCCAACCTCACCGGTGTCACCGTGGACCATTACGCCGAGATCGGCCTGCTCGGATTCGCGCTGATCACCGAAGCTCTCGGCGGGGTCAACGTGTGTCTCAATGCACCTGTCTACGAAGAGCTTTCGGGGGCGGACTTCCCCGCCGGCTGGCAGCAGCTGGATGGTGCGCAGGCGCTCAGCTTTGTCCGGCAGCGCCACGACCTGCCCCGCGGGGATCTGGACCGGGTGGTGCGTCAGCAGGCGGTGATGGCGTCGTTGGCGCATGAGGTGATCTCCGGCAAGACGCTGTCGAGCCCAGCGAAGCTGAATCGGCTGGAGGAGGCGGTGCAGCGGTCGGTGGTGCTCTCCGAAGGCTGGGATCTGATGGATTTCGCCGAGCAACTGCAGAAGCTCGCCGCAGGCAACGTCGCGTTCGCCACCATCCCGATCGTCGAGGAGGCGGGCTGGAGCGACGACGGCATGCAGAGCGTGGTGCGCGTCGACCCCGCCGAGGTCAAGGACTGGGTAACCAGCCTGCTGAACGACCAGGAGGAGGGGAAGACCGAGAAGCTGGCCTACACCCGAGACAAGACCACCGTCGACGTCCTCAACGACACCGACATCAACGGATTGGCTGCCGCGGTCTCACACGTGGTGGCGACCAAGGGCTTCGCCCCGGGTGCCGTCGGGAACAACGAAGATGCCGAGGTAACCAGTAGTCAGGTCCGGGCTGGTACGGCCGACGATCTCGGCGCTCAAGCGGTCGCGGAGGATCTCGGCGGACTACCGGTGGTCGAGGACCCGTCCGTAGCGTCGGGGTCGGTGCGGGTTGTGCTGGCCGATGATTACACCGGGCCCGGCTCCGGACTGGACGGCACCGACGTCACGCTGAGCAGCCCGTCGATGGATTACACCCAGATGGCGGCCGCCCCCACACCCTCGCCGATCATCACCGCGGGCTCTGACGATCCTGCGTGCGTCAACTGAGGTGACGACCGTCAGCTCGGCCGTTCTGGATCCACTGATGGCGGTCAACCCCGCCGGCCCACGCATCACCTACTACGACGACGCGACCGGCGAGCGCATCGAATTGTCCACCGCCACGCTGGCAAACTGGGCGGCCAAGACCGCCAACCTGCTGCGCGACGAACTCGGCGCCACGCCCGGTAGCCGGGTCGCGGTGCTGCTGCCGGCCCACTGGCAGACCGCGGCGGTGCTGTTCGGGGTCTGGTGGGTCGGCGGCGAGGTCGTGCTCGACGGGTCGGACTGCGACATCGCGCTATGCACCGCGGATCGGCTCAGCGAGGCCGACGCTTCGGTGGGAACCGGCGAGGTGGCGGTGCTGTCACTGGATCCGTTCGGAAAGCCGGTACCCGACCTGCCCGTCGGGGTGACCGACTACGCGTCGTCCGTACGGGTGCACGGCGACCAGATCGTGCCCGAACGCCACCCCGGGGCCGCACTGGACGGCCGCTCGGTCGACGACGTCCTGGCTGCGGCCCGAGCGTCAGCAGCTACTCAGGGTTTGACGGCTACCGATCGGATCATGTCAACGGCCGGCTGGGGAACCACCGACGGCCTCATTGAGCACCTGCTGGCGGTATATGTGGTCGGCGCCTCGCTGGTCCAGGTGGCGCACCCGGACCCCGCCGTGCTCGACCGCCGCCGCCAAAACGAGAACGTGACCCGCGGGTAGCCGTGCATCGCACCCCCCTTGATCTCGGCGTCTTGCGCGCCTCACTGCCTGAGTGGCGCGTCGACGTGGTCGAGGAGACCGGGTCGACGAATGCCGACCTGATTGCCCGGTCTGCTGCCGGTGAGGACATCGCCGGCGCGGTGCTGCTGGCCGAACACCAGAACGCCGGGCGGGGCCGGCACGGCCGGAGCTGGTCGGCGCCGCCGCGCTCGCAGATCTCAATGTCGGTTGGCGTCGCCACCGCGGGCGTCGCACCGGAACGATGGGGCTGGTTGCCACTGCTGACCGGGCTGGCCGTCACGCACACTGTTCGGAGCCTCGGTGTCGAGGCGAGCCTCAAATGGCCCAACGACGTCCTGGTCGGTTCTGGGAAGTTGGCCGGGATCCTGGCCGAGGTGACCGCCCCAGTGATCGTCGTCGGCGTGGGCCTGAACGTGAGCCTGACCGCCGACGAGCTGCCCGATCCGAGGGCGGTGTCGCTGAGCATGCTCGGCCACGATGTCGACCGCACCACGTTAACGGTGTCGTTGGTGGCGGCGCTGCGCGATCGCCTGGACCAGTGGCGTGCCGGGGACCTCGCCGGGCTATCAGCCGACTACCGCAGCGTGAGCTGCACGATCGGCACCCGGGTGCGCGCGCTTCTGCCCGGCGATTCCGAGATCGTCGGCACTGCAACGGGTATCGATCACAGCGGTCGGCTGCTGATCGACGAGGCAGGCACGACGGTGACGGTGTCCGCCGGCGACATCACCCATCTACGGGCGGCGTCGGG
>CAZCHU010000117.1:0-10703 GCA_964498215.1 uncultured Mycobacterium sp. | reverse complement strand
GGTATGGGGTGTCTCGTTCCCCCGGCCGAGCTGGTGGATACAGCGCGTCCCGTTCCCCGGGCGCCGACGGCGAATGTTGCGGCCCCGGCGCGTGGTGCCTGCCAGCGGGGTCGGCATGCCGGTATCCCGGGGGAGCCTCGGGATCGACAACACGCATGCGCGGATCGGTTCGGGCGTCCTCACGGTGCTCGGCGCTCGTCCATGGCCGCACCCCCGGCTCGGCCTCAGCGTCGGCCTCAGACCGCCCGGAGGAGCTTGCAGGGGTAGGCTCTGCCACCTCAGCAGGGTCTGCCGCTGAGGCAGCTTCGCCGGCTGCAGCAGGGCCGTCAGGTGCAGCTGCCTCAGGCTTGAGGTACTGCGAATAGAAGTCCTCTGCGCTCACGATGTCTCGATTCTGCGTCTACGGTGCTCCACGGCCCTGCCTCTCCAACATTGCGTTACCGATGCACAATGTTATACATAATAAGGCAATCCGTAAACACATCTATTGTATGACTTCTCTGTGAGTGTGTGTCGTCGTCTGCTGGCACGCTGGCCTGCGAACTGGACCGCCCGGGGCCGAGCGGACAGCTCAGGACCAGCGACCCCGATCGTCCCACTCGCGTAGGCCGACCGTGCCCAATACGTGGGTAAGCGCGGACTTCGCCGCCGCAGGGGTGCCCGGGCCGATCTGGGTCCACCACGCACCGTTGTCGCTGCGCACCGGCCCAATGACCACGCGCCCTTCGGCGGTGTCAGTCACTGACGCCGTAGCCTTGCTGACCTGTATCTCGCCGTCGCTGCGGTAAGTCACCACCGCCATGGACAAATCCACGAGGGGCTGATCGGCGGCCAAGGTGGCGATGCGGCGTTGATCGGCAGTCAACCCCAGCCGGCCCAACGCCACCGCCGCGCTGTGCTCGCCGCGCAATACCTCAGCAAGAGCGGAGAGAAGCTCGGCGGTCGGCACTCGGGCCGCTTCGAATTTCGCTGGCGCCACCACAGCTCCGCACAACGGCAACAGCCGTTCCACCAACGAGGCCACGGTCACCGCGCCAAGATTCTCCACCGTCATCTGATCGCCGTGTCGGGTAATAGAAACCGAGGTATGTCCGCGCCGAGCGATAGCCACCCTCAGGTGTTCTTGCCCGCGGCGCACCATGCACGCCAAGACAATGTCCGGGGCGCCCACGGTTTCCAACCAGAGCCGAATCTGGGGGTGCACGTCATGCTCGCCGACGATGGCCCCGGCCTGCCGCAGGGTCGGTATTCCCGGATGGTCCACCGGAGCCCCGCCCGCGCTGACGTAGGGCCTGCACACCAGCACTGCGGGCAGCTCCTCAACCCCGCACAGTGCCTGCAACAACCACAGCCCCTCGGTGGTGGTCTCCAGCGACGCGATCGGCGCCGGCGCCGCGCTCTTGGGGGCCGGGCGGTTCAAATATGAGGGTGTCCCAGCCATCTCACGTCCTTTCGTGTGCGCTGTTCAGTATTTCGCCGGGAACGCCATCGGCCCGGCCTGGCCATCAATCTCGCCAGGGCGGGCCGATAGGCCAGCGCAGAACCGAACCGTCAGCCCCCGTAACTGGACCGAATCAGCATGTCCTTTTGGGTCATGCCGTCCATGCTCATCCCCAGCGCTTGCTTGGCGTGGCCGAGCTTTTCGCGCAGTTGATCCACGTAGGTCAAAGCCCTGGTGTAGTCCTCCTGAAACGCTTCGGAGCCTTGGCCGCCGAAATGATCGGGGCTAGCAGATTTGAGGGCCAGCGCATCGGCGTGCACCTCGTTGGTCATCGCCTCACACTGCGCGATCATGTCCACGCACTCCATGACGATCGGGGTGTTGTATTGAATCATCGACATTGGTTTCTCTTCTCCCTGAATGAATTTCGAGCTTAGGTGGACATCGAGTTGATGCTGCTGATGAAGTTGGCGGAATCCTCATCGCCGGTAGTCAGCGCCGATGCCGCAGCGTTCATCTTGTCGCTGTGCTCGCCCTGCATGGCGGCCTGCAGTGTGCCGAACTGCTGCAGATCCTCGCCGGCTCGGTCCAGTGCGATCCGACCCTGCCCTTGCATGCCCGAAGCCGCCGTCTCCAGCATCGACCCGAGCTGCTGGACCATCGCGTTGAGCCGGTCCTGCTTCTCTGAGAGGCTCCCGCTGTCGGTGTGCATCGCCCCGATTTCACCGAAAATATCTGTCATTGGTTTCTATCCTTCGTCTCTACGGTCGTTGTGCTACTTGCCGTTTGGGCTGAATTGTCCAGGTTGTTGCGCCACTTCTCAGGGCGCCTCCTTGCCCCCGGCGTGGGCGGCATGAACCCCGCCCCCACCGGTAATCACCGGAACCCCATCGGGTTCTCGGAACAGCGTGGACGCGGCAGCCAAGACCTGCTCAGGTTGGACCGCTTGCTGTTTCTTGTCGGACTCGTTTTGCCCGTTTGCTCCGGCGGCGCCATGGGCCATCGGAGCCATCATCCCGCCGCCGCCCCCGCCGGCGGGCACCGTGGTCGCCGTCGCTCGTGCGGCCTCCATGCGTGAGGACGATCCGTTCTCGGTTGTGGGCGCGGCGTTGACTGCCGAGGACCACGACCCTGGGCTACGCAGCGCTGAGGTCGCCGACACTGTTCCTGCCCCGCCGCCGAAGCCACCCCCGCCCCCGGCCAGTGACGCGCTGACAGGGCCGCCGCCCACTGGCGGGGCGGTCACCCAATCAGCTGCCCCTAGGTCAGCGGCGCCGAGCAGTTCGCTGCCAGCGCCCATATCGACACTGGAGGCCAACGAGGACAGTTGGCCCATCATCTGTTGGGGTAGTTCGCCCAAACTCTTCAACGGGCCGCCGCCTTGCATCAGCGACGCGGGCAGCTGACCGATCATGGGCAAGATCCCGCCCAGCGACTGCATCATGTTCATCGGGTTGCTGGCCGCCCCGAGCGCGTCGGTGGTTGAGGACTCCGGCTGCCCCAATGGCATGCTTCCGCCCGGAGCGCCGACAGTGCTCGGCGGTGGCGGGGGCAGCGGGGGAATCGCCTGCACCCCAGCAGCTGATGCCGACGCGTATGCGTATTTGTTGGACACCCCCTGCGCCCACATGCGGGCGTAGTCGGCGCGATTGGCGGTAATCAACGGTGTCAGCATGCCCAGAAAGTTGGCAGCGTTCAGCGCCACATGTTCGGACTGATTGGCTGCGACCTCGCCTGGCGACGGGGTGGCTGCCTTAGCAGTCTCGAACGCCGCCCCGGTGGCTTCAATGGCCACTGATGCCTCTCCGAGCAGCCCCGCCACCGTGGCCAGCCACGCCATGTGGGGCACATGGGCCAGCCGGGCGATCTCACCAGAGATCGACGGCCACGCCACACCCATCGCCGACTCCACTGCCGTGTGCCCGCCCAGCATCGCGATGATGGCGCTCGCCACCGTCTGCAGCTGGGCCGCTGAGGTGAAAAACGTCCCCGCCCCAGGGCCCAAGTAGAACCCGGCCGACGTGACTTCCGGCGGCTCGGCTTGGTAGGCCCCTGGCGGCATGACAGTTCCCTCGACTCAGAGCACGTCGTAGCTAGATGACCGCGCTGATCACGGCGCCGGAGACGGCATCTTCAACACTGGTCACGACTCCCGCGGTGGCGTTAGCGACCCCGTAGAGCGCCTGCATGCCCGCCGCCGAACTCAACGTTGCCGCCGCCTCGGCGCAGTAGGCGCCGATCTTGGCCGCGTTGGTCGCCGAAATATCCTCCAGCCCTGGAGGGGCCACCGCGCCTGCTGCGCCTGCCTGCCCGGCGTGGCCAGCCTGCTGCGCAGCTAACCCCGCCGTCGTCGCCGCTGCCGCGGCCACCCCGACCGGGTCCAAAGAAATACCTTCTGCTGCCATGGATTCCTCCTTCTTCTGTCCCTTAACCGCGAGAATCGATTCCAAGCTGTAATCAATCTAACACATCAACAGACAATGTCAGACAGCATCAGTCAGTCCGTACACAGAGCATGCACAGGTCAGGCATTTTGCTGCGATGACCTGGGCAACCCCTCCGGCGTACCTCACGTGCCTGTGACCCGGCTGTGCTCGCGCTGTGAGCATTCAGCGGATCTTCACGATCCGCATCCGGGACGTGGTCGCAGCCCCGACTTGCAGTACATCAGCTCACCGCGCCCCGTGTCCTCGAGCTGCTCGACCCCGACACACGCCGTCTCGGCGTGTCGCCTCAGCACATTTTGCGGGTGTAGCGAAGAAGCCAAAACTGGCAGAACGCCAACGCCCAACAGGAGGGAAACGGAGTATGTCAGACGACAGCGTCGCGCCGCCAAGGCCGTGGAACGGTGTTACCGCCACACAGGCCGGCCGCGCGATCACCGATGCCATCGAGCGCGATAACGCGACGACGACGCGAGGATGCACGCTCATCGAGCTGTGGCCGACCATCATCGGCCTTATGGAGCGCAATTGCCTGCCCGGCAATGAGTTGCACCCAACGGTGCGTGCGTTGTACGCGCGATTCCTGGCCCTCGTCGCCGATGGGCCGGGTTGCGTCTCAACTGCCCGCTATGCGGCATGGCTGGCCGGAGATATTCGCGTCGATGGCACTGCCCGCGCCGAATTTGCAGCGCGGTGGGCTCGATCCCAACCCGGTGCCTCTCCCCCAGCCTGAGTAGACAGCCGAAGCCACCCGGTTCCGCTCATCTGTGGTGGTATCACCACAATTCCGCATCCGGGGATTCAGCGGAGTCCGCGGCCGGGCGCACCGCCACCTGAACCAGCTGCCGGCCCGACTTGCGGTACACCAACTCGCCGCGCCCCGGCACCCGCGCCGCCGCGCGGATACCGTCGACAATGGCGCCGTCGCTGTGGCGCCCGTCGAGGATCAATACCCCCGCCCCGGCCGCATCCAGTGCCTTGATCACCTTGTTGTGCAAACCACTGCCCATCCAGTTGGCACTGTTGATCGTCACCAGCAGATGGGTGCCCATCTGTCGGCCCCGCGCAATCACCGACTCCAGCGGACCTAACAGCGAGGTGCTCGAAGAACCCGGAGCGTTGAGCAGGTTCAGATCGTCAACGAGCACGAAGTACCGGGGACCGCTGAAACGCCACCGAGCGCGTTCCTCAGGGCTGGCGTCCTCGGGTGGCTTGCGTTCATCGAGCTTCTTAGCCAGCGCCGAACACGCCGTCGCGATCTCCTGCGGATTGCTCAAGTGCAGCAGCAAATACTCCGGGTTGATCCACGCCCCGAGCTTCATGTCGGGGTCAAAGGCGATGATCTTGGCCTGCTGCGGGCTGAAACTGTTCTCGATCGCCGCGATCAACGTCCGCAACACAGTGCTGCGACCCGAACCGTTGCTGCCCACGGCGTAAAAGTGCGGCGCCTCAGCCAGGTTGACGCCCACCGGCTGTAACGCCAACTCTCCGAGCCCCAGCGTCAACACACCTGCCCCGAGATCGCTGTCGAGGGAGGCGAGGCTGACTTCGGTGGGCAACGTGGGCAGCGGCGGGGCCGCCGCCACACCCCGAGACGCCCACTGGCGGGCAATCATCTCGCAGCTGGCCTGCACCGCTTCCTGCCCGAACCCGAGGTGGCCATCTTCTCCGCTGAGGGTCTGCGCGGCCACCGGAGTCCCCAACAACATATGCCGTCCACCTTTTCTGATGCCTCGGCCGGGCTGATCGGGCACCTTCTTGGCCAGCTCTCGGTCTCCCATCTCCGATTCCGCCGACGTGGCCATCCGCAACTCAATCCTGGTGCCGAACTTGGCGTTCAACGTGTGCGGCAAGGTGATCCACTGATCGTTGGTGGCAATCAGATGCACCCCATAGTTCAACGCCGAGGACGCCCCTAGATCAGTGATCCGACGATGCAAGTCAACGTCTTTGACCTTCAACGCCGCCAGGTTGTCGACAATGAAAAAGATGTCCCCATGCCCATCGTCGGGAATCTCGCCGGGCTTCCCGGCGAACTTGCGGGCCCGGAACTCCTCCAAGCTGATCCCCGCGATCTCCCAATTGCGCATGCGATCAGCCAACAGCCGTTCGACCTCACTGATCACCCGGCCAATCTTCTCCAAATTGCCCTGCCCGGCGATTCCGCTGACGTGAGGCAACCCCGTCATGCTCTGCAGTCTGCCGCCACCAAGGTCAATGCCGTAGAACTGCACCCGCTGCGGACTATGCGAGACCGCCAACGCGGCCATCATGGTTTGTACCGCTGTCGACTTGCCGCTTTGGGTGGCACCGACGATCGCCACATTGCCCGCGCTGCCCGACAGGTCAGCGCTGAGCAGTCCCTGCGTGTGGGCGAACGCATCATCCTCGCGCGCATACGGGATCAGCAGGCCCGAATCCTCGGCGACGGCCAGCCAGTCGCGGCCCCAGAACTCCCCCGCCATCTCATCGAGGGGAATGACGCCGATCTCATCCAGCGCCGGCCACCACAGCTGGTGCATCGGCCGGCACGTGCGGCCAGCCTGCTCCAGGCGCTCCACGAGCACCGAGGCCACCGTCGGCGCATCGACATCGGCGCTGTCAGCGACGGCCTGGGCAGCCCGCTCAGCCTCAGCCTGCTCATCGACATCCTCTCCGACTTCGATGTCCAGCGGCAGTGAGGCGACCGGAACCCCGAAACGGTGCGGGTCGATGTGCTGGCCCTCTTGTCGGCGCCGCTGAGCCTTACCCACCACCGGAGCCACAAACGGAGCCGAGACATAAAACGACCGAAACAGTGTGTGCTCGCCGTCGAAGACCAGAAATCCTGTGCCCTGCGGGGCACCTTTGAGCCCGTCGAAGGCCCGGGTGGAGCCGATCGCCTGCCGCGACTGCCCGGCGTCTTTGAGCTTCATCCCGATCGAATAGGTCTGCTGGGAGATCATTCCCTGCATCCGGCCCGTTTCCACCCGCTGGGACGCGTTCAGGATGTGCATCCACAACCCGCGACCCTTGCGGGCCACCACATCGAAGGTCGTCGCCAGGTTGGGCCGAATCCGAAGCAGCTCACTGAACTCATCGAGCACGATGAACAACGTTCCCAGCGGCTCTAAGTCCGGTCGCGTTGTGGCCCTGGCCCGCTCATAGTCGCGAACGTCTTTGTACCCGGCCGCTTTGAGCATCGCCTCTCGCCGCTCAACCTCGCCGTAAAGCATCTGTTCAAACCGATCAAGCTTGGCCTCGGATTCGGCCAGGTTCGACACCACACCCTGACACTGCGGCACGCGAGCCAACGCCATCATCGCGGTCTCGCCTTTGAAGTCACCCAGCAGCAGCTGCAGCACCTCCGGCGGAAACAGCATCGCCAGGCCCAGCACGAACGACACCAACGTCTCGGACTTACCCGAACCTATCTGGCCGGTCAGCATGCCGTGCGGACCCATCCCGCCCTCAGCGGCCTCTTTGAGATCCAGCCACACCGTTTTGCCCGTCGTCGGGTTCTTGCCTAACGGGGCGCGCAGCCGACTGGCCGCAGTCACTTGCGACCACAAAGTATGCGGGTCCCATTGGCGGGCATCGGGAATCTGAAACAAATCCAGAAAATCCTGACCTGCCCGCGCGTCGGCGGCACGCTCAGCCAACAGCCGCGCCGCGGCATCCGACGGCTCGTAACGCGCCACCGCCCGCGCGAGCACCTCGGCCTCTTCCAGCGACATGAAATCTGGAGTGGCTGCAAACGCTAACCCCTCCCACGGAACCGACGCCGCCACCCGCACCATCTAGACACCCTCCTTGGCCCGCAGCAGATTTCCCATGTCATCAAGGGTGAACGCGGTCACCGAGGTAGCCAGCGGGGAAAACTGGTGATCGCCGGTAGCCTCCAAAATCGACACCCCGGCCAGACCGGCGCCGTCCATCCCCAACAACGGCGCACAGTTAGCCCCAGGCATGTCCACCACGATCACCCAATAATCCTCCGGTCGCGCCGCGCCCTCCACCGGCGGCGCCCACGGGCCACGGCCGTTGAGTTCGCTGCCGAACCGCTCCAAGAACTCCCCCACGTCGGCATAAATCATCCGCAACGGCCCCGAGGCATCAACCAACTCAGGATCAGCGACATGGGGCAACCACTTACACCACTGCCACGCCGCTACGTCGTCGGTGATCACAGCCACCCGCACCACATCAGGAGCGTGGAACACACACAACTGGGAAACGACTGCCCGCAGACACCCCTGAATCAGGGGCCGCTGGCTATCTTCAGCCAGGAAACACCACCCCATCTGATCGAACAGATGCAACGGCCGCGCAACATCGTGAACGACGTTCTGCGACAGCATGAAATCCCTGGCCGCAATAGCGGTGCTGGTCTCCCGGTACTCCGGGGGCGGCACATTGCTCGGAGGGTCAATCCGCGTCTGGAGCCGGGTCATCCCCAACCCCATCCGCACATGACCGAAATTGCGGTCACGTGGACGACGCTCCCACATCCGACCAGTACCGACCAACGTCAGCAACGACCCATTGGCCGGATTCGGGTGGTGATACGCGATTTCACCGGCCTGTTCACGCGCCCCCGCATGAACATCAGCGCGCAACTGATCAAGTTTGTGGTGATACTCCACACGCTTTTGCATCAACGCTGCCGGACGGGTCTTCTCATTACCGCCCCCGGCACGATTGCGCAGCATCATCAGCATCGAGATCAACATGATCGGCATGATGAACATGCCACCGAAACCGATCTGACGTGCACCGCTACGAACCATGATGACCAGCAGCACAACCACCGCGATCACGAAGATTACAACCCACACCCACATCGGCGGACGCGAGGTCGGCGGACGGCTGATCTCGCCGATCTCAGGAACCGTCACCACCCGCTCAGGAAGCATCGGCGCGGCGGGCTTCTCTTTGTCAAACCCCTTCTTGGTCACCTCATCGCCCTTCCCGCATCGGTATCGCCGCGGGATTGCCCGCTAACGTGTCGTGCTCGACCTTGGCTGCTTGGGCAGACAACGTCGGTCCCGCTGGCAGCCACCGCACGACCGCCCACGGAGCCAGCGTCGGTTTGGCCTCGCCCAGACCCAGCGCCGTCAAGCTGCGGTTGTCCTGCCCGGAGGTCTCGATCCCAAACCGCACCCCAGCAACACCGATCCACCACAGCGACTCGCTGCGCCCAGAGTTCGGCTCAACCCCGGTGACTTGAACGAAGTTGGCGCTGCCCGGCCCCAAATACACCGCATCAGCTGCGTCGTGTGCTGGCCCGGACACCAGGGTGATCACCCGCGACTCTTGCCCGATCGCGATGGGAAGCCGCCGCCCTGACACCGTGCTCACCCTGGCCTGCGGCTGCGCAGAATCCTTGCGCCACAACACACACGTGACCGGGGCGGCTTCCTTGTCCAGTAGCTCCAATGGGCCACGCGGGTACATCGACGTATCGAATCCGACCGCTTGAGGCGCCTGTGCCACCGCATTGGGTTCGACCTCCAACACCTGCCCGGTCCCGGCGAGATCGGCGTTGTGCAACATCAACGCCACCGCCTCGGGGATCAACTGCAACCCCGCCGGCAGCGCCACAAAGAACTGCTGCTCCCCGTTAGCGCCGACTGATTTCACCACAGAACCCGACACCACCGTCAGCTCCGGGCTGGAATAGCCCACCGGGCCACCGGGATTGGGAACATCAGGAACCCGAAGCGGAGCCGTGGGAATCAGCGCCTCATACAGCGCACGTGACATGGGCACCGTGTGTACGCTGCCCGCCTGCAAACCTAACGCGAGCATCACCGGCCGGTCAGCCAAATCGATCTGGGAGCGATGCCCGTCGGTCACCAGGTACACCACGTCGCCGTAGGTCATCAACACCGCCTCCGGGGAGCGCATCTCATGCGCCCAGTCGCCGAGATCGGCGATACCGGTAAGCACGGTGACCTTCGGCGCCGCCTGCGTACCGCCCTCAGATGCCGTGTCGCACAACCCCCACCCTGTGGCGGCCGGGGAGCGGGGCACCAGATCGTTGGGGGCACCCTCGATGCCGACCATCGGCCCCAACGGGTACTTCTCAATCTCCGACATCGGCACCAACTTCGGGGAATCGGGCTGGCCGATCACCAACCGCGCCGAGGCCAAATTCAGTGCCGGGTGCATGGTGCCGCCGACGTTGACAAACAGCGCCCCGCTGGCGCGATCAGCGACCAGTTTCGTTCCCTCGCCGATCTGGCCGATCGGCTTAAGCCAGGACACCACGAAACACACGCCGATGATCAGGGCGGCGACCACCGAGCCCACCAGCGCAGAGGCGCCGTAGTTTTTCGACGGGTCGTGCACCAGCCGCGCCGAATGCCGCGCCACCGCCACCGACATCCGATGCCACAGAAACCGCCAACTCGACCACTGCTCCAGCGAGGCATACGTCAACCCCGTTCCCCGACGGCGCGGCGTCTCGGAGTCCTTGCGGTGCTCGGGCATTAGTACCCCCCACCGATGGTGACCGCGTGAACGTGATCCATGTGGTTCTGTGTCGCACTACCGCGGCTGCCCATCATGGAGGAACTCCCGTCGGGCTGAATCATCTGCTGCCGCCAGATCATGTGGTCCAATCCCAACGCTTTCTGATTGCGAATCAAGTAGTTGACTATCCGGTTGCCCAGCTCACGACCCTCAGGCTGGTCCCAGTCAGGAATCATGATGTCCAGCGCCAAACCGTTGGGATGCCACTTGAGGCTGTCCTGGCGCCACCCCCCGATCTCCTTGATCTCAGGGAACGCATTGGACACCGCCCGATTCATCAACTTGGTGTACTTCTGCAAGCC
>CAZCHU010000116.1:9095-10816 GCA_964498215.1 uncultured Mycobacterium sp. | reverse complement strand
ATCTAGCTGGCTGAGCTAGGTCAGCAGGCCTTCGAGTTCCAGCTGCCGCAGCTTCTTTCGATCGGGTTTGCCCACCGGGGTGACCGGCAGTTCTTTGAGGAATGTGACTTCTGCAGGCACCTTGTAGCCCGAGAGGTTCGCCTTGCAGAACTCCCGCGCTTCGCCCTCGGTCATCTCCTCGCCAGGTTTGAGCACCAGAGCCAGCTTCAGGCTCTCGCCGCGCTTGGGGTCGGGGATACCGAAGGAACAGGCCTGAAAAACCTTCGGGTGGGTGTACATCAGCTCGTCGATCTCCCGGGGGTAGACGTTGAACCCGCTGGAGAGCACCATGTCCTTCTTACGGTCGACGATGAAGACGTGGCCGTCTTCGTCCATATAGCCGATATCGCCGGTGAGCAGCCAGCCGTCCTTGAAGGTTTTTTCCGTCTCCGCAGGATTGTTCCAGTACTCCCGCATGATGGTCGGCCCTTTGGCGAGGATCTCACCGGGTTCGCCCAGCGGCATCTCCTTGCTCCCCGTTTCGAGGTCGACGATACGAACATCGTTGTCCGGGAAGGGAATCCCCACGCTACCCGGTTTACGTAGGGTGAAGAGGGGGTTGGCGGTGACGATGTTTGAGGTCTCCGACATCCCGAACCCCTCGGTGATCACCGCACCCGAGAGTGTTTCAAAGGTGCGCATCGCCTCGAGTGGCAGCGGCGCCGATCCGGAGATGACCCCCTTCACCGATCTGATCTTGGAGGTGGTGATGTCGGGGTGTTGGTTGAGGTTGATGATCATCGTGGGCACGGCGGGGAAGATGTTGGGCTCGTGCTGGTTGATGGCGGCCAGGACGTTGTCGGTGCTGGGCTGCGGCACCAGGATGATGGTCCCGCCGCTGACGTGGTTGGCGTTGACGTTCATGTTGAAGCCGTAAATGTGATAGATCGGGACGGCCGCCAGACTGCGCAGCGGCTCGTCCTTGTCGATCAGCGGAGCCATCCAGTAGTTCTCCTGGTAGGCCATCGACACCAGGTTGTCGTTGGTGAGCACGCAGCCTTTCGACAATCCGGTCGTACCGCCGGTGTACTGCAGCATCAACACGTCGGAAGGGTGGATGTCGGCGTCGGGTTCAGAGTCGTCGGCGGCAGCGACGATGTCGTTGAAATCATGGATACCGGTGCCCGTCTCCACCTCGGTGGTCACCGACGGGATCTGGAACGAGATGACGTTGCGCAGCGGAGTGTCCTTGGCCTTGAGAACCTCGATGGGCCCCTTGGCGAAAGCGGCCAACACGATGACCGTCTCCGCGCCGCTGTCCTTGACATAGTGGTGCACCTCGGGACCCGCCGCCAATGGGTTGATCGGTACGACGACAGCGCCGAGCTTCGCGCAGGCTTGGAAGGCGATGACGTACTGCGGAACGTTGGGTGCCATGATCGCGACCCGGTCGCCCTTCTTGACGCCCAAAGTGACCAGGGCGTTCGCCGCTTTGCGGGCCATGACGTTGACCAGACCGTAGGGCAGCCGCGTGTCGTTGATGATCAGGTAGTCCCGATCCGGGGTGGATTCGGCACAGCTGTTGAACATCTGCTTGATCGATAGAGGCGGGTAGATGCAGGAGTACGGGACACCTTTGTCGTAGATCTTGAACCAGGGCTTGTTCCTGTCGACCATGGTTGCCTTCCTGGGCTACACGCTGCTGCGGTGGGTGGTGGCTTCAGCTTGCCAGCACAACGGCG
>CAZCHU010000116.1:3819-8995 GCA_964498215.1 uncultured Mycobacterium sp. | reverse complement strand
CCCAGCCACCGTCGCGCGCGGACCCATACCACGAGTATTCGAGATCAACAACCGGGCAGTATCGCCTCGGGGGTGACAAGATGAGCCGACCGTCTTCACCGAATACGCCGGGAGTGGTCGTGGAGTTCATCGAAGAGCAGTTGATCGGACCCGTCAGCGATGTGCTCTACAGCTACATCCTCGTCTACCTCCTCGTCGCGGTCGGCATCTATTTCACGATCCGAACCCGGTTCATCCAGATCCGATACTTCAAGCGGATGCTTGGCCAACTCACCCATTCGCGCACTCATGACGAAGGGATCTCCTCGTTCCAGGCGTTCTGCGTCGGATTGGCGTCGCGGGTCGGGACCGGGAATATCGCCGGGGTCGCGATCGCGCTGACCATCGGCGGGCCCGGATCGATCTTTTGGATGTGGGTGGTGGCCTCGATCGGGATGGCCACCGCTCTCATCGAGGCCACCCTCGGCCAGCTCTTCAAGGTCCGTGCCGACGACGGGTCGTTCCGCGGCGGTCCCGCGTTCTACATCCAGCGTGGCCTGGGTTCCCGCACCGGCGGCATCATCTTCGCGATCCTGTTGATCTTCACCTTCGGCATCGCCTTCAACATGGTGCAGGCCAACGCCATTAGCAGCGTGCTCAACACCTCCCAAGGTATCGAAACAGGCTGGACCACAGTGGGTTTGCTCGCACTATCAGCCCCGGTGCTCTTTGGTGGCGTCAAGCGGGTGGCGCGGATAGCGGAGATCGTTCTGCCACTCATGGCTGTCGCCTACACCGTTCTCGCGATGGTGATCGTGGCGATCAACATCGACTACCTGCCCGACGTGCTCGGCCAGATCATCGGCGGAGCGTTCGGATTGACCGAACTGACCGGTGGATTCGCCGGGGGTATCGCCGCGGCGCTGCTCAACGGCGTCAAACGCGGATTGTTCTCCAACGAGGCTGGGATGGGCAGCGCTCCGAACGTTGCCGCGACGGCGACCGTCTCACACCCGGTCAAGCAGGGCCTGATCCAGTCGCTGGGCGTCTTCGTCGACACCATGATCATCTGCACCGCAACCGCGTTCATCATTCTGGTGTCGGGTCCCAGTGTCTACGATCCGGCGACGCCCACCAAGGTGGAGGGGGCAACCCTCACCCAGGCGGCGATCGCGGAAGGCCTGGGTTCCTGGACGGTGTCGTTGGTGACCGTGCTGGTGTTTGTGTTCGCGTACTCGTCGGTGCTCGGCAACTACGTCTACGCCGAGATCAACCTCTTCTTCCTCGGTGCCCGAGGATTGACGATCAACATCTTCCGGGTGTTCGTGCTGATGGCGATCGCGGTGGGCGCGCTGTCGGAGCTGACGCTGGTGTGGGCGCTCGCCGACGTGGCGATGGGACTGATGGCGCTGGTCAACCTCGTCGCCATTTGTCTGTTGGGCAAGTGGGCGTTCGCCGCGATCAGGGACTTCCATCGACAGACCGATGCCGGTCGGGATCCCGTTTTCATCGCTGACGAGGCGGGGCTACCGGGAATCCTCGACGGCGACATCTGGGTGCGGCGGTTCGCTAGTCCCGCCGTTGTCGGGCGCGATGGCTGAGCCTACAAACCCTGCAGCTGGGACAGCGTCAGGTGCGCGATCCAGAAGTAGAGCATCAACCCGGTGCCGTCGACGACGGTCGCGATCATGGGGGATGAGACCAGCGCCGGGTCGAAGCCGAGCTTCTTGAGTAACGGCGGCAGAATCGAGGCGACAAACGACGCCCACAGCACGATCGCGCCGATGGTCAGCGCGACGGTGAGGGTGACCTCCGGACCCACCCCCAGCATCCAAGCCCGGATAACCGCGGCCAGCCCCATCGTCAGGGCAACCAGCACGCCGGTAGACAACTCCTTGACCAGCACCGCCGGCACGTCACGAAATCGTATATCCCCAACGGCCATGGCCCGCACCAACGTCGTGGTGATCTGTGTTCCGGTGTTACCGCCCGTGCCGATCAGCAGCGGGATGAAGAAGGCCAGCGCGACCACCGCCTCCATTTCTTCTTCGAAGGCTCGCAGCACCGTGCCCGTGTACGCTTCGGCTGCGAACAACAGAAGAAGCCAACCAATCCGCTTGCGCCACAACAACCACGGTGACGCACGCAGATAGGGAAGCTCAAGTGGGACCGAGCCACCTTGTCGCTCAGCGTCTTCGGTGGTCTCTTCCTCCGTGATGTCTGCCGCGGTGGATTCAGTCAAGATGCCCAGCAGGCGTCTTTCGTCATCAACCACCGGTATTGCCACCAGGTTGGCGTCCTCGAGCGTCTGGGCGGCAACCTCGGCATCGGTCAGGGGCGAAACCGAGCGCAGGTCTTGGTTCATCAGCGCGGATACCGGCTCAGCATCATCGGCAAGCACCAGATCCCGGAACGCCACCACACCGAGCAGGCGCCGGTCGTCGTCGGTGACATAGATGTAGGCGCCGGTCCGGGAGTCAATACGGGGGGCGGAGGCATCCTCGCGGACCACGGCAATCGCCTGCCCGCTGGTCAGTTCGGACCCGACGGTCAGCGCCTCGGGAACCATGTGAGCCGCTACGGAATCCTGTGGCCACTCCAGCAGCTGGCGCAAGGCAGGTGACCGAGCGGGAGGCAGCGCGCACAGCACCGATTCGCGGTCGGCCACCCGCATCGCGCGAAGAATCTCGGTCGCATGGTCGGTGTCGAGAGAGTCGATCAGGGTGGCGGCGACCTGCGAATCCATCGCCGCCAGCGCCTCTGCCGCCAATTTGCTGTCCACTGAGTCCAGCAGATCCTCTGCGGCGTCGGTGTCGGTGCCGAGAATTTCCCCGAGCAGACCGAGTTCGGCTCTGTTGAGCGCGGCCAGTTGGCGGGCCCTCTCCGCGGGAAGCTGGACCGCTTTGAGCCAGTTCGCCAGCTGGCCGTTGGTCAGCACGTCCTGCAACGTCGACGTGCTCTGGGTGCTTGACGACATGACTCTCCCCCATGGATTGGTGCGGTGACACCCGCATCGGCACTGTTGTCCAGCAGCGTGTAGGGAAGGTGAATCCACGGTTAACGCGGAGTGGAGCATCTTGTGCGGGCCGGTAGGCGCCACGGACACCGGGGCTTCCCGTGCTGTGGAGTGACCTGAAAGTATCGGGAACGTGGGAAACAACCAACGCGGGAAAATCATCATGTCCGACGACGAGATCGCCGAGTTCATCGAACGTAGTCGGACCGCCACCATGGCCACCGTGCTCCCGAGCGGTCGGCCACACCTGGTCGCGATGTGGTATGCCGTACTCGACGGCGAGATCTGGTTCGAGACCAAGGCCAAGTCTCAGAAGGCGGTCAACCTGAGGCGTGACGCGACCATCACGGTGATGATCGAGGACGGCCAGACCTACGACACGCTGCGCGGGGTGTCGATCGACGGAACGGCCGAGGTATTCGACGACCCCGACACCAGCCTCCGCGTCGGTATCAGCGTGTGGGAACGCTACACCGGGCCCTACACCGCGGAGATGCGGCCCTACGTCGATCAGATGATGAACAACCGAATATGCGTGCGGGTGGTGCCTTCCCGGATGCGGAGCTGGGATCACCGCAAGCTGGGCATGCCGGGCATGCCGCTGTCGGGCAGCACCGCGCAATACCTCAGCTGACGTCGAGCAGGTCGGCGAACTCCGGGTTCTTGTCGATGAATTCAGCGACCATCCAGCACTGCGGAACGATCTTCAAGCCGGTGGGCCGCGTGCTTTCCAGGGCCTGCCGCACCAGAATGGTTGCCAGGCCGCGACCCTGGAATGCGGGAGCGACCTCAGTGTGCGGAAAGATCCGTCGCCCGTCACGGTCCACGAACTCGGCGAAACCGACTTGCTGGCCCTCCACGGAGATGCTGAAGCGGTCGGATTCGGCAGTGACGTGGGTCGCGGAGCCCGTTCTGTCGGAAGGCATGTGCGTGTTCAGGCTCCGCCGAAACCCGGGCGCAGTATCGGGCTGAGCACTGCCAGCGGGATGTGTGCTTGGACGACACCACCGTTCATCGACCACTGGTTGAGTTTGTCGTAGCGGATCGGGGTGTCGTGGGCGACCGGGTAGTCGGGCATATAGAGGATGAGCTCATTGGGGGTAAGGGCCCATGCCTTGTAGTTCCCGGAGAACGGGGTGGGTGGCGTCCAGCGGTCGACGGTAAACGGGTAGGTCCCAGGATGGTTGTACGGTGGCCGGGCCCGGTCGAGCGCCTCGGTAACGATGGGTGCGGCCAATGGGGGAATAGCGACCATCGGGTCCACGCCCGGCTTGGTGATGTCGGCCAGCGACAACTGCCGGCCGCTATTCATGTCGAAGGTGAACGTGCGGAAGCCGTTCATGAGCTCGACCCCGGATGAGTTGTATTTCTCATGGAACACCACACTCAGAGCGGAGCCGTGGCGGAACACCTGGAAATCCTCTGTGCCCCAGCTGTCCTGAACCATCGAGGCACCTTTGGCGCGCCAGTTGGTGAACAGGTCACGCAAGTACGGGCGTATCACCGAGCTGGTGGTGGGATTGTCGATCAGGTCACCCGGTATCGCTACCTTGATGTCCCGGACCGCCTTCCGCTCGGATGTCACCGACGTTCGGCAGTACTGACCGTCCCAGTCGCCGCCCAGCTCACCACAGAACGACTGCGCCGACGCCGAGGCGGCCGGAGCTGACGCGACGGCAACTGCGATCGCGGCCGCGGCCGCCATTACTTTGTATACCCGCATTTTCGCAGCTCCTAGGGAAGTTCGACTTTGCTTGCGAGCCAACGGTTGTCGACTTTCTCCATGGTCATTTTCATCCGGCTGCTGTCGCTGCGCGCATCGGGCCGCGCGGTGTTGCTGACGGTCTGGTCCACCAGCAACAGGACGACCACCTTGTCTTTGGATTCGGACTGAATCGCCGAATCCACCACGACACCGTGAGCGGTCGCCTTGTTGTCGATCAACAGTTGCCGAAGCTTCATGCTGTCCTTGGTGTACATGTCCTTGAAGTCACCGGTCGCGCCGTTGAGCACCTCTGCAAAGTTCTCGTCCAGGTTGTTCGAATCGATGCTCGTCAACACTTGGGCGTAGTTGATTGCTGTCTGCTGGGCGTTCTGGCCCGCCTGGTCCAGCGTGTGCTGCTCCCACAATTTCCAGCCCAGAATTCCGGCGAGTCCGAACGCCCCGAGGTAGACCGCGGC
>CAZCHU010000116.1:0-3719 GCA_964498215.1 uncultured Mycobacterium sp. | reverse complement strand
TCTTCGTCGGTCGTCTCGGCCACGGGGGAGTCTTCCTTGTGCGTCGGCATACCGCCGGCCTAGCTGGGTGGCTCGATCGGCAAGACCGGCCCACCATACGGAGTGGGGATGGTGTAGCGGCCCCTGGGTGTCGGGTCGGCGGTCCGGCCCAAGTCCGCACCCGGGGGTGGCCCGGCGGTGTCGTCCCCGGCCGGCCGTGGCGCGTTCTTGGCTCCGCGGACCAGCACCTGCGGGTCGGTGTCCCGGCAGTAGGTGTACAGGAACGGTTCGGGGTAGTCAGCCGCCGACGACGGGCGGCGGGGAGTGCCGTAATCGCAGGTATAGCGCGGGTAGATGTCGGCGGTTACCCACAAGCCCTCGTCATGGATCGTTCTCTCAATGGCTTCCAGCGCCGAACCGCGAAAGCTCGGGAACAGGGCGTTCAAAGCGGGCACCCGCACGTACATCAGCTGGGAGACCGACGCCAAGTTACCCAGCAACCCGACCATGGTCTCGGAGTTGTCATCAAACAGATTGTCGAGAGACGACATCAACCCGGGCGCCTCATCGACGAACCTGCGGTACCCGCCGTCCATCTTGTTGACGCCCGTCATGAGTTCACTGACGTTGCGCGACACGGCACCCACACCTGGGCTGGTTTCGGCGAGCATGGTCAGCGGAATCCTGCTGGTCTTCAACAGGCTCACCGTCTCCGGTAGTACCGAGTCCAGTGTGGACAACAAGAAGGTGCCCCCATCGACGATGTCGGTGAGCTTTTGCGGCCCCTCTTTGGTCAGGCTCAGTTCCTTCTTGATGATCTCGAGCTTCTTGGGATCGGACTGAGCCAGCACCCCATCGGCGTTGGTGAGCAATTGATACAGCGGAATGGGCGTCGAAGTTTGAGTCAGCGGAACCACGCTGCCGTCGGACAGGAATGGGCCATCAGCCGAGGCCGGCTCGAAGTCGATGTATTGTTCGCCCGCCGCGGACAAACCAGAGACTCGGACGGGACTCGCGGCCGGAATCTTGGCGGTCGACTCGATCTGGACGATGGCATCGACTCCATTGGGTGTCAGCGACAGCGTTTCGACCCTCCCGACCTTCACACCCCGGACGGCGACGTTGACGCCCTCCAGTAGGCCGCCGGAGTTAGGCAGCTCAACCCTGACCTTGTAGGTGCTGGCAAATGGGTCGACCCGCAAGGCGCCGAATGTGAGGTATGCGATCGCGACGACAGCGACCAGCGCGAGGGCTATCCCGGATAGCGTAAACCGTCGGTGATGGCCGGCTTTAACGGCGCCGACGATTCCCCGACTGATGGAATTGATCACCGCGGCGGCTCCTGTCCCGAAGGTCCCGATTGCGCCGGGGGCGGTCCGGGGGGCGGACCAAGTTCGGCCGGCGAGGGCGGCAGGGGAGCTCCGGCCGGCGCCCATTGGGTCTGACCCATCGGGCTGTCCGGACCCTGTCCGACGACGCGCTCCTGCAGTCGCCACAGTACGTATTTGACCGAGCCCGCCATCTCTGCCCAATCACCTCGCTTGGGCCCGTGGAACGCCGGATCTCCCTGAAATCCGATGTCCGGAATCGATCCCAAGACCAACCGGTCGATCCCGGCCGTCAGGTTTACCGCTGATCCCGAAGTGGACTTCACCAAGACGGGGATAAGCCGGTTGAGGGCAGCCAGGCTGGTATCCGGACTCAACGCCACGTCGTTCCAGGCCCTGGAGAGGGTGTTCATGTCCTCGACGATGCTGCGGCCGCTGTCGTCGGTGCGGGCGATAGCCGGGAACCTACCCAGCTGACTGGTGGTGGCGCCGAGTTGCTGGACGACATCGACTATCTGGTTGGTGTTGGCGGCCAGCACATCGGTCGCCGGGCCTATGGCTTCCAGGATCTCTGTCAGCGCCGGGTTCTTCTCGTCAAGCCGGTTGGCGAGTGCCGAAGTCTCGGTCAGCGCTGCTTCGATGTCAGCCGAGCGCGCGTTGAGCTTGCCGAGCACTTCATCGGTCAGGTTCATCAGGTTGCCCAGCGCTTCGCCTTGGTCGCCGGTCGCCTTGCCTGCGCCATTGATCAGATTGGTGAGGTTTCGAACGGTGCCACCGTTGACGACGATCGCCGCCGAGGTCAGCACCCCCTCCACGGTTGCTGCGGCCGCGGTGCCGTCGAGCCCGATGGTGTCGCCATCTTTCAGCAGTGGGGCGTCCGGATTCGGCGGGCTTGGTGGATTGATGGCGACGAACACGTCACCGAGCGGTGTTGCCGACCGCAGCTCGATGGTGCTATCCGCCGGGATCTGGACGCCGTCCCTGATTTGAAGCTCGGCCACTGCGGTGAAGTTCTTTGCGACAAGGGATTTCAGCGTCCCGACGTCGGCGCCGGAGAGTTTGACGTTGGCCTCTGCGGGGAGGTTCAGCGCGTTGTCGAATACTGCCGTGACCGTGTAGCCACCTCCTGTGCCTACCCCGGGTGCGGGCAGTGGAAGGTCCCCCAGCCCGACAGAGCAGCCCGTGGTGACCATTGCAGCGGTCGTCGCCGCCGCAAGTGCGCGTTTGATGCGATGCGTGTTCATCACTGTCCCATCGCCGAGAGACCGTCGAGAATATAGGTGAGACCGAAGTCGGGCCCGTAATCCTGCAATGTCCCGGTACTGCAACCTAGTTGACGGAGATGCATGAGATTGCAGACCTCTTTCGCGCTCTGGGAGTCGACGAGGATCTTGTCGGTGAGGGCGTGCACCCGCAAAGCGCCATTGGTCTGGTCGACGGCGTTGTAAAGGTTCTCCACAGTCAGCGGCGCGACGTTCAAGATTTCAGCCATCTCGCGCTCGCGGTCCGAGATGACCGTCGCCGCCGTATCGCTATTGATCACGGTCTGCTTGAGAGTTTCCCGGTTCGCCTCGATCAGAGCTGTTGCCTGCGTGACGATCTCGTTCAGCTTGCGCCCGGTAGCGCCGGTACCGAAGTTCTCGTCGGCCAGTATCTGAGTGAGCTGTCGCGTCGTCGAACCGAACTGACGCAACTTGGCGTCGTTTCGGGCGGCCGCATCCATCAACGGTTCGAGATCGGTGATGATATTCGTCAACTGGTCGCCGGTCACCTCACCGCCATCGGAACTGAGCCGCAGCGAATTGGAAAGCTCGCCAAGGGCGGACTTGATCCGCTCACCGTTCCCATCGGTGGTTTCGGCCGCGGCATTGACCAGGTCGGCAATCGGCCCGCCGCCCTCGCCGTCGCCTGCCAGTGACTTGGAGAGCTTGTCGAGCATGTCGATCACACGGTCGAACGCGATGGGCGTCTTGGTGCGTGGCAGGCCGATTGTGTCGTGGTTCTGCAGCGTCGGCCCGCCGGTGTAGGGGGGCGTCAACTCGATCTGCCGGTCTGTCAGGATCGACGTGTTGATGGTCACGGCGTGCACGTCGGCGGGAACCTTCACGTCCTTGTCGACGGTGAACTCGACTTCGACGTAGCCGCCCCGCGGGGTGATCTTGGTGACCTTGCCCACCGGCATACCCACCACCGCGACCACGTTCTCGAGGTACAAACCGGCTGCGCTGTCGAATTGAGCGGTCACCGTGATCGAATCGCTTCGGGACTTGACGACATACCCGACAACACCGATGACTGCCGCCGCCAAGACGGCGAGTACGACAGCAACGGTGAGGGTTCTGCGGGTGCCGGCGCTCATTTGCAGTCCTTGTAGTACTCGATCATCTCGAATTGGTCGGCGCGGCCACTGAT
>CAZCHU010000115.1:6201-10940 GCA_964498215.1 uncultured Mycobacterium sp. | reverse complement strand
TCGGCGTCGGCGATGGCATCGAGGCGCTGGCTCACCCGCTCCAGCGCTTCGTTCAATACCTGCAACTTTTCACCGCGTCGTTCGTTGGCTGGCTGGGCTGCGCCGCGGGAACCTTCTGCCTCCACTCGAGCCGCACCCTGGCGCCGCAACAGGCTGAAGTTCTTCTCGCGGGCTCTTCTGAGCCTATTCTGCAAGTCCTTGAGCGCCGCCTCGTCCATGCGCGCCAGAGCGTGGGGGTCGGTCTCGTCGACGAGCGAGTTTTCCTGGGGGGTCAGGTTCACATGATGGTTGCTCACAGCTGATTCATACCGTGCTCCGGTCGCGCCGGTGCCGTGAATCGTCAGATGACATGCCGGGAGCATCGAGTTGCGGGGACCGCATCGCGTGCTTCGACGGGACCTAGGGCGACAGATAAGCGGCACACCGATGTCGGATGGCGACACGCCGGTGGGCAAAGTTCCAAATTCGACCCTATCGGAGGCAGCGGGGGGCGTAGCTTACGTCACAGGAAATTTACGTGACGTGAATTGTTGATTGTGACGTTTGCGGTACGGCACGACTGAATTAACGGGGGACGTTGTCATGGGTTCTGCAAGGTGCATCGGCCGCATCGGCGCATTGGCCGTTGCGTTGGGTGTGGGGATTGCCGTTACGAGCACGCCGGCCATCGGCTACGCCCAGCCGTCCTCGGCTAGCGGTTCAGTTTCCGGGGATTCGTCATCGTCTTCGTCGTCGGGCAGCAGTGGTGGCGTGGCCTCTGCCGGCGGATTGTCTGCGGCGGACTCGACCGCCACAGACGCGGCATCATCGCAGGCCACGGCCGATGGGGACATGTCAGACAGTGAGGCTGCCGATGACGAGGATGTCGCCGACGGGGCCGATGATCCCGCGGTTGCCGACGAGGCCGATGATATCGAGGCCGCCGAGGCGGATGTCGTCGACGATGTTGCCGATGGCATCGAGGTCGCCGACCCAGACCTCGTCGAGGATATTGCCGATGATGTCGAGGTCGCCGACGCCGAGGACGGTACGGCTGAACAGCTGACCGGTGGCGAAAGCGACGACTCCGCTGAATGGGCGCAGGACTCCTCGACTGCAGAGCCAGGGACAGACGAGGTATCGGTCGGGCAGCCAGCGGATGGCAGCGTTGAGTCTGCCTTGTCTGAGTCGGACGCTGCCGATGACGCCGATGCGAGCTTGGCCGCCGTGCCCGAGGCGTCTTCGGATTCAGGTGGGCAGTTGGAGACATCTGGCTTGGCGGTGGTGGCCGATGAGCCTGCAGTCCCTTCCTTGGTTGCGCCGACCGCTGCGCGCGCCACGGCGTCGGAGGCCGCCGAGAATTCGTCGGCGTCGACGCCAACCCTGCGGGACGTGGTCTCGGTAGTGGTCAGAGAAACCGCGCAAGTCGTGGTCGATGCATTGGATTGGGTGCTGGCGGCCTCGGGGAACTCCTATGACGATAGCGAGTTGCCTTGGGGGCTGGCACTTCTGGCCGGGGTGCGTCGCGAGATCGACCGGATTTTCCTTGCCCCGTACCGGGACTCTCTGCAGGCGAACGCCGCGCTCGATCTGGCTCAGAGTCCGAATCTGCTCGTCAACCCAGGAGCTGAGGAAGGAGACCCGTCCCTGTCGGGCAATAGCGCTGTGTCGATCCCCGGCTGGGTGACGACCGGAACCCCGACGGCGATCGAGTATGGGGCACTGCGCAACTCGTGGCCGCTAGGGCTCTCCTTCCCGCTGCCGGACCTACCTTCGTTCATGGGTTACCCGAAGGCGTACAACGGGCCGCCGGACGGCGGCGCGCAGATGTTCGGTGGCGGGAATGTGGCTGACTCCACACTGACCCAGATCGTTGACCTCAACGGTGCTGCGGCAGAAATCGACACTGGCGCGGTCACCTATAACCTCAGCGGCTGGCTGGGCGGCTGGCTGGCTAATCTGTCGTCAGCCTCGGTCAAAGTTGATTTCTTGGACCACAACAAGACCTACCTGGGCACCACGAGCATCGGGCCAGTCGGGGTCCTGGAACGCTTCTTCCACACCAAGTTGGTGGAACGTGAGACCTCCGGATCCGTCCCGACGGGGACCCGTTACGCGCAGGTCGACGTCATCTTCGACCAGGTCAACATTTTCCCGCTCGGTATCAACGTCAACTACAACTCGGGCTTCGCCGACAACATCGCGTTCAGCATCAGCGCTGACCTGCCGGCTCCCCCACCTGCGACACCACCGGTGTCAACTGTCGGCGAACTGGATCACGTATTCATGGTCTACATGGAGAACAAGGGTTACCGCGACATCATCGGCAGCCCGAACGCGCCATTTACCAACAGTCTGATCAACGCCTACGGGTCCGCCAACAACTTCTTCGGTCTGACCCACCCCAGTCTGCCCAACTATTACCCCGTCATTGGCGGCACGGACTACGGGTTGACCTACGAGTGCGAGGCAGTCTGCATCTTCGATCACGGAACAATCCTGACTACCAACATCGATGACGCGGGCATGACGTGGCGGGGTTACGCGCAGAGCCAGCCCCCCGGACAACCCCTGGAGAATTCGGGTGACTACAGCGTCGCGCAGCTGCCCTTCGTGGCGTTCGAGGGGATCGGCGACAACGAGGCCTACGCGGTAGAGCACCTGTTCCCACTGGATCAGATGGCTATCGATCTCTCGTCCCCGGAGACGACTCCGGATTTCGCTTGGTTCGCCGCCAACGAGAGCTTCAACGGGGAGGGCCCCATCGATTCGCTCGGGGACATATTGCAATTCATGATCAGTCAGTTCTCGCCGACGCACCAATACAACGTTCCAGCCCTTGACCAGTTCTTGTCAGAAACCGTACCGGTCATCATGAATTCGGCGGTCTGGCAGGACCCGGCCGAGAAGTCGGCGCTGGTGATCACCTTCGACGAGGACAATGACAACCTATCGCTGGGATTCGGCGATGAAGGCAATCGCATTGTGACGGTCGTGATCCCATCGCCGGGAGCCGTCGCGGGCGGAATGCGTGACGGCCATTTCATTGCCACCGACAAGTACGACCACTACAGCCTGATGCGCATGATCGAGGACTCGCTCGGGCTCCCGACGTTGACCAACAACGACAAGTTCGCGACACCGATGAACGAGTTCTGGACGTAGGGGTATGCGGCGCATTGCGCCGCCTCACCTCTACGGGTCGGCATCGAATCCGAGGCGTGCCAGCCAGATAGTGCGCCGCCCGCAGTGGGGGTCCTCTACGACGTGGGAGACCACCGCGAACCTGTATTGGTCAAGCAGCAGGCGATAGTCGGCGCTATCGAGGCTGGCGTGATACAGCAACTCGCCCCGGTAGCTCCCAATCCGCTCGCCGGCTGATGGGCCGCTGGTGAACATCAACACAGCACCCGGGACGGCATGCCGCGCGAAAATCGGAAACATGTTTCGTTGATCAGCTGCAGACAAGTGAAAGAAGCTGTCCCAAGCGAGAATCCCACCGAATCTCAACCCGAGGTCCAGCTCCCGCATATCAGCGACGTGCCATCGATGTCCAGCTAGGCGATCCGCACACATCGCTACCATTGCGCTAGAAGCATCCACTCCGGTGATCTGGCAGCCTTGTTCAATCAGGTGCTGGGCGATCGGGACTCCGGTTCCACAGCCGATATCGAGCACCGTCCTGCTCTGCGCGGGCAGCAGCGTCACGAACCGGTCCAGCCACGCCTGCTCAATCAATCGATCCCCACGATCCTCCGACCAAGCCAGAGCATGACGTTGGTAGATCTCGATGACCCGCGCGGCCTCGGCGCGATGATTCCCCATGGGGTTGGAATCTACGACTCTTCCGGATCGCCGGCCGGCGCCCTGTTCAGTTGGAGCCTGCCTCGATCGCGGCCACCACGGCCGCAGCGTCAGGGCCGCACACCCTCTGCAGGTCCACAGTGCCGGCAGCGGCCAGGTCCTCGACACGGCGCTGCAGACTCCCGGAGGAGATGTGGGCCTGCAACTTGGCGCCCGGGCACGACGTCGAGGCGAAATCCTGATGTCCGGCAAGTGTGCTGGGCATGACGGCGAAAGTTTGTGCGGCCCAGGCGAAGGCGAGCGCAGCTCCATGCAGCTGGGCCTCAGCTACATCTTCTTGATCGAAGTCCCCTTCGCAAACCACGAGAAAATGCCCGGCCGGGTCATAGCTCGTCGCGGTATCGCCGGCGAACTCGGGTGTACGCAGCTCGAAGATGTTGCCATTGCGGTCTACACCGAGGTGATAGGCGATGTCGATCCACCCCTGCTGATCCTGGTGGTAACGCTGGTGTTGGCGAAGTCGCGAGGCGATGGCGCGGTTGTCATCGAGGGCCACAGCGGTGTGATGCAATGTCATGCGGCTAATGGTGTGCGGTATGCCGCCGGGCCGGGCTGGCCGTGCTCCCCAGCCATCCCGGCATATCAGGCCCGCCGAGGTGGCGATCGGCGCAGGCGCCGCCGCGGCGACGCGCCCCGGTGTCGGGCTGGTTACCGCCGTGGGGATTGGCGTAGACGCCGGCTCCGGACTGGGCGCCGGAAGGGCCGCGGATCGTGTCGCGCATGCCCCGGCGGCGAAAGCTACGCCAACCGTGCCGGCCAGCTGGAGCAGTCGGCGACGGTTAACGGGGTCGCTGGGCACGTCTGGCGGAAGTGCACCCATGGTGATCACGATACGGAAGCCCAGATATCCAACGCCAGTCGTCGATGAAGTTTCGGGCGCGCCGCGAGGTCTGAAG
>CAZCHU010000115.1:0-6101 GCA_964498215.1 uncultured Mycobacterium sp. | reverse complement strand
GAGGTCTGAAGACTGGCTTGGCCCGATTCGGCGTTTCATCCCCACACCGGCGGCACCACTTCACAAGGCACTTCACGGGGGCCGTGCGCGGGGGCGCCGCTACCGTCGAGGGCATTGAGCACCATCGTGGCTGCCCGCCGAGAGCCCGCGATGGCCAAGTGGTCGCTGAAGTCCTCGGAGCAAGTGTCCTGCACAACAACGTTGATGACGTCGTCACTGGGTCCACCCGGCATCTGTCCGCTGGTGTACGGGCGGACAAACTCGTCATAGCGGGTCGATATGTTCACATAGCGGATGCCCGGAACGTAGGGGCCGCCACCGGAATTAAGTGTTTGAAGGAACTCCGAACCACGGATCATCTGCGGTGCGGAGGCGAAGTGAACACGGTGGGTGATGTCCAGGGCGATATGGAATTCGATCGCGCCCGCAAGTTTGTTGGTGAACACTTCAGTGCCCTGCCAGAGCGGTGCCAGTGACACGTACTTGCCGATCTTGTTTTCTCCGCCCAACGCCTTGGCGTAGTAGCCGGGGACGAGGGTGCCCTGCGAGTGCCCCACGACGTCGACCTGTTCGGCGCCGGTCGCAGTGAGTACCTTGTCGACGAACTCGCCGAACTCTGCGGCCGAATCCTCGATGGGCGTCATCCCTCCCAGAGCCGACAGCGGCCAGGGGGCCGATTTGACCGCCCCGAACGTCAGCGTGAAGGGTGAGAAACCCTGTTCAACCAGGAGGGGCACGTAGGCGCCCCAGTTGGTTTGGGCACCGCCGGCGGTACCGTGCATGAGGATGACCGGATTGGGATGGGCTTTCGACAGCGGCCGATCCCACTCGTTGGCGCCCGGCAAGGTGCCACCCGGGTTAAGCACTTCGGGTGGCACACCGGCAAAGAAGTCGTAGTTGATTTTGCGGCCGTCGTGCGTGTGCAACGACTCCACTTCGATACCGGCGGCTCGCAGCGCTGCCACAGCAGGCCGTTCGATCTCTCCCCCAGCCTCCACCCCGACTGCCAACACCTTGTCGCCAAGGTGCAGTCCCGCCCGGACGGAGTCGGCTGCGGCCAAGGACCCGATCCGCATCGGAAACTTCGCCACATCGGTGAGAATCTGGGTGGCGCTCGTCGCGGCGGCCATAGCTGCCGACGGTACCGGATGAGTAGGTCGGTCATCGTGGTGCCATCGGGATGCGGGCGAGTAGGCGTTCGCGTTGGCGTTGTGACAGAAGTGCCAGAAAACTCTTAGAGAGAAATCTGCGACCGAAGTAACGCCTGCGTCAAATGGGGCGAAACACTAGACATGAAAAGCGTCCGGAAATTCATCGCCATGGCAGCCCTCACTGGTGCGTTCGCAGTAGCACTGCTGGCGATGACGGGGATTTCGGGAATGTCATCAGGCACCGCTCACGCCGACAGCGTGAACTGGGACGCCATCGCAGAGTGCGAATCCGGTGGCAACTGGGGGATCAATACCGGCAACGGCCATTACGGCGGTCTGCAGTTCAAGCCTGCCACTTGGACGGCTAACGGCGGTGTTGGCCACCCGTCGCAGGCCACGCGTGAGGAGCAGATTCGCGTCGCCGAGAACGTGCTCGCCACGCAAGGCATCGGCGCGTGGCCGACCTGCGGCAAGAAAGCCGGCGCCGCCCCCATCGTCACTTCGGTTGCCAATACGACCACCTCGGCCGCCACCGCGCCCGCCCGCACCTCAGCCGTTCCGGCCTCCACCGGCTCTTGGTATCCCGGAAAGAACCTGTTGGCGGTCGTCAGCAAGATCGTCAACAGCATCCCGCAGCAGGCTCGCTGAGCTGTACCGGTATCAGCTGCTAGGACTGTCCCCTCAGCAGAAGCCCGCTCCGATACCGATCGGGGCGGGTTTCTACTCGGTCCGGTGGATCGGGTATCAACCGTCGACGCGGGGCTGAATTGAACGCTCGTTGTGACTTCCGGCGCCGACAAGCCCCGCGAGACGACCGTTACGTGCATGCTCAACGACAGGAATCGTTGTACGCGTGACCGGCTGCGGGAAGCGAGGTAGACACTGCCATGCCCAATCGCAGGTCGACGCGGCATCCGATGACCCGAATAATGGAGTTACTCACCGGCCAGAGTGGTGAGCTGCCCGAATCATCTGAGTTCGGCTCCCGGTTGCTCGGTTCGGCTACCGATGATGAGCACCGTCGGCGGCTACGCACCCGACTTCTCATCATCGTCTTCGTGGCGCTCGCCGATCTGCTCGGCGTTGCGGTGTTGTGGCTCATCGTGGTCTTCGCCGTTCCGGAACCAAACGTCTTTTCACAGGCACCGGCGTGGCTGACTCTTGGGGTGGCGCCGGCCTATGCAGCGGTTGCCATGATCGTCGGGAGTATCTGGGTCAAGCACGTTCTCGTGGCGGCGGTTGACTGGTCGGTAGCAGGACGGCCACCTACTGCCGAAGACCAGCGCAACACTTTCCGGGCTCCCTGGCGTCTGGCTCGGATTCACCTGCTGCTCTGGGGTTTCGGGGCCGCCCTGCTGACCGTGCTCTACGGGTTGGTTGATTCCAACTTCATTCCCAAGTTCTTGTTCAGCATCCTGCTCATCGGCATCGTTGTGGCGACGAACTGCTACCTGATTACCGAGTTCACCCTTCGGCCGGCCGCGGCACAGGCGATCGCCGCCGGGCACCCACCGGGGTGGCTGGCCACCGGGGTCTTGGGTCGGATCATGACGGTATGGGTTCTGGGTTCTGGGGTACCGGTTTTAGGAATCGCGCTCTCCAGCATCGTCAGCCTGCGGTTGCAGATCGAAACGCGCCATCAATTCGCGGTGGGACAGCTGATTTTGGCCATCATCGTGTTGATCTTCGGGTTCACCCTGATGTGGATCGTCACGTGGATCACGACAACCCCGGTTCGAATGGTCCGCGCTGCGCTGCAACGCGTGGAGCAGGGTGATCTGAGCACCGACCTCGCGGTGTTCGACGGATCTGAGCTAGGCGAGTTGCAACACGGCTTCAACGCAATGGTGCAGGGACTGCGAGAACGTGAACGAGTCCGCGACCTATTTGCACGCCATGTCGGACGTAAAGTCGCTGCCGATGCCGAGCGGCGCAACATCGAACTAGGCGGGCTGGAAAAGCATGCGGCCGTAGTATTCGTCGACCTGGAGGGCTCGACCAAGCTGGCCGCCACCCATCCACCCCGGGAAGTTGTCGAACTGCTGAACCGGTTTTTCGCAGTGATCGTTGACGAAGTTCGCATCCATCAGGGCTCGCTCAACAAGTTCGTCGGCGACGCAACGCTTGCGATTTTCGGCGCACCGATAAACCTGAGGCGGCCCGAGAACAACGCACTTGCCGCAGCAAGGGCCATCGCGCTCCGCCTGCGTGAAGAGATACCCGAGTGTACCGCTGGCGTCGGCGTGGCCGCGGGCACCGTGATGGCGGGCAACATCGGCGCACGAGAACGCTTCGAATACACAGTCATCGGCGATCCGGTCAACGAGGCCGCACGACTGAGCGACATGGCCAAACTCACCGAGGGCCTGTTGCTGGCATCGGAGACCACGGTGAACGCCGCCAGTGACTGGGAGCGCGCACTCTGGCAACTTGGCGACGAAGTGGTGCTACGCGGGCGCCTCACCCCAACACGCTTAGCCGCCCCGGTCACCGACGGCGAAGCGTCGAAGCCGACGATTCCTCTGACAATGCTGGGCCGCAGGCTTACGCAGATCCTCAAACGTGCAACATCCTGAGCCCGCCGAAGGTAGATAGTCGGGTTCTGGTCGGGAATCCGAATCATCACATGGCTGCTAGCGTGGCCATGCCGACAGATTGCCCATTCCACCAAGGAGTGTCTATGGCCGCCAAGATCGCTTCTGTTGATGCCATGGAGATCCTCGACTCACGAGGCAACCCCACCATCCGTGCCTATGTCACGCTCGATAACGGCATCACTGCGCAAGCTTCCGTGCCATCGGGTGCCTCTACCGGTGAGCACGAAGCCGCCGAGCTGCGCGACGGAGACAAGAAGCGCTACGGCGGCAAAGGTGTGCTTGGGGCGGTCAAGAACATCCGCGAGAAGATCGGGCCGAAGGTTATCGGCATGGCCGCCAACGAGCAGGCCAAGCTCGATAACGCCATGATCGACCTCGACGGCACCAAGAACAAAGCCAAGCTCGGCGCCAACGCAATCCTAGGTGTCTCGATGGCGGTGGCACGCGCGGCCTCGATCGATGCCGGCCTGCCTCTGTATGAATACCTGGGGGGTCCCGGCGCGCGTCGCATCCCGGTGCCGTGTATGAACGTGATCAACGGTGGGGCGCACGCCGACAACAGCGTCGATTTCCAGGAATACATGATCTGCGCGATCGGCGCCGAAACCTACCGCGAGGGGCTGCGTTCCAACGCAGAGACGTTCCACACCTTGGGCAAGATCCTCAAAGGCCGCAAGCTTGCGACCTCGGTCGGTGACGAGGGCGGCTACGCCCCAGACCTCGGAAGCGACGAGGAGGCACTTCAGCTCATCGTGCAGGCAATCAGCGATGCAGGCTACGAACCGGGCAAGGATGTCGGCATCGCGGTCGACTCCGCTTCCTCATCGTTCTCCACCGACGAAGAAGGTATCTACGACCTCAAGTGGTCCGGCCAGGGCCGCAAGACACGGGCCGAAGTCATCGACATGATGGACGCTCTTGTCAACGAATACCCGATCGTGCTCTGGGAGGACCCCCTCGACGAGAACGACTGGGAGGGGTTCGTTGAGTTCACGGCACGCCTCGGCGACAAGATCGAGGTCGTCGGCGACGACATCTTCGTCACCAACGTCGAGTTCATCGGGCGCGGCATCAAGCAGAAGGCGGCCAACGCCGCCCTGATCAAGCTCAACCAGATCGGTAGCGTCACCGAGACAATCGACGCCGTGCACATGTGTCAGGCCGCCGGCTGGCGCTACTTCCTTTCGCACCGCTCGGGCGAGACCACCGACACTTTCCTCGCCGACTTCGCGGTCGCAATGCACGGGGGGCAGCTCAAGACTGGGTCGGCCTCGCGAAGCGAACGCCTCGCGAAGTACAACCGCCTCCTCGAGATCGAGCGGGAGCTCGGTGATGCCGCTGTCTACCGCTGGTCGAAGCTGCCCTGACCAGCAGCTCCTTCGCAGCGCCCCAACAAAATCCGCGCGCCGTTGCCGGAGCGTGACGATGCCTTAATCGAATCGAAGGCACGTAGGAGCTATCGCGAATCATCCTGTCACCCATACCATCAAGTCCAGACAATGATGCGGTTTCAAAGGATTTGGAGAACCATGCGTGTGGCTGTTCGGAGTGTCCTCGTCGCGGGCATGATGGCTGTGAGTGTGGTTACAGGACCGGCGGCCACCAGTAGTGCCGCGAACGGGTCGAATCATCTTGCCATCGCATCCCTTCTCCCCGCCGAGGGCGCGGTCGTGGGTGTTGCACATCCCGTGGTGGTGACATTCAAGAACAATTTCGTGGATCGACGTGCAGCCGAACGCGCTGTTGACGTCAAGTCCGTACCAGCGATGAACGGTAAGTTTGAATGGATTTCAGACAACGTCTTACAGTGGGTCCCTGAGCAATTCTGGCCCGCGCACAGCACGGTGGCGCTTGCGGTGGGCAACCTGCCCACCAGAAACTTTGAGACTGGCCCCGCTGTGGTCGGTGTTGCCAACCTCACGGACCATACCTTCACAGTGACCGTGGATGGACAACCGCCTACTGGGCTTCCGGCGCCACATCATCGACCCAACTGGGGACAACACGGGGTGTTCCCCGCGTCGATGGGTCGGCCGGAATACCCGACGCCCGTTGGTGTTTACAGCGTCTTGGCCAAGGAACGCGACATTGTGATGGATTCGAGTAGTGTCGGCATCCCCATTGATGCCCCAGACGGCTACCTACAGGACGTGGAATACGCCATCCGATTCACCAAGCGGGGCCTATTCGTGCATTCAGCACCGTGGTCCGTCAATCAAATGGGGCATGAGAACGTCAGCCACGGCTGTATCGGGCTCAGCACCGAGGATGCCGAGTGGTACTTCAATACAGTCAACGTGGGCGACCCGATTATTGTGCGGGAGAACGGCGTCGAGGTCCCACGGGTTGTCTC
>CAZCHU010000114.1:0-11070 GCA_964498215.1 uncultured Mycobacterium sp. | reverse complement strand
CCGACAGAAGACACCGAGGGCGGTAGCGCCCGACAGAAGACACCGAGGGCGGTAGCTACCCTTCCAACTCTTCGATCCGCGAGCTCATGGACCGACCGAGCGCGGCCACCTCGGCGTCCATTCGCGGAAGCAGTTCAGGAACCATTTTGCCCACCTGGCGGTCGCCGACAACGGAGGATAGGACCGGTTTGAGCCACCGTAGCGCGCCGACCCAACCTGGGCAGTTGACATGTCGCCTGCGCTTTTCGATGCCGGAGACGAAGGCCCGCCCACAGGCTTCGACGGACGTCGTCTTGTTCAGCGGAAACGGCAACTTGGTCACGAACTCGGCGAAGGTCGGCATATCGGCCCTTGAGTCGCGAACCAACGGCGTGTCGATCCAGGACATGTGTGCGGAACCGACGTCGACTCCGCGGTACCCGACCTCCAAGCGAAGGGCGCTGGCGAATTGCTCCACGGCCGCCTTGGCGGCGTTGTACGGGGCCAGGCCCGGCGCAGGTGCATACGCTGCCAGCGACGAGACGATCAGCACATAGCCGCGTCGGTCGATGACGGAGGGCAGCGTCGCCCGCACGGTGTGAAAGACGCCCATGATGTTGACGTCCAGCATGGTCTGGAACGCCTTGGGGTCGACCTGCAGTACCGACCCATAGGTTGCGATGCCGGCGTTGGCGATGACGATGTCGATGCCGCCGAATCGGTCGACGGCGCTCGCCGCGGCGTTCTGCATGGCCTCCAGGTCGCGCACGTCGGCCACGACGCTCTGTACCCGATCGCCGCCCAGCTCGCTCACGAGCTCGGCAAGCGGTGCGGCATCAAGGTCGGTCAGGACCAGCCTGGCGCCTTTGCGGTGCAAGCGGCGGGCGACCTCGGCGCCGACACCGCGCGCAGCTCCAGTGATGAAGACCGTCTTTGCGGCCACAGAACCCATAGCCGCAACCTACTCCAAGGAGATCGGTTACAGCACAATCCCCAGCAGCGCGTCGACTGCGGTGGCTACCGTCGATCCGGCAGTGCTGTCATGCCCCCCGTAGGACAGCGCATCGGTCGACCAACCATCAAGGGCGGCAAGTGCTTTCGGGGTGTCCAGGTCGTCGGCCAAGTAGCGGCGGACCCGAGCGACGACATCGGCGGCGTCCGGCGCGCCGGCAAGCGAGGTCGCTTCGCGCCATCGCAGCAGCCGCCGCTGCGCCTCGTCGAGCACTTCGGGACTCCAGAACCGGTCGTCGCGGTAGTGCCCGGCGAACAACCCAAGCCGGATGAGGGACGGATCGACGCCCTGACGGCGAAGCTCGGAAACCAGGACGAGGTTTCCGCGACTCTTCGACATTTTGTGCCCGTCCCAGCCGATCATGCCGGCGTGCACGTAGTGACGTGCGAAGCGGCGCTCGCCGGTGACGGATTCGGCGTGCGCGGCAGAGAATTCATGGTGCGGAAAAATCAGATCGCTGCCGCCGCCCTGAATGTCCAGGTCGGTTCCGATGCGGCTGAGCGCAATCGCTGCGCATTCGACGTGCCAGCCCGGCCGACCCGGCCCGAACGGTGACGCCCAGCTGGGCTCCCCCGGCCGTTCGGCTTGCCATAGCAGCGCATCGAGCGGGTCGCTCTTTCCGGCCCGCTCGGGGTCACCTCCGCGCTCACTGAACAGCGCGAGCATGGTGTCGCGGTCGTAGCCCGATTCGTAGCCGAACTGTTTGGTCGCCCCGGCCCGGAAGTACACGTCCGGATACTGCGGATCGTCGACGACGTAGGCGGCTCCGCAGGCCAGTAGTTTCTCGACGACCTCGATGACTTCGGCCACCGCTTCGGTGGCGGCCACGTAGCCGTGCGGCGGCAGGACCCTCATGGCTGCCATATCCTCGGCGAACAACTGGGTCTCGCGGTCGGCGAGTTCGCGCCAGCCGATCCCGTCGCGCTGGGCACGCTCGAATAGCGGATCGTCGACGTCGGTGACGTTCTGCACGTAATACACGTCGTGACCAGCATCAAGCCAGATGCGGTGCACCAGGTCGAAGGTCAAATAGGTGGCGGCGTGCCCCAGGTGAGTAGCGTCGTAGGGGGTAATCCCACAGACGTACATGGTGGCCGTCCGGCCGGGGGCAACGGGGCGCACCTGCCGGTCCGCGCTGTCGTAGAGCCGCAGTTGCGGACCCTGTCCGGTCAGCTCCGGAACACTCGGCGCCGACCATGCTTGCATGGCATCGACTCTAGACATCGTCATCTGGGACCCAGCTATCCGGGACATGGCCGACGGCTGTTTCATTCCCGCGTCAATCCCCGCCTGGTCCCGTTCCAGCGTTCGCGACGGGCCGACAAGATCGCTTCCAGCAGTACGTCGGCCACCTCCGGTCGGCACATCAAGAGATCCGGGAGATACGGGTCGCGACAGTTATATACCAGCGGTGAGCCGTCGAGTCGCGACGCATGCATGCCCGCGGCCCACAGCACGCCGGCCGGAGCTGCCGAATCCCATTCCCACTGGCCGCCTGCATGGATATAGGCGTCGACGTCGCCGCGTACCACCGCCATCGCCTTGGCCCCCGCCGACCCGATCCGGATCAACTGGACGTCAAGCTGATCCCGGAGCCACCACAGCACCGCTGGCGGCCTGTTCGAGCTGGCGGTGATACGGATTGGACCGTCGGTGCGCGGGGGCGGAGCGGTCACGGTGTCGGTGCGGAACATCTGGCCGTGCGCGGGCAGCGCGACCGCAGCGTCGGTGATCGTGCCGGTCGTATCTGAAATGCGTTGCCACAGAGCGATGTGCACCGCCCAGTCGGCACGGCCGGGCATCGAGTACTCGTGGGTGCCGTCGACCGGGTCGACGATCCACACCCGGTCGGCGTCTACCCTCGATACGTCATCGACGGCCTCCTCGGACAACAGCGAATCGTTCGGCCGCTCCCGATGTAGCCGATCCAGGATCAACGCGTTGGCACGCTTGTCGCCCGCGTCGCCGAGGTAGTAGGGGTCAAAAAAGTCACCGTGCCCCATCTCCTTACGCATCGCGAGCAGGAGCTCACCGGCTTCGGCAGCCACGACCGCGGCCAGGGCCGCATCGGTGAGGGTCACCGCGCAAGTACACCACGTCAGAAGGCCGGCCACGGTATCGGCCGCCGCCCATCAGGTGTCGGCATCACCGGATTTCTCAGTAGGGCAACGACTCTGGCTTGGAGCGCAGCGACTTCCCGTGAGGTGATGTGGTTGCATAGCTGGGCTCCAAGCTCTTGGCCGAGCGCCTCGCCGAGCCCGCCAACCGACGCGAGAATGTCGTCGTCAACGGGCTTGCCGGCCCAACCCCACAGTACGGTCCGCAGCTTGTCCTCGACGTGGAGCGAGACCCCATGGTCCACGCCGTAGACCTGTCCGTTCACACCGGTGAGCACGTGTCCGCCCTTACGGTCGGCGTTGTTGATCAGAATGTCGAACACCGCCACCCGGCGTAGCCGGCCATCGTCGGCATGCACAAGGGTGACCTCGTTACCGGCGTAGTCGTAGGCCTGCAACACCGGCAGGAATCCGGCCGGTATCCGGCCCGAGGGGAGCACGTCGACCAGGTCGGGTCGGGGGTTCCGGTCAGCATCACCAGCATCACTGTCGCCTGGCTGGTCAACCCAGAGCTGCAACATCCCCGGGCCGACCGGCCCGTCACGAATGATGGTGTAGGGCACGATATTCCAGCCCAGGGCTGCCGAAATCAGGTAGCTACCCAGTTCACGTCCGGCCAGCGTGCCGTCCGGGAAGTCCCACAGCGGCGCCTCGCCCCTCACCGGCTTGTACACGCAGTGTTGAACACGATCGTCCAGCTTGGCCTCGCACAGGAAAGTCGCATTGCTCGCCGAGCGGATCCGGCCGATGACGGTCAGCTCACCGCGCTCTAGCGCCTGTTCAGGTGTCGGCGGCATCGTCGGACCCGGCTAGCGCGCCACGCCGGTAGCCGTTGGTTCGAACGCAAATGTGTCCGTCGGGGTCCAGTGGCTCATCGCAGAGCGGACAAGGCGGGCGACCCGCGGAGATGACCCGATTGGACCGCGTCGCGAACTCGCGGGCCGATTCAGGGGTCAGGAACACCCGCACGGCGTCAGGGCCTTCTTCGGCGTCGTCGAGGACCACCGACGCGTCGAATTCGGCGTCCGAGACCGCGAGCAGTTCCACCACGACCGTCTCCGCCTCGGAGTCCCACCCCAGCCCCATGGTGCCGACCCGGAACTCGGCATCGACCGGGGTGATCAACGGGCTCAGGTCCTCAACCTCGCCGGTGTCGGGCGGAACCGGCGTGCCGAAACGGCGGTTGATCTCCAACAGCAGGGCGGCGATCCGCTCAGCAAGCACCTCGACCTGCTGCTTCTCCAAGATCACCGAGATCACCCGATTCTCGTGAACGGCCTGCAGATAGAAGGTCCGATTTCCCGGTTGGCCGACTGTCCCGGCCACGAAGCGGTCGGGTGTTCGGAAGACGTGGATTTCGCGGGCCATGGCATGTCCAAAATACCGGCACATGCCACTTCAGCCGTAATTGTGCGGCGTGGCGCTCATCCGGCCGATCCACCGACGACGGCGTCGCCGGTCGGTACTTCGCCTTCTGGTCGGCCTTCCTGGGCGGTTGCGCCGGCAGGAGGGGCAGACAACGCGGAGTTCAGCGCGGCGCCGGTGTGGTTGACGTGGATCACGAACGGTCGCAGCGTCGTGTAGCGCACGACGCTTACCGATGCCGGGTCGGCATTGATGCGCTGGAAGCTGTCCAGATGTAGGCCGAGCGCATCGGCCAGCACCGCCTTGATCACGTCGCCGTGGGTACATGCGACCCACAGCACGTCGCCGCCGTGCTCGGCGGAAAGCCTGCGGTCGTGCTCGCGCACCGCGGCCACCGCGCGGGCCTGGACACCGGCCAGCCCCTCCCCGTCCGGAAACACCGCGGCGCTGGGCTGCTGCTGGATCACGTTCCAGAGCGGTTCCTTCACCAGCTCACCGATCTTGCGGCCGGTCCAGGACCCGTAGTCGACTTCGGAGAGGCGCTCGTCGACGACGGGATCCAGCCCCAACGCCTCAGCCAGCGGTTCCATCGTTCGCTCGCACCGCAGCAACGGCGAACGGGCGATGAACCGGATCGCCAACGACCCGACCCGCTCGACCAGCGCCTGGGCCTGCGCGCGGCCGTGATCGTCGAGGTCGACGTCCGGGGACCGACCCGCCAATGTGTGGGCCGTGTTCGATGTCGATCGGCCATGGCGCAGCAGCAGAACTGTCACGCGGCAGCCACCACCCCGGTGGCCAGCAGGATCAGCACCACCGTGCCGAGCAGGATGCGGTAGCCCACGAACCAGTACATGCTGTGCCGGACCAGGAAACGCAGAAACCATGACACCGCCGCGAACCCGACCACGAATGCGATCACGGTGGCGACCAGTAGCTGGGGACCGCTGGCACTCATCCCTTCCCCGACCGGGTTGAACGCATCAGGCAACGAGAACAGGCCCGAGGCGAACACCGCCGGGATCGCCAGCAGGAAGCCGAACCGCGCCGCGAGCTCACGGTCGAGGCCCAGGTACAGGCCCGCACTGATGGTTGCACCTGACCGGGAAACCCCGGGCACCAGCGCAAGGCATTGCGCCAGCCCGACGATGATGCTGTCGCGCCAGGTGAGCTGCTCGACGTGGCGTGTTTGCCTGCCGAAGTACTCGGCCGCCGCGATGACCAGCGAAAAAACGATCAAAGCTGTGGCCACCAGCCACAGATTGCGCGCTCCGGTGCGAATCTCGTCCTTGAAGAGCAGCCCGACCACGCCAATCGGTATCGAGCCGATGATCACCCACCAGCCGAGCCAGTAGTCGACGGAGCGGCGGGCGGCCACGAACAGACCATTGCACCAAGCCTTGACGATCCGCACGATGTCGCGCGCGAAGTACACCAGCACGGCCGCTTCGGTGCCGAGCTGGCTGACGGCTGTGAAGGAGGCGCCGGCATCTTCGTCAAAGAACACCCGTGATGCGATGGCCAGGTGCCCCGATGAGGAAACCGGCAGAAACTCGGTGAGGCCTTGCAGAACCGAGAGCACGACGACCTGCAGCCACGACATCGCAGGCACGTCCGTCACGACGATGACCGTACCGTGAGGTGCGGTCAGGGGGTGTCAGTGCCCGTCAGCGGCCGTTGCGAGGCACCGGCTGCGCTTCTGCGACGGCATCACGGACGGCGGCAGCCAGGCTGCGCTCGTCGAACACATCGATTTCGGTGAGCTTGCGGGTGGCCATTGCGACGATGTCCTCGGCTTGCGGGACAGGATCCCGCAGACGCGGCCGGTAAATCTCCACGACCAGCGCGTGGCGTTCGGTGTGGAAAGAGAACGGACGCCCGTCGCCGAGCTGGCCAAACCCGCTCGCGTGTACCCCGGTGGTGATGTCCTCAACTGCGAATTCTCGATCGGTCACGTCGCTGTCCGCCGCGAGAGTCATGGCCAGCACCATACCGTCGCCTGCGTCAATTTGGGCTGGGATACGGGCGTTTCGGGTCCCCGAAGTTGAATACACTGACGATCCGATCTCATTTTCGCCCACAATCGAGAGCAATTCGTTGTCGCGTCGTATCGACCCACCAACCCGTCTGGTTCGCCTCGGCGTGGCCGTACTGGGCATGGTGTTGTTCACCGGCTGTTCGTCGGGCCTCGTCGACCCATCCCCACCCACCATTGTTCCGGCGCAGGCCGTCGAATCGCCTCCGGTGACGACCACCCCGGCCGGAGTTGTGTTCCCGCTGGCCGGGCCGGCGCAGGCGGCTGTATTCGACGCAGGCACGGATTCGTTGGCGGTCCTCGGAGGTGATGTCGGCGATCCGGCGACCGTCACCGTGTTCTCCGCGACCGGCGATGCAGTTCCGGTGCAGCTGGACGGCGCCGCGACGGCAATGGCCGGCGATGATGACGGAAAGCTGTTCCTGTCGACGAAAGGCGGCTACTTCGAGCTCGAGATCGCCTCCGGTGCCACGACGAGGATCGGCGTAGAAGGCCAAGACGGGGTCGACTTCACCGCAATCGCGCGGCGCGCCGACGGCAAGCTGGTCCTCGGCAGCGCCGACGGCGCCGTATACACGCTGGACTCCGACACCACGGTCGGGGCGCGGTTGAAGATCTTCGCGCGGGTGGACAGCATTGTCACACAAGGAAATACCGCGGTCGTGTTGGATCGGGGCCAGACATCGGTGACCAGTCTGAACATCGAGGGGACGAAGTCCGCACAAGCGTTGCGGGCCGGTCAGGGCGCCACCACGATGGCCGCCGACACGGCGGGCCGGGTGTTGGTCGCCGACACCCGCGGGGGCGAGTTGCTGGTCTACGGGGTCGATCCGCTCATTCTGCGTCAGCGCTTCCCGGTGCCGGACGCGCCCTACGGCCTCGCGGCATCCGACACCCCGACGGGACTGGCGTGGGTCGCTCAGACGGCGACCAACACCGTTGTTGGTTACGATCTGTCGACCGGGATCCCCGTCGAAAAGGTGCGATATCCAACTGTGCAGCAACCCAACTCGCTGGCCTTTGACGAGGCGTCGGAGACGCTCTATGTGGTTTCCGGCGCCGGGGCCGGTATTCAGGTGATCAGCCCAGCCGGAGCCCCGAAGTGACTTCAGGTTCACGTTTCCGGATGCCGACCGCGTGGCACCAGATGGTCTCCGAAGACCAGTCCGGCGAATACGAGTGGATTCCGCTGCGCCTCCCACCCGAGGTCACCCGGGTCAGCGCGTCGATCCGGTTGTCGATCGAGGCCGAGTACCGAGGTTGGGAGCTGACTCGCGTTCGCCTGTACACCGACGGCAGCAGGCGGGTGCTGCTGCGGCGTCGACGACGCGCCGACAGACCGCACGACCCCGACCAGCCCACGCTCTAGGCGGACAAAAATTGATGTACCGAATACTGCGGCGGGTCTTGTTCCTGGCACCGCCCGAACGGATTCACACGTGGGTGTTTGCCGGTCTACGCGCTGCCACCGCACCTGCCGTGCTGCGCGCCTGGCTGGTACGCCGACTGAGGCCGTCCGACCCGGCGCTGGCCAGCACGCTGTTCGGGGTGCGGTTTCCGGGTCCGATGGGGCTGGCGGCGGGCTTCGACAAGGACGGGCAAGGTGTGCACACCTGGGGCGCGTTGGGTTTCGGATACGCCGAGGTGGGCACCGTCACCGCGCATCCCCAGCCGGGCAACCCACCACCGCGGATGTTCCGGCTGCCCGCCGATCGGGCGCTGCTGAACCGGATGGGATTCAACAACCGCGGCGCCGGTGCGCTTGCGGTTGCGCTCACCCGTCGCAGCCCCGACGTTCCGATCGGGGTCAACATTGGAAAAACCAAAGTCACCCCACCCGAGCGGGCTGCCGACGACTATGCCGAGAGCGCCCGACTGCTGGGACCGCTGGCCGCCTACCTGGTCGTGAATGTGAGCTCGCCGAACACCCCGGGCCTGCGTGACCTGCAGTCGGTCGAATCGCTGCGGCCGATTCTGGCCGCGGTGCTGGCGGAAACGTCCACGCCGGTGCTGGTCAAGATTGCACCCGACCTCGCCGACAGTGACATCGACGCGATCGCTGATCTGGCCGTCGAACTCGGCCTCGCAGGGATCGTGGCCACCAACACGAGCGTGTCTCGCGACGGACTGGCCACACCTGGGGTCGAGGAGTTGGGACCCGGTGGCGTCTCCGGCGCACCGGTGGCCCGTCGCTCCGTCGAGATACTGCGCCGGCTGTACCGGCGGACCGGCGACCGACTTGTGCTCATCAGCGTCGGCGGCATCGAGACTCCTGACGATGCGTGGGAGCGCATCGTGTCGGGCGCCTCGCTGCTGCAGGGCTACACCGGGTTCGTGTACGGCGGCGGGTTGTGGGCCAAGACGATCCACGACGGGATCGCCCGCCGGCTGCACGCGAACGGCTTCAGCAGTCTTGCCGACGCCATCGGGTCGTCGGCTCGGTGATCTCGGCGGCTGGCGAAGACAACCACACCGACATCGCTACTGCTGTTCGTAGGTGCCGTGGATGAGCGCGCGGGCGATCGCCTGACCGAACAGGTTGAAGCCCAGGTAGGCCGGGGTCCCGTCGGCCGGAATATCGAGCTTCTCGACCCCGACGGCGTGCACGGCCACGAAGTAGCGGTGTGGCCCGTGCCCGGCCGGCGGGGCGGCTCCGAGGAATCGCTTCAACCCGGCGTCATTGGCCAAAGTGATTGCATCACCGGGGAATCCACTGGCGCTTCCGTCGCCGACGCCTGCAGGTAGGTCAGTGACCGTCGCCGGGATGTTGAACACCGCCCAATGCCAGAACCCTGAGGCCGTCGGAGCGTCGGGGTCATAAACGGTGACGGCGAAACTACGAGTCGTCTCAGGGAATCCCGACCAGCTCAACTGTGGAGAGATATCCGACCCACCGGCGCCCATGATGCCGCTGACTTGATCGTTGCCCAGCGGCTGGCCGTCGGTGAAGGATTCCGATGTCACTGTGAACGTCGGTAGCTCAGGCAGGAAGTCGTAGGGGTTGTACGGAAAAGACACTATTGGGCCGTTCCTCTCATATTCGCCTCGGGTTTTCAGCAGTGCAACAGGAAGTGTTCAAGGACGCGCGCCCCGAAGGTCAACGCATCAACGGGTACCCGCTCATCGACGCCGTGGAACATTGCGGCGAAATCCAGGTCGGGCGGCAATCTCAGGGGGGCGAACCCGAAGCAACGAATCCCCAAGCGGGCGAAGTGTTTTGCATCGGTTCCCCCGGAGAGCATGTAGGGCACGGTGCGCGCCTCGGGATCCACCGAAAGGATCGCGGCGTTCATCGCTTCGAGCAGTTCGCCGTCGAACGAGGTCTCGTAGGAGGGCAGTTCGGTGATCCACTCGCGGGTGACGTCGGGACCGATGATCGCGTCGACCTCACGCTCGAATTCGGCCAGGCGCCCCGGCAGGATGCGGCAGTCCACAACGGCCTCGGCGGTGGCGGGGATGACGTTGGCCTTGTACCCGGCCTTGAGCATCGTCGGGTTGGCGGTATCACGCAGTGTGGCGCCGACGATCTTGGCGATTGACCCGAGCTTGGCGACCGCACCCTCGATATCGGGAGCGTTCGGATCGAACGTGTACCCGGTCTCCTCGCTCACCGCTGCCAGGAACTGCTCCACCGACTCGGTCAGGACGATCGGGAACTGATGGCGGCCCAGCTTGGCGACTGCCGTGGCGATGGCGGTGACGGCATTGTCGTCGTGCACCATCGACCCGTGGCCGGCCCGGCCCCGCGCCGTCAACCGCATCCACATCATCGCCTTCTCGGCGGTCTCGATCAGATAGAGCCGACGCTCGCCACCGTCGCGGCGCGGCACAGTCAGCGAAAACCCGCCGACCTCGCCGACCGCCTCGCTGACACCGTCAAACAGGTCGGGTCGATTCTCCACCAGCCATTTGCACCCGTATTTGCCGCCGGCCTCCTCGTCGGAGACGAACGCGAACACGAGGTCGCGCGGCGGCACGATGCCGGCCCGTTTGAAGTGACGGGCAACGGCGATGATCATCCCGACCATGTCCTTCATGTCGACCGCGCCGCGGCCCCACACGTAGCCGTTCTCAACCGCTCCAGAGAATGGGTGCACGCTCCAGTCGGACGCCTCGGCAGGGACCACGTCGAGGTGACCGTGCAGCATGAGTGCGCCCCGAGTCGGGTCGGCACCCTTGAGCCGGGCGAACACATTGGCCCGCCCAGGCGCCCCTGCCTCGACGTACTCGGTGCTGAAACCGACTTCCTCCAGCTGGTCAATCACCCAGCGCGCACATTCAGCCTCACCCTTCGTGGTGGCCGGTTCACCGGTATTGGAGGTATCGAACCGGATGAGCGCGCTGACGAGGTCGACGATCTCGTCGCTGGGGGTCGGTGCGGAACTCACAGTCACTTTCCTATCATCATTCGCCCGCGACGCCGGGCCTCATCCGTTGGCCACGACGGCGGGCCGCGCGGTTTGGGCCAAGACGCGCCGATCCGATAACCTAAGCTGCCTTCGAACTGGTCCGAGTGGCGGAATGGCAGACGCGCTAGCTTGAGGTGCTAGTGCCCTATTAAC
>CAZCHU010000113.1:4838-11096 GCA_964498215.1 uncultured Mycobacterium sp. | reverse complement strand
AACAGCGTGATCGGAAGAACCCAATTCGCCCAGTCGCGGGCTGACGGATTGTTATCGGCGATGAGTTCGAGTACGGCGATAGACGCGAACACCGAACCCCACAGGAAAGTCACGACACGATTGATGCGTATGAACACCGGCTGATCCCACTCTTCGGGTGAGACATACTCGCGCGCGTATTCCGCAGTGATGGGAGTGAACAGCAACGATACGAATGCCAACACGGCAAGTGCTGCCGCAGCGATCACGGTGGAATGGACGTCCATCGCCCCTGCGTACCGGGCTCCAAGGATGACGCCCGCAACGACGAGTCCCGCGAAGAACACGATGGTTACCACATCGAATACTTTCAACCCAGTCTGAATCGTCGGGGCGGCGAATATCAGCGCTACTGCGAGGGCGGTTACTGCCGCATAGAACCATCCCGCAGGGCTGTTGGTGACAAGCCAGTACATTGCCCACGGTGTGAATGCGGCCACCGGGCTCATTCCGATACGTTCAGCCAATGTGGGCGGCTGGGACCCCGGAGAGTTCATCAGCTTGCGCAGGTCTTCGTTGAGGCCCGCCGCGGGTGGCTTCCGCGTGGGTGAGTCCTGAGCTTCTGTCATCGGCATCTCCCTGGTGCAAGACTTTTCCGCGAAAAGCGTACTTAATCGGGCCCCCACCGAATCTGCTTAACATGACGGCTTGGGGCCACGGATATGAATACCGGGTGAACGTCATGGAAGCCGACGCCGGAGAGGCCGGAATCGTTTGAGTAGGGGCCGGCACGGCGAATCGTTGTCGTTGTCGGGCAGTGTGCCCCGCCGCTGAACGGCCGATCGCGACCGGGTTTTGCGCAGCCACACATGTCTGATGCCGGCTCCGTACCCGGGCAACCTTCCTATACTCGACAGATGAGATCGGCATCGACAACGGGCGTTGTGTGAATGGTCGAGCGAAGCATCTGGATGCAGAAGGTCGCTGCCGATCCCGGGCATTCGCACTGGTATATCGAGCGTTTCCGCGCCATGGCACGGGCCGGGGACGATCTGGCCGGTGAGGCCCGCCTGGTGGACGCGATGGCGCCACGCGGTGCCCGCATCCTCGATGCCGGCTGCGGGCCCGGCCGACTGGGCGGATATCTGGCCAAAGCGGGTCACGACGTAGTCGGCGTCGACGTCGACCCGGCGCTCATCGAGGCAGCCGGACAGGACCATCCGGGTCCGCGCTGGCTCGTCGGCGATCTCGCTGAGCTCGATTTGCCGGCGCGCGGCATCACCGAACCATTCGACGTCATCGCATCAGCCGGCAACGTCATGACGTTCCTTGCTCCCAGTACCCGAGTTCAGGTGCTGGGCCGGCTGCGCGCACACCTCCGCGACGACGGCCGAGCGGTGATCGGCTTCGGCGCCGGTCGCGATTACGAGTTCGGCCAGTTTCTCGCCGACGCCGAAGCCGCTGGTCTCACCCCCGATCTGCTGCTATCGACCTGGGATCTACGACCTTTCGACGACGATTCCGATTTCCTTGTCGCGCTCCTTCGGCGGGCCCACCGTGGTTGAGTCCCGATCACTACCCGGCGTGCTTCCCGCCGACGGCGTGGGCGGTCGATGAGGCGCGACAAGAAGCCGTCGCGGCTGGCGCTGCCCAACTGGCCGATCCGATGGAAGGTGTTCGCCATCGTGGTAGTGCCACTCGCGCTGGCCGGTGTGTTCGGCGGCGCGGGTATCTACGCCAGCATGACGGAGGCCGCAGAGCTGGGGGGCGCTGCTGAGCGCACCGACATGGTGCCCGCCGTCGTCGACTACGTGGCCGCGCTGGAGGGCACGATGGTGGCTGCAACCGAGGGCGTCGACGCCCAGCCCGCATTGACGACTTTTGATTCGCGCCGGATTGACCTGCAACGGGAGCTGGCCGACACCGAGGTACCCGACAGCGTCCGAACGGCCACCAGCACACTGCTCGAGGAGGGGCAGGACCTGCTCGGCAGAGTCATGGGTAACGCTGGCGACCTGCGGACCCGCATGATGGCCTACGTGCCGGTGTTGAACATCGCCGAGACCGCCATCGCCGGATTGATGGTCGACAGCCCGGGCATCCGGTCTGCATGTGACGCGCTGACCGGCGCTGTGGGCGTGCGCGGACAGATGGTGATGCAGCAGCTGCTCGTCACCCGTGGCGGTGATCTACCCGAAGCGGCGCTGCGCTCGGCGCTGCTCGCGCTGGCCGGCGCCGAGCCGTCGATGGTGTCGGCGATAGATGCCTACCTCGGTGCTGAGAGCGATCGGGCGACGGTGCTGCGATCGGAAATGGACAACCGGATGCGGGTGCTGTCGGATCCGGAGTCGGTGCTCGTCGGAAACCCTGAACTCCTGGCCTCCCAACAGATCACCCGCGACATCGTCGCGGCTCTGATTAGCGAGACATCCAACTCTATTCTGGCGACCGTCGACCAGCAGGCCCACGACGCACGCTCGGCCGCGATCCGCGACGCGGCACTCGTGGCCGCCGCGATCGCCATCGCGCTCCTGCTCGTCTTGGTGGTAGCCCGCTCACTTGTGCATCCCGCCGAGCAGGCCCGGCTTCAGCTTCAGGCGACCGATACGCGTTCGCGACACAATCGGTCGCGCGCCGCAGGCCCCAACCTGATGGGGCTGGCCGGTGCGGAGATTCCCCGCGGGCAGGGCGCTGCGGTTGCGGTCACCGTCGTAGTCGATGCGGCGATCGCAGGGGTTCAGGATTCCACCCGTGTCGCCATCGAGGCACTGCCCGACAGCGAGGTCACCCACCCGGTCGCGGGTGATCTGGCACACCTGCTCACTGAATTGCTGGACAACGCGCTGCGACATTCACCGCCCACCGGGCGGGTGAACGTGTCCGCGGTACAGACCGCCAACGGCGGTCTGGTCCTCGAGGTGGCTGACAGCGGGCTGGGAATGACCGAGTCCGATCTGCGGTTCGCCAACACCCGATTGCAGTCCGGCGGTGCGGGCGACCCTCAGAGCGGAGGTCATGCGGGCCTGGTTGTCGTGAGCCGGTTGGCGGCCCGGCACGGCCTGGTGGTGCGACTGCGCAGCACTGTCACCGGCGAACCGGGTTCGGGCATCACCGCAGGCGTCTACGTGCCGGCCGAACTGCTCGTCGCCGCGGGTCCGGGCATGGACCACCGCGAGACCAGGCGAATCGACTCCGAATGACCGACTCGTACCCTTGCGATGTGCTTCGGCGGACCGGGTGAACGCTCACGAAGTCGACCGGGAATTCGACGGCCACGATTTTCGCGACGAGGATCTCAGCCGGCTGCGCACCGAACGTGTGGTGTTCACCGAATGCGATTTCTCGGGTGTCGATCTATCCGAGTCCGAGCATCTCGGCTCCGCATTTCGCAACTGTATGTTTCGGCGGACATCATTGTGGCACAGCAGTTTCCGACACTGCACGTTCCTCGGTTCAACCTTCATTGAGTGCAGAATGCGACCGCTGACGCTGGTCGAGGTGGATCTCACCTTGGCCGTGCTCGGCGGTGCTGATCTGCGCAAGGTGGACCTGTCCGACTGTCGGCTGCGCGAAGCCAGTCTGGTAGGCGCCGATCTGCGCGAGGCGGTGTTGCGGCGCGCCGACCTCACCGGGGTGCGGGTCTCCGACGCCCGGCTGGAGGGTGCCGATCTGCGCGGTGCGCATACCGAGCCGACGTTCTGGACCACCGCGAAAGTGCGCGGCGCGAAGGTCGACATCGATCAGGGACTGGCCTATGCGGCGGCCCACGGACTTGTCATCGGGGGTTGAGCAGCACGTCCTAGCTGGTAGAAAAACCGCACCGTACAGGGTGTTTAAGGCCACACCGCAAAAAGTCGCATCAAAGATGCGCAATTACTAGCGTCAGCCCCATGCAGCTGACCCGGTTCACCGATCTCGGATTGCGAGCGATGATGCTGCTCGCAGCCGGCGAGTCCGGTGGTAAGCGAATGACGACCGGTTCGATCGCCGCCGGAGCCAACGCTTCCGAGAACCACGTCGCCAAGGCGGTGTCCCGACTGGTCGACCTGGGCATGGTGCACGCCCGTCGGGGCCGCTCCGGTGGCCTCGCGCTCACCGAACAGGGGAGGCGCGCATCGGTCGGGTGGCTGGTGCGTCGGCTCGAAGGGGATCGCGAAGTCATCGAGTGCGACGGTGAAAGCCCTTGTCCGCTGGTTCCCGCTTGCCGGTTGCGTCAGGCCCTTGCTGAGGCCAAAGACGCGTTCTACCGCGAGTTGGACCGACACACCGTCAGCGACTTGGTCAATGAGTCGAACCTCACCCTCATGCCACTGACTCCCGCGCATGTGATTCCCGCGCATGACGGGCCGCCGCAACCAAACCTCGTACCAGACATCACCACCGAAAGGAAAGCCCGATGACCCTGAGTGCCAACACTTTATCCCCGGCTGAACTGGAGCCCGCGCACGCGCAGATCGTGTCCGCGACGCTTCCGCTGATCGGCGCGCGTATCGACGAGATCACCGCCGAGTTCTATCGCCGTATGTTCGACGCGCACCCCGAACTTCTGCGAAACCTGTTCAACCGTGGGAACCAAGCCGAGGGCGCCCAGCAGCGGGCGCTCGCGGCGTCGATCGCCACATTCGCCACCCACCTGGTGGATCCGGCGCTGCCGCATCCGGCCGAGTTACTGTCACGAATCGCGCACAAGCACGCATCTCTCGGGGTGACGGCTGACCAGTATCCGATCGTCCACGACAACCTGTTCGCCGCCATCGTGGCGGTGCTCGGCGCCGAGACCGTCACCGATGAGGTCGCCGCGGCCTGGGACAGGGTGTTCTGGATCATGGCCGACACTCTGATCGACCTCGAACGCGACCTTTACCGCGCCGCCGGTGTTGCCGACGGCGATGTGTACCGTCGCGCACGCGTCGTCTCCCGCGTCGACGACCCCTCGGGCGCGGTGCTGCTCACCGTTCGGTCAGCCGGTGAGCCGTTCGCCGACTTCCTTCCCGGACAATATGTTTCGGTGGGTGTGACGATGTCTGACGGTGCCCGCCAGCTGCGCCAGTACAGCCTGGTCAATGCCCCGGGCGGGCATGAGCTGACCTTCGCCGTTCGGCCCGTGCCGGCCGTCGCGGATCAGCCCGCCGGCGCAGTCTCCGGCTGGATCGCGGCCAACGTATGCGTCGGGGATCTGCTCGATGTCACCGTGCCGTTCGGTGACCTGCCCGCCCCCAAGGGCGACGAGCCGCTGATGTTGATCTCGGCCGGCATCGGCATCACCCCGATGATCGGAATCCTGGAGTATCTGGTCTCCGCTGCGCCCGAGGCCACCGTGCAGGTGCTGCACGCCGACCGTTGCGACCTCAGCCATCCGCTCCGGGAGCGCCAGCATGAGCTGCTTGCTGAACTTCCCAAGGCCAGCCTCGACGTCTGGTACGAGGACGGCATGACAGCGGGTGCGCCCGACGCGCACCCGGGCCTGCTGAACCTGGACAATGTTGAACTGGCCGCTGATACCCAGGTTTACCTCTGCGGCAACAGCGGCTTCGTGCAGGCAGTCCGTTCCCAACTCGTCGACCGCGGTGTCTCTCCGGAACGGGTGCACTGCGAACTGTTCTCGCCCAACGACTGGTTGCTCGGGTAGCCGAAGGTCCTAGTGCGCGGCGATCGCGCGTGTCACCAAGTCGGCGATAGCGCGGCAGAAGTCCGGTTCCACGGGCCGGTCGGTGTACAAGGCGATGGCATTCAGCGGTGAAGTCAGCAAGTGCATGGCGACCACGGGGACGACGTCGCTGCGCACTTCGCCGCGCTCGGCGGCGCGCGCGAAGACCTGTTCGATGGCTTTCTGCCGCAGGGCCCAGAACTGCATCCGGGTGTCGGAGTCGACCAACAGCGACTTGGTGTCGACGACGAACATGCGCGTGATTCTGCGGCCGACCGGTTCGTTGAGGTACGTACCGACCGACAGAGCCAGTTCGGTGAGATCACCGTGCAGGGACCCGGTGTTAGGAAGGGTGACCATCATCGCGGTGTAGTTGTGCAGGGCTTCGACGATCAGTTCTCGTTCGCCTGGCCAGGTTTCGCGCACGTACTCGGGAGGGAGATGAGCGCGATGGGCCACACCCTCCAAGCTGAACCGGTCCACGCCCCATCGCTGCAGCTCAGCGAGCGCGGCGTCCAGTGCTTTGGCGCGCGTCGACGTATCGGCGTCGGAATCGGTCGGTTCCATTGGCATCCCCCTACCCTCGGCGAGGGTACGCCGGCTCGTACCTCGCCCGCATCGTCGTCACGCGG
>CAZCHU010000113.1:0-4738 GCA_964498215.1 uncultured Mycobacterium sp. | reverse complement strand
GGCTCGTACCTCGCCCGCATCGTCGTCACGCGGCACTGAGCCGGATTCGCCAGCGCACAAAACCGACGTAGAAGACGCTGATCGCCGCCAGCATCGCCATGTCGAACATCCACGCCCCAGAGGTGTGCTCCCAGTGCCGGTCCTTCGGCGTCAACGGGCCCGGCACCAACCTGATCAGGTCAACGGTCGACGCTGACGACGCAAATCCCCACCGGGCCGGTGTCGCCCACGACATCTGGTCCAGGACGATTCGGCCGGTGACGGGAATCATCCCACCGGAAAACACCAGCTGGCTCATGATGGCCACGACCAGCAGCGGCATGATCTGCTCGCTGGACTTGGCCAGCGCGGACAGTGCCAGGCCGACCATCGCCGCGGCGACACACGTGACCGCGATGTCGACGAATAACTCCAGGCTGCGGTTGCTCAGTACCGCACCGCTGTCGACCGCGCCGGGACCCCAGCCCTTGCCCGCGATCGCGATCGACGTGACGATCGCGGCCTGCACGATGGCGAACGCGGTGAAGACCACGACCTTCGCCATCAGGTAGGCCGACGTCGACAGGCCGACAGCCTGCTCACGTTTGAAGATGGCCCGCTCACCGATCAGGGCGCGAATGGTCAAGGCAGTACCCATGAAGATCGCGCCGACGTTGAGCATCACCAGGATCTGTCCCGGCTCATTGGGCGCCGCACCGCCCCGCTCGGCGGGCACCGGAACACCGAACCCGACATCGCCGGGCACCGAGAGCGACAACACGCCCATGATGAACGGCAGCAGCATCAGGAACGCGAAGTATCCGCGATCGGAGATCACCAGCCGGATCTGGCGCCGCGCGATGGTGGACAACTGTCTTCGGACGCTGGTGCGGGTCGGATTGCCCAGGTCGGAGGGGGTGAGTGCGGGAGGCTGCGGCGGCGGTGGGCCATGCTGAGCCAGGAAGCGCTGTGCTGCGCCGTCGGGGTCTCCGGCGACACCGGAGAAGATGTCGGCCCAGTTCGTCGTGCCCATCGACGGGCCGATTTCGTCGGGTGGGCCGTAAAACGCGGTCTTTCCGCCCGGGGCCAGCAGTAGCACCTGATCGCAGACGTCGAGATAGGTCAGCGAGTGGGTGACGACGAGCACTACGCGGCCGGCATCGGCAAGCTGGCGCAACATCGTCATCACCTGGCGATCCAGCGCGGGGTCCAGGCCCGAGGTCGGCTCATCGAGGATGAGCAGCGACGGGCCGGTCAGCAACTCGAGCGCCACCGACGCGCGCTTGCGCTGCCCACCGGACAGCTTGTCGACGCGGGTGTCGAGGTGCTCGGTCATCTCGAGCTCTTGGAGTACCTCGTTGACCACCTGATCGCGATCGGCCTGGCTGGTGTCGGGTGGCAGCCGGAGCTCGGCGGCATACCTCAACGCCTGCCGTACCGTCAGCTGACCGTGCACCACATCGTCCTGCGGCACCATGCCGATCCGGGAGCGCAGCGAGGCGTACTCGTTGTGCACGTCGTGGCCCTCGAACGACACCTGGCCCGTCGTCGGATGGGTGTAGCCGGCGACCAGCCGGGCGAACGTGGACTTGCCGGCCCCAGAAGGTCCGATCACAGCGGTCAACGTCCCCGGCCGCGCCGACATGGAGATGTTGTCCAGCAGCGTCTTGTCTCCCTCGATGGTCCAGGTGATGCCGTGGACATCGAGGCCGCCGATAGCGACGTCGGCGGTCGTCTGGGTGCGACGCGCCAGCGTGCCATCGCGAAAGACCAGATCGACGTTGCCGATGGTGACGGTGTCGCCTTCGGTGAGTGTCGCGGTCTCAACCCGGGCGCCGTTGACGAAGGTGCCGTTGATGCTGCGGTTATCGCGAATCTCGGCGGTCCCGGAGCCGTCGGCAGTCGGGATCAGGGTGGCGTGGTGACGCGAGGCCAGCACATCGGGGATCACGATTGCGTTGTCGCTGGCGCGCCCGATTTTTATCGAACCCGCCGGGAGACCGGGCGGACGGCCGGGCCGCAAGATCTTGAGCATGCTGGTCGCGATGTTGCCGTCGTCGGACCGTGGTTTGGCGGCAGGCCCCATCACGGTGGCGGACTCCAGATCCGGCGACGAGGTGGACTGCCGCACCGGTGCCGGCTGCAGCGGTTGCGCGCCGGACGGACGACGGCCCGGACCGGGCGGGGGTGGATACGGCCCGGAATATGGGCGTCCCCCCGCCTGCGGCGGCGCTTGGGAGGGCCAGGTCGGGCCGGGGCGGCCGACGGCCGGGACCACCGTAGTCGTTGGCGGTGACCCGGCCAGCCCCTGATGGCGCCCGACCTCGAAGGTGAGCAGGGGCCCGTCCGGATTGCCGACGTGAATCTGCTGGCCGTCGGCGATATCGATGGCCGGTACCCGGCGGCCGTTGACGAACATCCCGTTGAGGCTGCCGTTGTCGACGGCGATCCACCGGCCCCGCTCGAACCGCAGCAGCAGGTGGGCGCGGGAGATCAACGGGTGGGCGATGCGGACGTCGGCGCGTAGATCCCGGCCGACGACGACGTCGTTGCCGGCGGCGAAGGTGCGTGGGGATCCGTCATACCGAACTGTCAGCGCGGGGGGTGCTGATCGGCTCATCGGCAGCAACTCTATCGCTAGACCCGCGGCGGGGATCTGCTGCTCGGAGGGTGTCTGCGATCTGTTGCGGCGCCGTTATTGCGCCCCTAGTGCTGCACGCCGACCGGTGATCCAGTGACGACGCAATGGGTACCGCTGTAGATGGTGGCCATGCACTGATTGCAGTGGTTGCATGCCGACCGCACCGAGTGCTGCGGTCCGTCGGCCTGGATTCTGTTGATCAGGTCGGGCTCGGCGAGCAGCGCGCGACCCATCGCGACGAAGTCAAAGCCCTCCGCCATCGCCAGGTCCATCGTCTCGCGGTTGGTGATGCCGCCGAGCAGGATCAGCGGCATCGACAGCTCGGAGCGGAACATCGTGGCGTCCCGCAGCAGGTAGGCCTCGCGGTAGGGATACTCGCGCAGGAACTTCTTGCCCGTCATCCGGATGCCCCACCGAAGTGGCGGTTTGAAGGCCGCAGCGAACTGCTTTACCGGTGCATCCCCGCGGAACAGATACATCGGGTTGACCAGCGAACTGCCTGCGGTGAGCTCGATGGCGTCCAGCCCGCCGTCGGACTCCAGCCACTTCGCGGTCTGCAGCGCCTCCTCAGTGGAGATGCCCCCGCGCACCCCGTCGCTCATGTTGAGTTTGGCGGTCACCGCGATTGGTGTGCCCGCCTTCTCCACCGCCCGGCGCACCGCCAGCACCGTGCCCCGTGCGACCTTGGCGCGGTTGGCCAGGGATCCTCCGAACTCGTCATCGCGACGGTTGATCAGCGGCGACAGAAACGAGCTCGCGAAGTAATTGTGGCCCAGGTGGACCTCGACGGCGTCGAAGCCGGCGTCGACGGCGCAGCGGGCGGCGTGGCCGTGGGCCTCGATGATGTCGTCGATGTCCTCGCGGGTGGCCCTCTTCGCGAAGCGCATCGACAGCGGGTTAAAAAACCGCACCGGCGCATAGGCCTGGGCCTTGTTGGATCGAGCGTTGGCAACCGGGCCAGCGTGGCCGATCTGTGCGCTGATCGCTGCGCCCTCGGCGTGGATGGCGTCGGTGAGTCGGCGCAGCCCCGGCATCGCTTCCGGACGCCAGTAGATTTGCTTGCCCTCGGTGCGCCCGCCGGGTGATACGGCCAGATACGCGACCGTGGTCATGCCTACCCCGCCGGCAGCGGGCAGCCGGTGATAGGTGATCAGGTCGTCGGTAACCAGAGCCTCCGGCGTGGCCCCCTCGAACGTGGCGGCCTTGATGATGCGGTTGCGCAACGTTAGTGGCCCGAGTTTGGCGGGGGTGAACACGTCGCGGGGGGCGGTCATGTCATCCGAGCTTGCCACGCCGGTTATCCGAAGCGCGCCGTTGGTGAAATATCGGGCCTGACAGAATGACCGCTGTGGGTGCGATCACTTTGGACGGTAAGGCCACGCGCGACGAGATTCTCGACGACCTCGCCGAGCGTGTCACGCGGCTCACCGCGGCGGGACGGACTCCGGGGCTCGGCACCGTACTGGTCGGAGACGACCCCGGCTCCCAGGCCTACGTGCGCGGCAAGCACTCCGATTGCGCCAAGGTGGGCATCACCTCACTCCGCCGAGACTTGCCCGCCGACATCAGCCAGGCCGCTCTCGAGGATGTACTCGACGAGCTCAACGCCAACCCGGAGTGCACCGGTTACATCGTCCAGCTGCCGCTGCCCAAGCATTTGAACGAGAACGCGGCGCTCGAGCGAGTGGACCCGGATAAGGACGCCGACGGTCTGCACCCGATGAACCTGGGCCGGCTGGTGCTGGGAGAGCCGGCGCCGCTGCCCTGCACGCCCCGGGGCATCGTGCACCTGCTGCGGCGTTACCAGGTCGACATCGCCGGCGCGCACGTCGTCGTCATCGGGCGCGGCGTCACCGTCGGGCGCCCGCTCGGACTGCTGCTCACCCGCCGCTCGGAGAACGCCACGGTCACGCTGTGCCACACCGCGACCCGTCACCTTCCCCAGATCACCCGCGAGGCCGACATCATCGTGGCTGCGGCCGGGGTGCCACACATGGTGACCGCCGACATGGTGCGCCCGGGCGCGGCCGTCGTCGACGTCGGAGTCAGTCGCGACGACGCCGGCAAGCTCGTCGGCGACGTGCACCCCGATGTCTGGGAGGTGGCCGGCCACGTCTC
>CAZCHU010000112.1:0-11375 GCA_964498215.1 uncultured Mycobacterium sp. | reverse complement strand
TGCCGGACACCCTTGAACTATCGAGGATTCCCGAGAGCCGGCAAGATTCGGTTCTTATGGAGAACGGCGCCGTGATGAGAATCTATCTCCCCCATGCCGGCGAAACCGCGGTCATCGTCTGCTATCGCGAGGGACTACTCGCCGACCGAGCACCATAGCAAGGCAAACCTGCGCGGTACGATCTGAGCAACATCACAGCTCGGAGGGCCTGCTTCTTCGCTACGGCACCCGAAGGCGAGTCAATTCATCGCCGATGCGGACTAAGACGGCGGCGCCGGTGGTTATCCGATGTAGAGGTTTCAGACCACAAAGGACTACTTCTGACGTCGACCGGAAAGGAACACGAGTGAGCGACGACAAGCGGGCGATACTGGCGGGCGGGTGCTTCTGGGGCATGCAGGATCTGATCCGCAAGCAGCCGGGCGTCGTTTCGACCCGGGTCGGCTACACGGGCGGAAAGAATGACCACCCGACCTATCGCAGGCACCCCGGCCATGCCGAGGCGATTGAGATCGTTTACGACCCGGCGCGCACCGACTACCGGGCTCTGCTGGAGTTCTTCTTCCAGATTCATGATCCGACGACAAAGGACCGTCAGGGCAACGATGTGGGTTCGAGCTACCGCTCCGAGATCTTCTACCTCGACGACGAGCAGCGCCGGATAGCGCTGGACACCATCGCCGATGTCGAAGCCTCCGGGCTGTGGCCGGGCAAGGTTGTCACCGAGGTTAGCCCGGCGGCCGAGTTCTGGGAGGCCGAGCCTGAGCACCAGGATTACCTGGAGCGCTACCCCGGCGGGTACACCTGCCACTTTCCGCGCCCGGGGTGGACCCTGCCCAAGCGCGCTGAAGCCTGAACCGCCACCTACGCGACGGGATGCCTGCGGTGCACGACCACACGGCCGCCGTCCTTGGGCGTGTAGGCCACGCCTCGAGAGTGCGGCTTTTCACCGGGGGCAGTGGTCGTTTCGATGACAAAGTGCCGCAACACGGTTCGTAGCACTACATCCATCTCGACGTTGGCAAAAGCGGCCCCGACGCAGCGGCGGGTGCCGCCGCCGAACGGGATGTGGGCGAAGGTATTCGGCCTGGTGCCGATGAAACGGTGCGGGTCGAACCTGTCGGGATCCTCGAATTCCTGTGCGCGATGGTGCACCTGCGAGATCGCGACGACGATCGAAGAGCCCTGCGGGATAACCCATTCACCGAGCTGAAAGGTCGGGGCGTAGACGTGCCTGCCGGCGAAATCGATGACGGTGCGCGACCGCTGGATTTCCAGGATGGTGGCCTGCCGGTACTTGTTGTCGTCGGTGTCGGCTTCGGCCGCCAGCGCGGCCAGCACTTCGGGATGGCGACTGATGCGTTCGAACGCCCACCCCAGCGTGGCGGCGGTGGTTTCGTGGCCGGCGGCCAACAGCGTGAGCAGCTCATCGCCGATGTCCAGGCGCGACATCGCCGAGCCGTCCTCGTAGGTGCTGCGCAACAGCAGCGCGAGAATGTCATCCCGGCTTTCCAAGTTCGGGTCGGCCTGCACCGCGTCGATCAGCTGGCCGATGACTTCGTCGTACCGGCGCCGGTAGGTCGCCAGCCGCCCCCAGGGGCTGAACCGTCCATACGTGCGCGTGGGAGTCGGCAGCACCGCCAATCGCGAACCCAGCGTGACCCAGGGCGGGATAATGCGCCGCAACTCGTCGAGGTGCGCCCCATCGGCGCCGAACACTGCTCGCAGGATGGCGTTCAGTGTGATGTGCATCATCGGTTCAAGCGTCTCGAACGGCTGCCCCTCGGGCCACTTCGCGGCTTCTCGCAGCGTCTCCTCTTCGAAGATCGTTTCGTAGTTCTTGATGCTCTTCCCATGAAACGGCGGGGTGAGCAGCTTGCGCCGGCGGCGATGGTCTTTCCCATCTAGGGCGAACACGGAACCGGAACCGAGCACCCGCGAGAGGTTGGGCTGAACATTGCCGACGTCGTCGGTGTTCGCCGTGAACAGTTGCTTGGCCAACGCCGGATCGGCGACGATGACGGTCTTCCCGAAGACGGGCAAAGTGAGGGTGAAGACATCGCCGCACTCACGAACGAGCCGGGCGATAGTCCACTTTCGGGACAGGGAGAAGCCGAGCCCCTGGAGAAATGTCGGGATGCGCGGGGTGGGCGGCAAGCGCACCGGCAGCGTCGACGCGGCAGCTTCCGCCGATGCGACAGAATCGGAGGAACGGGGCGCGACAATCGTTGTTTCACTCATCGGAACTTCCGTTCAATCGATTGGTACTACTGTGTACCGAGGTCACATTCGGTACGGTACCGCTTAGTACCACGGCGGCGCAAGGGCGCGGCGAGACGGCAGAGGAGGTGGTCCCGACATGGCGCCTGCAACGCTGGAATCCGTGGCCGAGCGGCTACTCGACGGTCTCGCCTCGTCGATCGGTGACCGCGGATACCGAGAGACCACCGTCGCTGACATCGTGCGCCACGCCCGGACCTCCAAGCGGACGTTCTACGAACACTTTTCCGGAAAGGATGACTGCCTGGTCGAACTGTTGCGGCGGAACAACGCCGATCTGATCGCCGGCATCCAAGCCGCGGTGGACGGCGAGGCCGACTGGCAGCTGCAGGTCAGACAGGCCGTCGGCGCCTACGTCGATCACATCGAGGCACGCCCCGCGGTCACGTTGAGCTGGATTCGCGAAGCTCCCGCGCTGGGCGCTGTAGCGCGGCCACTGCACCGGCAGGCCATGGATCACCTCACCGACATGATGGTCACCCTCACCGAGAGTCCCGGATTTCGCCGCGCGCAGCTCACCCCGATCCCACCATCCATTGCGCTGATCCTGCTCGGCGGTTTGCGTGAACTCACGGCCCTGTTCGTTGAGGACGGTGGCGACGTGCGCGGCCTCGTAGAACCAGCTGTCGCCGCTGCGACGGCATTGCTCGGCACCCGGTATTGATCAGCTCAACATCAGGCGCGCCGCAGTCTCCAGCTTCTCGGCGACCTCCCCATACGACGCGCGACCCATGCCCGCACGCACCAGGGCGCCTGAATACAGCAGTTCAAGGGAGTCGATGACATCGGGATCGGTGTCAGGGCCCAGCGCGGCGGCGAGCCGATCGCGGATATCGCCGCGGATACGCTGTCTGAGCACCTCAACATCGGGATCTTTGCCCAGCAAGGCGCTGGTCACCGCGCCCGCAAACGCTGGCTCGTCGGCGACCAGAAGTGAGATGTGCCTGAGCACCTCGATCACCTTCAGGGCCGGATCACCAGTGCCATGGTCGGTACTTGGCGAACCCGCAAGGCGGCGCCAGAACACCTCGGCGACAAGATGCTCTTTCGACGAGAAGTAGGTGTACGCGGTGGCGGCGCCCACGCCGGCCTCCGCAGCCACCCGTCGCACGGTGAGCCCGGCGAAGCCCTCGCGACTCAGCAGTTCCACGGCAGCCCGGCCCAACCGATCCACGGTGTCAGCCTGCCTGGCGGTCAGTCGGCGCCGAGTCGACTCCAAGACCGGATCAGACATATGTCCGGACACTACTACACCCACATGGTGCCGCGACGGTACGTTGGACCGCAATGGACCACTCTGACTCTGCGCTGCCACCGTCCAGCGCCGCCCTGTTCGACCTCGCCGAAGGGGTTAGCGGCTTCATGCCCGCCGACGAAGGCTACGCGCTCTACAGCACCGCCCTCGACTATCTCGGAACCGGAATCGGAGTCGAGATCGGCACCTACTGCGGCAAGTCGACGGTGCTCCTCGGCGCTGCCGCCAAGCAGACCGGAGGGCTCGTCTACACCGTCGACCACCACCACGGATCAGAGGAACATCAGGCCGGTTGGGAGTACCACGACGCGACGCTGGTCGATCCGGCCACCGGATTGTTCGACACTCTGCCGGCACTGCGACGCACGCTGGATGCCGCTGGACTCGATGAACAGGTCGTTGCCGTCGTCGGGCGGTCACCGGTGGTTGCGCGCGGCTGGCGAAGCCCGTTGACGTTCTTGTTCATTGACGGCGGGCACACCGAGGAGGCCGCCAACCGCGACTTCGAGGGCTGGGCACGGTGGGTCGAGGTTGGTGGTGCGCTGGTCATCCACGATGTGTTTCCCGATCCGGCAGACGGCGGCCAGGCACCCTTCCATATTTACCGTCGGGCGGTGAACACCGGCGATTTCCGCGAAGTCCAGGCAACCGGTTCCATGCGCGTGCTCGAACGGGTATCCGGACAACCTGGTGTCCTCGGCGACGGCTAGCGATCGCTGACGGCGCACTCACAGTCGTAGGCGCCCTCGAGGCCTCTCGGCAGGTCAGCACCGCGGAAGATGCCACTACCCGGCGTGCTCGACGACAGCGCATCAGCCGCGAGAATGACCGCTGCACCCGTCCAGGTGGTCCGCTCTACCGGCCAGCGCTTCCCATCGGAGTACACGAGCCCGGTCCAGTAGGAACCATCCTCCTCCCGGAGGTGCTGCATGGCCTCAAACTGCTCGTGTGCCCTCGTCATTTCTCCGATAGCTTCGAGCGCCATGACGAATTCGCATGTTTCGGCACCGGTGACCCACGGCCGGTCGCTCACGCAGCGGACACCCAAGCCGGGCACCACGAAGTCTTGCCAGCGTTCGTCTATGCGGTCCTGCGCGGCCGATCCACGTAGCGCCCCGCCAAGCACCGGGTAGTACCACTCCATCGACCATCGGTCCTTGGCCACAAATGCGTCGGGATGACATGCAATCGCATGGCCCAACCGACCGACCGCCACTTCCCATTCGGGCTGCGGAGCCCCGATAAAGTCAGCCAGCGCCAACGCACAGCGGAGGCTGTGGTGGATACTTGCGCAACCGGTGAGCAACGCCTCTTCTGCCATGCCGGAAGGACTTCTAGCCCAGACAATTTCACCGGTCGTCGACTGGAGTTCCAGAACAAAGTCGATGGCCTTGGCTACCACCGGCCACATGACCTCGGCGAATCGCCGGTCACCGGTGACCAGAACATGGTGCCAGACACCGGTAGCGATGTAGGCGCAGAAATTGCTGTCGCTGTTGGGATCTTCGACAATGCCCTCACGTACCTGGATCGGCCAGGTGCCGTCGCCCCGTTGCGTCCTGCGCGACCATTCGAAGGCCATGCGAGCCGGCTTGAGCAGACCCGCTGCGGTCAACGCCATCGCGCTTTCGATGTGGTCCCACGGATCCGTGTGCCCTCCTACTGACCACGGGATGGCACCTGATGGCTCTTGGGTCGCGGCTATCGACTCGGCTGTCTGCCGACACTGCGTCGGGGTTAATACCCCTGGCACATAGGGAATCTCAGACATCGGCGATGGCGGGCTTCCAGAAGTAGAGGGCGACACTCTTTCCGATGAGCGGGTTCAGCGCCCACTCGGCGGTCCGGGTGAGCCAGGGTCGGCTCATCATGTCCCAGACCAGCAGCTGGTGGTACGCGGTCACCGCGGGGTGGGCGGACTTCTCAGTTCCCACAGCGCATTTCAGCCACCAGTAGGGGGCGTGTAGCGCATGGGCATGGTGGGTGTGGGTCAACCGGAGGCCATGGGCACAGACCTTGTCGCGCAGCGCGTCGGCGCGATAGATGCGAACATGCCCGCCTTCATTGGCGTGGTACTCATCCGACAGCGCCCAGCAGATCCGCTCCGGCAGCCAGCGAGGCACCGTGACCGCCAGCGCACCTCCGGGTTTGAGTATGCGCACCATCTCCGAAATCGCCCGGTCGTCCTGCGGGACATGCTCGAGAATCTCCGAGGCGATGACACAGTCGAAGGTGCCGTCACCGTAGGGCAGGTCGAGCGCATCGCCCTTGACAACTTCGCCCCTGGCCGAAGCAGGTGCCTCGCCCTGCTTCCTCATCGCCTGCAGCATCTCGTCAACCTGATTGAGATCAGCTGCACTCTGGTCGAATCCGACCACATCGGCGCCGCGCCGGAATGCTTCGAAGGTGTGCCGGCCAGCGCCGCAGCCGACGTCGATCAGTGAAGTCCCAGGACCGACCCCGAGCCGGTCGAAGTCCACGGTCAGCATGTCTTGGCCCTATCGCAAGCCCGCTCATACACGGCGACGGTTTGCGCGGCAACCGATTCCCAACTGAATACTTCAAGGGCACGGCGTCGCCCGTTGGCACCGAGTCTGCTTAGCTCCATCGGCGAGTCCAGCAGTTCGCCCAGCACGTTCGTCAGCTCGTCGACGTCGGCGGCGGCGACCAGCCTTGCGCAGTCGCCGTCGGCTCCGACCACCTCGGGTAGCGCGCCGGCCCGGCTCGCCACGATCGGAGTTCCGCTGGCCATCGCCTCCACAGCCGGCAGCGAAAAGCCCTCGTACAGCGAGGGAATACACGCGACTTCAGCAGATGCCAACAGGTCTGCCAACTCGGAATCGCTCAGCCCGCTGGAACTGTGCACGATGTCGGAGATTCCCAGTTCGGCGATGAGTTTCTCGGTCGGCCCGTTCGGCTCCAGCTTGGCGACGAGCTGCAACTCGAGGTCGCGCTCGACCCGTAGCCGCGCGACGGCGTGCAACAGGTGACTGACGCCCTTGAGCGGGACGTCCGCGCTGGCGATGGCGATAACGCGGTTGCGGACCCGGTGCTGCCCGGGTTGGAACAGCCGGGTGTCGACCCCGAGCGGCACCACCTGGAGTTGGTCGGCGCCGACCGCGAAGTCTGCGGCGATATCTGCGGCCGACGTCGAAGAGACGGTAATCAGCTCGGGGATCTGACGGGCAACGACCTTCTGCATTTCGGCGAAGCCGTACCACCGGCGCACCAGGGGTTTGCGCCACCATTTGGCAGCGGCAACGTCGAGCACCCGGTCCCGGGTGATCGGATGATGGACTGTGGCGACAACTGGCAGGCCCGATTTCGCGATCGTCAGCAGACCGGTGCCCAGGCATTGGTTGTCGTGGACCACGTCGAAGTCATCGCGGCGCTCGGCCAGGAGCCGCGCGGCGCGCAGGCTGAACGTCTTTGGTTCGGGGAATCCGGCGGTCCAGGTTGTGAGGAGCTCCAGCAGGTCGATCCTGGTCTTGATCTCGCTCGGCCTCGGCACACGGAACGGGTCCGGCTCGCGGTAGAGATCGAGGCTGGGGACCTTCGTCAACACCACACGCGGGTCGAGACCCTCCGGGTAGGGCTGGCCGGAGAAGACTTCGACGTCGTGGCCGAGCTCGACCAGCCCGCGGCTCAGATGCCGAACATAGACCCCCTGGCCACCGCAGTGGGGCTTGCTCCGGTAGGACAGCACGGCGATACGCATACTCAGCTCACCTAACCTGCGCGGGGCGCGACCACCGCGACCCAAAGCGGAAGGACCACTGACCTGCCCAAATAGCGTTACGCAAGTAATCCGAACCCTTCCTGGACATGTGTCCAGACTATAGTTTGACGTGCTAGTTGACGCAAAGCGCGTGCTAGCCCTGACTACCACACGGCCCTTCTCACCCCGCACCGCCGAGAAGTTCCTCCCCGCGTGCGCGCAGTTCGACCTTGCGCACCTTTCCGGTCACGGTCATCGGGAACTCGTCGACGACCTGGACGTACCGTGGGATCTTCTGGTGTGCGATATGCCCGGCGCAAAACGCCCGCAGACTCTCGGCGGTGAGCGTCGGCGCACCGTCGGTTACCCGGATCCAGGCCATCAGCTCTTCGCCGTACTTCTCGTCGGGCACACCCACCACCTGCGCGTCGACGATGTCGGGGTGGGTGTAGAGGAACTCCTCAACTTCGCGCGGATAGATGTTCTCCCCGCCGCGGATCACCATGTCTTTGATGCGGCCGGTGACGCTGACGTAGCCGTCGTCGTCCATCACCGCGACATCACCGCTGTGCATCCACCCGTCGGAATCGATGGCTTCCGCGGTCTTATCCGGGTCCTCCCAGTAGCCGGCCATCACGCTGTAACCCCGGGTACACAGCTCGCCGGGTGTCCCGCGCGGAACCTGTGCACCCTCCCCGTCGACGATCTGTATCTCTAAATGCGGCCCGACCCGCCCGACCGTGCTGACCCGGCGGCTCAACGAATCCGTGGCCATGGTCTGGGTGGATACCGGGGAGGTCTCGGTCATGCCGTAGCAGATCGCCACCCCACTCATATGCATGCGGTCGATGACGTTGCGCATCACTTGCTCCGGGCAGGGTGATCCCGCCATGATTCCGGTCCGCAGGCTCGACAGGTCGTAGTCGTCGAAGTTCGGCAGCGCCAGCTCGGCGATGAACATGGTGGGAACGCCGTACAGCGACGTACAACCATGCGCGCTCACTGCTTCTAGGCTCGCTTCCGGATCAAATCCCGGCGCCGGGATTACCATCGCGGCGCCGTGCGAGCTACACGCCAGGTTGCCCATCACCATGCCGAAGCAGTGATAGAACGGCACCGGTATGCAGACCCGATCCGCCTCGGTGTATCCGAGACCCTCGCCGACCAGGTAACCGTTGTTGAGGATGTTCGTGTGGGTCAGCGTCGCACCCTTCGGGAAGCCCGTGGTGCCCGACGTGTACTGAATGTTGATCGGATCCGACGAACTCAGACCGGCCTGCACCTCCTGCAATGCGCCGCCGTCGGTGTCGGTCTCGGCGATCGCAGACCAGTCGCGCGATCCAATGATGATGACTTCACGCAGATTCGGGCACCTTCCTGCAGCCGCGTTGAGCATTTCGCGGTAGTCCGATGTCTTGAAAGACTCCGCGGACAGCACCATCGCCATCGAGGACTGTTTGAGCACGTACTCCAGTTCATCGGTGCGGTAGGACGGATTGATGGTGACGAGGATCGCGCCGATCTGCGCTGTCGCGTACTGGATCATCGCCCACTCAGCGGTATTGGGCGACCAGATGCCCACCCGGTCGCCTGGCCGAATCCCCCGCTGCAACAGCGCGGTGGCGATACGGCGGGTGGCGTCGTAGAACTCCGGGTAGGTCCACCTCCGACCGGTACCGCACTCGATGAGCGCATCGCGGTCACCGACCCGTTCAACCGTTCGGGCCAGGTTATCGCCGATCGTCTCAGCCAGCAGGGGTGGTTCCTCGACTCCGGCCGCGTAGGACAACATCGGCTGCATTCCTCCACCGTGGACATCACGCTCGGGCTGGCTCTTGGCCACCCTAGTGGGGATTGGGTGCAGCTCCAGCTACAACGACCGACTACCCGCCAGCGCGTCAGGGTTTGCGACGATACCGTGGAATCGTGACAAGACCCCGGCGCGCACTCATCATTGTCGACGTACAGAACGACTTCTGCGAGGGCGGGTCACTGGCGGTTGCCGGCGGCACGTCGGTGGCGCGCGGGATCAACGACCTGCTCGCCGGAGACCCTGGTTACGACCATGTGGTGGCAACCAAGGATGCCCACATCGACCCTGGCAGCCATTTCTCCGAGCATCCTGACTTCGCCGAATCCTGGCCGCCGCACTGTGTCGTCTCGACCCCCGGCGCCGATTTTCACCCAGTCCTCGACACCGGCCCGGTCGAGACGGTGTTCCTGAAGGGGCTCTATGAGGCCGCCTACAGTGGGTTCGAAGGCGCCGACGAGGCTGGGACAACCCTGGCCGATTGGTTACACGCCCGCCGAGTCGACGCAGTGGACGTGGTGGGGATCGCCACCGACTACTGCGTGAGGGCGACCGCCGCAGACGCCGTGGCTGCTGGGTTCACCACCCGGGTGCTGCTGGACCTGACCGCGGCGGTGTCCCCGACGACCAGAGCGGATGCAATCCATGCGTTACGCGCCGCAGGAGTCACCGTTACCGGTTAGCGGCCACCGCGAGCGTCGCGCCCGCCACGCCCGCAAGCACCGTATCGTCTTCTTGTTCGGTTCCCGTTAACCCGGAGTGTGCACCTTGGCTTCTGCCACCAGTCCTGCCGACAGTTCCAGGGACACCGCTTCGCCTGCGGTCATCCCGGCTGAACAGGCCGACTTGCAGCCGCAGGCGGCGCTGAAGGAGATGTGGCCCGGCAAGGCCTACCCACTGGGTTCGACCTATGACGGCTCCGGTAGCAACTTCGCGGTCTTCAGCGAAGCCGCCGAATTGGTAGAACTATGCCTGTTCGACGCCGAAGACAACGAGACGCGGCTGCCACTGCCCGAGGTGGACGGCTTCGTCTGGCACGGTTTCGTACCCGAAGTCGAGCCCGGTCAGCGGTACGGCTACCGGGTGCACGGACCCCATGACCCAGGCGCGGGCCAACGGTGCAACCCCAACAAACTCCTGATCGACCCGTACGCGAAGGCCATCGACGGCACGTTTCACTGGGACCAGTCGCTGTTCGGCTACAACTTCGGTGACCCCGACAGCCGCAACGATGACGACTCGGCCCCCAGCATGCCCAAATCGGTCGTGATCAATCCGTTCTTCGACTGGGGCACCGACCGACCGCCGCAACATGAGTACGCGGACTCGATCATCTATGAAGCGCACGTCAAGGGCCTCACCCAGACCCACCCCGATATCCCGGAGCGCAGCCGCGGCACCTACGCCGCAATCGCCCATCCCGCGATCATCGAGCACCTCAAGGGGCTCGGGGTCACTGCCATCGAACTGATGCCGGTACACCATTTCGCCAACGACTCGACGCTGATCGAGAAGGGCCTGTCCAACTACTGGGGCTACAACACCATCGGGTTCTTCGCACCGGACTTCAAGTACGGCTCCAGCTCCACCCCCGGCGGTCAGGTTCAGGAGTTCAAAGCCATGGTGCGCGCTTTGCACGAGGCCGACATCGAGGTGATCCTCGACGTGGTCTACAACCACACCGCCGAGGGGAACCATCTGGGCCCGACGTTGTCCATGCGGGGCATCGACAACGCCGCATACTACCGGCTCGTCGACGATGACAAGCGTTACTACATGGACTACACCGGGACCGGCAACAGCCTCAACGCCGGCCACCCGCACGCTCTTCAGCTGATCATGGACTCGCTGCGGTACTGGGTGACCGAGATGCACGTCGACGGCTTCCGTTTCGACCTAGCCTCGACCCTGGCCCGAGAGTTCTACGACGTCGACAGGTTGTCGACCTTCTTCGAACTCGTTCAACAGGACCCGACGGTGAGCCAGGTGAAGCTCATCGCCGAGCCGTGGGACGTCGGTCCGGGCGGATACCAGGTGGGCAACTTCCCGCCACAGTGGACCGAGTGGAACGGCAAATACCGGGACACGGTGCGCGACTTCTGGCGCGGCGAAGACGCCAGCCTCGGTGAGTTCGCTTCCCGGATCACCGGATCCGCAGACCTCTACGAGCGCACCGGCAGACGCCCGGTCGCGTCGATCAACTTCGTCACCGCTCACGACGGGTTCACACTGGCCGACCTGGTGTCCTACAACGAGAAGCACAACTACGCCAACGGCGAGGACAACAACGACGGCGAGAGCCACAACAGGTC
>CAZCHU010000111.1:0-11379 GCA_964498215.1 uncultured Mycobacterium sp. | reverse complement strand
TCGAGCCCGGCGTCGGTCAACTCCCGCCGGAACTGCGGGCGCGAGGAATACGCCGCGGTCGCGATACCGGCCTGGTGCAGTTTGCGCGCAAGCTCGATCGCGGAGCCGACGATCGTCGCATCGTCGGCTCGTGCGCCGTCGAGGTCGAAGACCACCGCGTCGTGGTAGCGCGGATCCAGGGTGACCGGCAGCCTCATGTGACTGGCAGAGGCTGTTGTTCCAGCTCCAGCACCTGGCGGGTGGTCTTCACCACGGTGTCCGGATTGAGGCTCATCGAGTCGATACCCACCCGAACCAGGAACTCGGCCATGTCGGGGTAATCCGACGGGGCCTGACCGCACAGCCCTGAGTGAATGCCGTTGCGGCGACAACCTTCCACCGCCAGCCGGATCATCTCCTTGACCCCGTCGTCGCGTTCGTCGTAGTCGAAGGCCACGATCTCGCTGTCGCGATCGACCCCGAGGGTCAGCTGGGTCAGGTCGTTGGAGCCGATGGAGAAGCCGTCGAAACGCTTGGCGAACTCGTCGATCAGGATCACGTTGTTGGGGATCTCGCACATCGCATACACCTTGAGCCCGTTCTCGCCCCGTCTCAGACCATGTTTGGCCATCTCCTCCAACACCAAATCGGCCTCGGCCACCCGGCGCACGAAGGGGATCATCAACACGACGTTGGTCAGCCCCATCTCTTCGCGAACCCGTTTCATCGCCCGGCACTCCAGGGCGAAGCCCTCGGCGTAGGCGGGATGCGCGTAGCGTGACGCCCCGCGGAAGCCGATCATCGGGTTGCTCTCCTCGGGTTCGAAGGCTGCCCCGCCGAGCAGGCTGGCATATTCGTTGGACTTGAAGTCCGACATTCGCACCACCACCGGTTTGGGCCAGAACGCGGCCGCGATCGTGCCGATCCCCTCGGAGAGGCGCTCCACGAAGAACGCGGCGCCGTCGGAATGGTTGTACGTCAGCCGGTCGATGGCGCGTCTCGCTTCGACGTCGTCGACCTTGTCCGGATGCAGCAGGGCCAACGGGTGCACCTTGATGTACTCGTTGATGATGAACTCCATCCGAGCCAGCCCGACACCGTCGTTGGGCAGGAACGACGTCTTGAACGCGAGATCCGGGTTTCCCAGATTGAGCATGATCTGCGTGCGCGGCCGGGCCACGTCGCCGACCTCGGCCCGGTCCACATGGAAGGGCACCTCGCCCCGGTACACCCGGCCGGTGTCACCCTCGGCGCAGGACACCGTCACCACCTGACCGTCGGGCACTTCGGTGGTCGCGTCGCCCGTTCCCACCACCGCGGGGATACCGAGTTCGCGGGAGATGATCGCCGCGTGGCAGGTCCGGCCGCCGCGGTTGGTGACGATCGCGGCCGCCACCTTCATCACCGGCTCCCAATCGGGTGTGGTGATGTCGGAAACCAGCACCTCACCAGGCCGGAAATCGGACAGGTGCTCAAGGTGCTCGATGCGTCTCACCGCACCTGTCGCGATCTTCTCGCCGACCGACCGCCCCTCGGTGAGCACCTCCCCGGTGCCGTCGAGGGAGTAGCTTTCCAACGTCGTGGCATTGCGCTGGGAGGCCACCGTCTCGGGGCGGGCCTGAACGATGTAGAGCTTCCCGTCGATACCGTCCTTGGCCCACTCGATGTCCATCGGCCGCCCGTAGTGCTGCTCGATGGTGCAGGCGTAGCCGGCCAGCTCCAAGACGTCCTCGTCGGTGATACAGAATCGGGCGCGGTCGGCCTTCGGCGTGGGGATGTTGCGCACCGGGTCCTTGGTCCCACCCTCGACGAAGATCATCTTCACCGCCTTGTCGCCGATCAGGCGGCGCAACACGGCTCGGTGGCCGGCCAGGAAGGTCGGTTTGTGCACGTAGAACTCGTCCGGGTCGACCGCGCCCTGGACGACGTTCTCGCCGAGGCCGTAGGCGCCGGTGATGAACACCGCATCGCGAAAGCCCGACTCGGTATCGATGGAGAACATCACCCCCGACGAAGAGATGTCGGAGCGCACCATCTTCATCACGCCGATGGACAGCGAGACCTTGAAGTGGTCGAAGCCCTGGTCGATGCGGTAGTGGATGGCGCGATCGGTGAACAGGCTGGCGAAGCAGCGGCGGCACGCGTCGAGAAGGCTCTCAGCGCCCTTGACGTTGAGGTAGGTGTCCTGCTGGCCGGCGAAGCTCGCCGTGGGCAGGTCTTCGGCCGTCGCTGAGCTTCGTACCGCGAGACTGACGTCCTCGCCGTACTCGTCCTGGAGCCTGCGGTAGCCGTCCAGGATCTGGGCGGCCAGGTCATCGGGAAGCCCGGCGCCATAGACGATCTCTCGGGCGCGTTTGGCCTTGCGTGCCAGCGCGGTGACGTCATCCGGGTCGATCTCGTCGAGTTCGGCATGCAGCCGGTCCCAGGCGCCCGCCCTCTCCAACATGTAGCGGTAGGCCGCTGCCGTTGTGGCGAACCCGTTGGGGATGCGGACCCCCTGCTCGGACAGCTTCTGGTACATCTCGCCGAGCGAGGCGTTCTTGCCACCGACAACCGGCACGTCGTCGATCCCGACTTCGGAGAAGAAACGAACGTACTCAGAACCACCCATACTGTGTCCTTTCGTAGCGCAGCGTCGGCGCCGCCCCTCGACCTCAACTTCCCACAGCACCGGGTAGGGATACAGGGCCTAAGGTCACTCGGTCGAGTTTGTCTGTCAGCGATAGCTTTCCGGATTTCTGATGACCTTCGCCCCTACCGCGGGTGCTCGGGCGTGGCAACGATGGGGACATGACCGCGAGATCGGAGGGGGCCGCAGGGATGGCTGTCACTTCGTGGGGCGAGTCGGAGTATGAGGAGCTGTCCTGGGAGTTCCTGCATTCGGAGTTCGCCGGCGGCACCTACGCGAACTGGCCGATCGAACGCCGACTTGACGCCTACCTCCGGCACCACGACTTGCTGATTCTCCGGAACGACGGTTCCGCCTATCGCAGACTGCTGGATTCCGTGATGGAGAACATCGGTCCGGCCCATCGGCGCGGAATCCTCGGACTGGGCGCTCCACAGGCGAACCAGGACACCAGGACCGCCCAATGACCGAGGTCACCGCATGGATCATCTGAACACTCTCGATGCCAGCTTCCTACAGGCCGAGGACTCCGATCCGCACGTGAGCCTCGCGGTCGGTGCCGTATCGATCATCGAGGGGCCGGCTCCCGCATACGACGAACTGGTCTCGGTGTTCGGTGAACGGGCGCAAACGATTCCGCGATGCACACAGGTGCTGCGCACCCGACCCTTCGACCTGGGTGCGCCGGATTGGGTCGACGATCCCCATTTCGACATCACGCATCACCTCCATCGCGTCGCGCTACCGCACCCGGGCGACGACACCGAGCTCTTCGTGATGGTCGCCTCCATCATGGAGCGACGGCTCGACCGTGACCGGCCGCTATGGGAATGCTGGATCATCGAGGGGCTCGCGGCTGGCCGGTGGGCGACGTTAATCAAGATCCACCACTGCATCGCCGACGGCATCGCTGCGGCATACATGGCGGCGAAACTGACCGACGACGGTGTCGGTGACACGTTCGCCGGTGACGTCGGCACCGCCGCAAGGGAACCCCGCTCCTCGATCGGCAGCCTGCTGCGGCCGAGGCTGAACCCGTTGACCTGGGTGAACGATGTCTGGCATGCGACGCTGGCCGCTGGTAGCGCCACCGAACACGCTGTGATCGGGGCAGCCGAGCTGACAGCCCGCGTGCTGACCGCCGGACAGGAGTCCTCGCTGAACGGACCCGTCACCCGGATGCGTCGCTACAGTGCCGCGACGGTCGACCTCGCAGTGATGAAGCAGGCATCCCAGGACTTCGACGTGACGCTCAACGACGTCGCACTGGCGGCCATCACCAGCAGTTATCGCAACGTGTTGCTCGACCGCGGCGAGACACCCGGACCGCATGCCTTGCGCACGTTGGTTCCGGTGTCGATGCGCTCGGCGGCGGATTTCGACGTTGCCGACAATCGGGTGTCGGCGATGTTGCCGTTGTTGCCGGTCGACGAACCCGACCCGATCAAGCAGTTGCAGATCGTGCATCGGCGGCTGGGCAAGGCGAAGGGGAGTGGCCAGCGAGAGGGTGGCAGCGCCGTGTTCGCCGCGGCTGCCAACATTCCTTTTGCCTTCTCGGCGTGGGCGATTCGTTTCCTCACCCGAATGCCGCAGAAGTCGGTGACGGCGTTGGCGACGAACGTGCCGGGCCCCCGTGGACGACAGCGAGTGCTGGGCCGCAACGTGCTGGAGATCCTGCCGATACCGCCGATCGCGCTTCATCTGCGTACCGGTATCGCGATGCTCAGCTACGCGGGCCGATTCTCGTTCGGTATCACCGCGGACTACGACAGCGCGCCCGATGTCGACGCACTCGCCCGCGGCATCGAAGACGGTGTACGGCGCCTAGCCGAGCTCGGTGCGCAAGGCGCCACCCTGGACGGAGGGCCGACGAGCAAGGACGGTGAGCCACGGTGACGGAGTTCATGCGCAACAGCGACGCGTTCACCTGGGCGATGGAAAGCGACCCCCGACTGCGTTCGACGGTGGTCACCGTGATCCTGCTGGATCGATCGCCGGACTGGGAGGAGGTGCGCGATCGCTTCGAGGTCGTCTCCGGTGCCGTGCCGATGCTGCGACAGCGAGTCGTTCCCTCCCCGCCTCCTGCCCCGCCGAGGTGGGAGCTCGCTCCGGACTTCGACATCGACTTTCACATGCGCAGGGTGACTGCGCCGGCGCCTGGCACCACCGAAAGCGTGCTGGAGATGGCGCGTATCGCGGCGATGGAGGACTTCGACCGGGCCCGCCCGCTGTGGACGGCGACACTGGTCGACGGACTCGAGAATGACCGCGCCGCAGTGGTCCTGAAGTTTCATCACGCGTTGACCGACGGTGTCGGCGGCGTCCAGATCGCGATGAACCTCTTCGATCTGTCGGAAGTCCACGAGCAGCACGGACCGGTAGCGGCCCAACCGGAGGTGCCCCCGCCGCCGTGGCTGCGCGGCTACCGCGACACCGTCGAATACGACGCCCGACTGGTGGGGGATGCGCTGCTGGGCACTTTGAAGATGGCGCCAAAGTTGGTTTCCCAGGCCATCCTGCGGCCCGTGGACACCGTCTCGTCGGCGGCTGGGCTGGCGGCCTCGGTCTACCGGACCATGCGTCCGGTGAACCGGAAGGGCTCGCCGCTGATGACCAAGCGCAGCCTCATCCGCCGGCTTGGCGTGCTGGAAGTCCCGTTTGGACAGCTCCGGGCGGCCGCCCACCATAGCGGTGGCGCGCTGAACGACGCCTTCGTTGCCGGGGTGGCCGGAGGACTGCGCCGCTACCACGAAAAGCATGATGTGACGGTGGGCGACCTCCACCTGACGATGCCGATGAGCTTGCGTGAAGAGGGCGACGCGATAGGCGGAAACCGGATCACCATCATGCGGTTCGACGTGCCGGTCGGCGTCGCCGATCCCGCACAGCGGATTCGCCAGATTCACGACACAACGGTCAGGGTGCGCCACGAGAAGTCGCTGCCGTACACGCAGTGGATCGCCGGCGCCATGAACATGATGCCGAGGTGGTACATCGGCTCGATTCTGCGCAACGTCGATTTCCTGTGCAGTGACGTCCCCGGAATTCCGGTGCCGGTGTTTCTCGGTGGCGCAAAGGTACTGACTCAGTATGCATTCGGCCCGACCATCGGCTCGGCGGTCAACGTCACGCTGTTGACCTATGTCGACACGTGCGCGTTAGGAATCGATGTCGATACCGGGGCGATCCCTGACTACGACGTGTTATTCGACTGCCTGGCAGCAGGTTTCGACGAGGTTCTGGCGCTTGGCGTCACGTGACGCCCACATCGTCCGACGGCGTGGGCGGATTCTGCAGTGCCTCGGCCGCGACTCTGCGCTTGATCCCGAGCAGCAGGCCCCTGGTTACCAGTGCGATGACCGGACCGGCCAGTTCGACGCCGAGTAGCTCACCGGGGTGGCGCAGTCGCGCGCGTGTGCGGATCAGCAACCGGCAGCGGTCCTGCCAACGGGGCAGCACATGCAGGGACCACACAGTTTCCCAGGGAAATCCCGGTCTGGTTCCCCGGAGTACGAGGGTTTGCCCGTCGACGACCTGCTCGATCTCCAGGATGATCCCGTGACGTAGACCCAGCCAGCCCATCGGCGCGAGCCGGACGACATCCCCGGGCGTGAGGCGTTGCCATTCCGGATGTATCCGGTCGGGGTCGTCTGCGCCTGTCCCGTTGCCCAAGCCGATCAGCTTCTCGACGTTTTCCAAACCGTACAGCCCGGCGCGGTCCTGGCCGATCTGGGCGATCCACGGCCAGACCGCCGCCGGCGGCGCGTCGATCCAAATCCCTTCGGTGGACTGCACGGCCGGACCGCGGACCAACTCGTCACCAGGAAGTTCCATGCTGCACTCTTCTTTGGTGGTGCCCCAATTGCGGTAATACCGACGCGCGGCGTAGAGAAGGGCAGCCACCCCGGCGACTCGAAACACATGCTTGCTCATGACCAGACTGTGCACTCGCGGTGATTCGAAGGCTAGGGTCGGTGGTCCTCGATTTCCCGGCAACGACTCCGAGCAGGGGGCTGACCTACCCGGCGGGGCCGAACCGGAATCGGCGACCGGTGACTCGCGTCGGGAGAATCCGGACGTAGTGCTCCTTGACCGTCGCTGTCCACGGAAGGAGTTGGGCCTGCTCGGCTTCCTCGATCTCTTCGTCTGTGCGCAGGCTGCGAGAGACACCTTTGAGGATCACGCTCCAGCCTTCGGCTGCCCCGTAGTCGTCAGCCTCGAAGAGCACCTGCTTGTTGATAGCGGTGCTCACAAGTTTGGTTCCCTCTGCGGTGCGAAACAGCACCGTGCGGCCCTGGACGGCGAAGTTGACCGGAAAGATCTCCGGTATCCCGTCGGCGACGGTCACCAACCGGCCAAGTGGGGCATTCGAGAGTAGTTGCCAGCATTCACTTTCGGCCAGAATGGTCACTGGACGGTCGGTGGCGTCATTGCTCATCGCAGTTCCCCATCATTCGGCCCACAGCGCTGGAAAAATCACGCTAAGACGATCAGGCTAGCCGAATACGGCTTGCGGTGGGTGAGGCATTGTTCTCTGGGGCGAAGGGCCAAAGGGCTCTGTCGAGCGCTGAGCGGCAAGGAGCAATCTCAACGCCGAGGCAAGGCCTACCCGCTGCGCGGTTCGACGGTCGAAATCCCCCGAAAGGCGGTGTCAGCAGCCTACGGTTCGATTCGATGGATTCCAGCTCACCCAAGGCACCCGGCGATACGGCCACCCCGTCGCCGGACGGGCCGGTCCTGCCACAGGTGGACGATCAGGAGAAGCCCGGTCGCCAGCTGCACGGTTGGACCAACCGGCTGGTCGCCGTCGTCGCGTTCGCCGTCGCGGTGCTGGCCATCTGGCAGGTGTTCCGTCCGCTGTCGGAAGGCAGCCAGTACTACCTGATCGTGTTCCTGGCCGGCTCGCTTCCGCTGGTGTACCTGGTGTATCGATCCGGATTGCCGCGGTTCGATCCGGCGGACCGTCCCGGCGCCCTCGATTGGCTGCTTGCCGCGGTCACCTTGCTGGTTTGTCTGTACCCCGTGTTCGGGTTCCAGGTCGGATCTGGCGGCGGCGGTTACGACGCCTTCCTGGACCGGCAGGGGCTGCTTGAACCCGTCGACGTGGCGATGGGAACGCTGCTGCTCGTGCTCATCCTCGAGGCTTGCCGGCGCACCACGGGTTGGGCGCTGCCCCTGGTGTGCGGGCTGTTCCTCGGCTACGGCTACTACGGCGGCCTGCTTCCGCAGGGGTGGCCGATCGCGCATGCCGGCCTGGACTTCGACCAGATCGTCGATGCGCTGTACAACTCCGGTAGTGGCTTCTTCGGAACCCCGCTCGACGTGGCCGCCACCTACATCGTGCTCTTCACGATCTACGGTGCCGTGCTCGACTTTTCCGGTGGTGCGCGATTCTTCGTGAACCTGTCGGTTTCGGCGTTTCGGCGTTCACGCAGCGCCGCGGGCCGCACCACCGTGGCGTCCGGATTCCTGCTCGGCACCGTCTCCGGATCGGGGACCGCCACCGCGGTCAACGTCGGCGCGGTCACCTGGCCGATCCTGAAGCAGGCGGGCTACACCCCCGAACGTGCCGGTGGTGTGCTGGCGGCTGCCGGGGTGGGAGCCCTGCTGTCGCCGCCGACATTGGGGGCGGCCGCCTTCATCGTCGCCGAGTATCTTGAAGTCTCCTACCTGACGGTACTCGGCTGGGCGATGATCCCGACCGTTCTGTACTACCTCGGCATCCTGCTGGCCGTGGAGATCGATGCCCGCCGGTTTGGGATGCGCGCGGCCCACCTCGACGCCGAATCGCCCTGGAAGCTGCTCGGCCGCTTCGGATATCACTTTTCGTCGCTCATCGCGATTGTGGCCCTGCTGGCGGTCGGGATGTCGGCGACGCGGGCCGTTGTGTACGCCACGATCCTGGCTGCCGTGCTGTCCTTTCTCGACCGGCGACATGCGATGACCCCGCGCCGATTGTTCGACGCTCTCAGTGCCGGCGTCCGGGGCGTCCTACCCGTCGTCGCCGTGTGTGCTGCTGCCGGGGTGATCACGGCGATGACGACGAAGACCGGCCTGGGCGCGCAGTTTTCCTCCGTGCTGGTCGGTGGTGTGGACGCGATCACCGACAACCGCACGGTCACGTTGGCGTTGACCGCGGTGTTCGCCGCCGTCGCGCTGGCGGTGCTGGGACTGGCGATACCGGTGACTGCTTCGTTCGTCATCGGTTGGGTCATTATCGGACCGGCCCTGCTTGCCCTGGATGTCCCGGCCCCCGCGGCCGCCATGTTCGTCTTCTATTACTCGGTGCTTTCCGAGGTCACCCCGCCCACGGCGCTGGCTGCTGTCGGGGCTTCCGCTGTCACTGGCGGCCAGGCGATCCCGACGATGTGGCAGACGCTGCGCTATGCCGCACCCGCATTTCTCGTCCCGATCGTGTTCGTGCTGACCGGTCCCGGCGAGTACCTGTTGGGCCGTGGGCCGGTACTAGGCGTGGTCTGGGCTTCGGCGGCGGCGTGCATGGGGATCGTGGCGCTGTCCTTTGCGATCGGCGGGTGGGCACTCGGTATCGGCGCGATGGGTCCGCCCGCCCGGATCCTCACCGCGATCGCGGCGGTGCTATTGCTGTTCCTCGATCCCGCTACCATCGCGGCGGGGTTGGTGTGTTTGTTTGGTGCAGTCGCGTTGACCGTCGTCGAAAAAAGGAGAGGGACATGAGGAGTGCGGGCAGGGTCTTCGCGGTGCTGATGCTGGCAGGCTTTGCGGCGACCGGCTGCGGTGGCCGACAGGACGCACCTACTGCCGACTCGGGTGGTGAGGTCACCTGCGAGGTCAGCGACGACACCCGGGTGACCATCGCGACCGGGAACGCGACCGGCGTGTACTTCTCGCTCGGAAACGCCTATGCAGAGCAGATTTCGGCTGCCACTGTTGGCAAAGTGAAGGCAACGGCCGCCGAGACCGGGGCATCGGTGCAGAACATCCAACAGCTGGTCGACGGGCGCTATCAGGTGGCATTCTCACTGGCCGACACCGCGGCCGATGCGGTCGAGGGCAAGGGCAGCTTTGACGGCAATGAGCAACCTGTACAAGCTCTTTCACGCATATACCCCAACTACACTCAGGTGATCGTCAAGACCGATAGCGGCATCACGTCCCTGGCCGACATGCGGGGCAAGCGGGTCTCCACCGGTTCACCCGGGTCAGGCACCGAGGTCATCGCCAATCGCCTGCTCGCGGCGGCCGGCCTGAACCCAGATTCCGATGTTTCCGCCCAACGGCTGAACCTCACCAAGACCGTGGACGGCATGAAGGACGGCGCGATCGACGCGATGTTCTGGTCCGGCGGGTTGCCGACGCCTGGGATCACCGACCTGCTGACGTCGGCCCGCGACGAGGTCGCTTTCCTTGACATCATCCCGCAGCTGGCAAAAATGCAGGAGGTGAGCTCGGCCTACGAGGAGGGCGTCATCCCCGCCGACGTCTACGGGTTGCCGGCCGACATCAACACCATCGTGGTGCCGAACATGCTGCTGGTCCGTGACGACCTTGACGCCAACCTCGCTTGTGTGCTGACGAACATCTTGTTCGAGCGCAAAACGGAGCTGGAGCAGGTGGTCTCCGCGGCCAAGGGCATCAACCTGGACTCTGCGCGCGACACCGATCCGGTGCCGCTCAATCGCGGTGCCGAACGGGCACTGGATGAATTGAACGCCCCAGGGTAGCTACCAGAAAGCGGATGACGCCGACGGACGCGCAGCCGTCGCCACGCGCGGTAACGTTCCGTGCATGACCGCAGACGCGTTCCCGGTGCTGCCATGAGTGGAGGCCTGTTCGCCCTCCTCGATGATGTCGCAATGCTGGCGCGGCTCGCCGCGGCCTCGGTCGATGACATCGGCGCCGCCGCAGGGCGCGCGACCGCGAAGGCCGCCGGGGTAGTCATCGACGACACTGCCGTGACGCCGCAGTACGTCCACGGCGTCGCCGCCGAACGCGAATTGCCGATCATCAAGCGCATCGCTATCGGATCGCTGCGCAACAAGATCCTCTTCATTCTGCCCGCCGCGCTGCTGCTCAGTCAGTTCGCGCCCTGGCTGCTCACCCCAATTCTCATGCTCGGGGCCACCTACCTCTGCTACGAGGGCGCCGAGAAGGTACTCGGCAAGCTCCTGCGCCACGACGCGCACGACCCGCAGCGCCTACCCGCCGCCGCCGTCGGTGCCGACGCCGAGCGCTACATGGTCACCGGTGCCATCCGCACGGACTTCATCCTGTCGGCGGAGATCATGGTGATCGCCCTCAACGAAGTGGCCGACCAATCGTTCCTGCCGCGGCTCATCATCCTGCTCGTGGTCGCCGTCGTCATCACGCTGGCGGTATACGGTGTCGTCGCCGGGATCGTGAAAATGGACGACATCGGACTGAGCCTCGCCCAGCGTTCCTCGGGATTCGTCAGGAAGATCGGCCATGGCCTGGTCGCCGGCATGCCGAAGCTGCTGTCCGGTCTGACGGTCGTGGGCACGGTGGCGATGCTGTGGGTTGGCGGGCACATTCTGCTTGTCGGGACCGACGAACTCGGATGGCATACGCCCTACGCGCTCGTCCATCACGCGGAGGGATACGTGCACCACGTCGCCGGCGTTGGCGGGCTGCTGGCTTGGTTGGTAAACACGGCCGCCTCGGCCGTCATCGGGCTCGTCGTCGGCCTCGTGGTCGTCGCGATCATGCATGTGCTCCCGTTCGGCGGCAAAGACAAACACGCCGGCCGCCACAAAGCCTGACATCCGGCCCGA
>CAZCHU010000110.1:0-11414 GCA_964498215.1 uncultured Mycobacterium sp. | reverse complement strand
TCGAGGGGCTGATCCTGGGCGCCTATCGATTCACCCAGTTCCGCAGCGACAAGACCGCGCCCAAGGACACCGGACTGCGCAAAATCACGGTGCTTGCGCCGGACACCAAAGCGGCCACCAAGGACGCCGCGGCGCGGGCAGAGGCGATCGCGACCGCCGTCGCCACGGCGCGCGACTTCGTCAACACACCACCCAGTCATCTCTATCCGGCTGAATTCGCCAAGCGTGCACAAGCTTTAGGCGAAGCAGCCGGCCTGTCGGTGGAGGTGATCGACGATAAGGCCCTCGCCGCCGACGGGTACGGCGGAATCATCGGCGTGGGCAAGGGATCATCACGTCCGCCTCGGCTGGTACGGCTGACGCACCAGGGCGCCAAGAACAGCGAGAACTCAAAAAAGGTGGCCCTGGTCGGCAAGGGCATCACATTCGACACCGGCGGTATCTCGATAAAACCTGCGGCAAACATGCATCACATGACCTCGGACATGGGCGGCGCCGCAGCCGTCATCGCAACGGTCGTGCTGGCCGCCAGACAGCAGTTGCCCATCGACGTCATCGCGACTGTGCCGATGGCGGAGAACATGCCGTCGTCCACCGCGCAACGGCCCGGCGACGTGTTGACCCAGTACGGGGGAATCACCGTCGAGGTGCTCAACACCGATGCTGAGGGGCGACTGATCCTGGCCGATGCGATCGTGCGGGCCTGTGAAGACGCACCCGACTACCTGATCGAGACGTCGACGCTGACGGGTGCTCAGACCGTGGCACTCGGTGCTCGCACCCCCGGCGTGATGGGTAGTGAGGCGTTCCGCGACCGCGTCGCCGAGATTTCCCAGGGAGTCGGCGAGAACGCCTGGGCCATGCCGCTTCCCGACGAGTTGAAAGACGACCTCAAGTCGACGGTCGCCGATCTGGCCAATGTCAGCGGGTCTCGCTTCGCCGGGATGCTGGTTGCCGGCACCTACCTGCGGGAATTCGTCGCCGATGGTGTGCAGTGGGTGCATGTCGACATCGCGGCCCCGGCGTACAACTCGACCGCACCGTGGGGGTACACCCCCAAGGGGGGCACCGGTGTGCCGACCCGCACCATGTTCGCGGTGCTCGAAGACATCAGCGAGAACGGCTGACTACCGGTCGTCCAACTCCTGACGCTGGGCACGTTTCCGCTGGATCTTCTGGCGCGCGTCGTAGTCGCGCATGCGCTGCGGATAACCCACCTTCTGGACGTCGTACACCGGGATCTTGAGACGGTCGGACAGGCGACGGGCCCCGGCGTCCCCTCCTGCCCGACGCCGTGTCCATTCGCCGTCAGCGGCCACCAAAACAACTGTCACCTCGGTGACGGTCGTCTGCGGCTCGACGAAAGCCTCTACACCGTTGTGCTCGTTGACCCATTGCCGCAGGTAGCGGAGGTCGGCTGCCGGGTCGCTGGTTGCAGTGCCGCCGACGCGGCGCCGACGCCGAAGCTTGTCGAACAGTCCCACGTGGGCTTGCTCCTTCCCGGCCATCATGGCGCTCACTGGCCGTTTGCCTTCTTTTCGATAGTGCCAGAGCGACAAGTACCCCCGTCTAGGACGAAACGGAACGGCAGTCGTGACAGGATGGTCAGCGACACTCCAACCACCTGCGACTGACCGTGCAAGGGAGCCACGACATATGGCCATCTCCGTCCAGATGCCCGCACTCGGCGAGAGCGTAACCGAGGGGACAGTCACCCGCTGGCTCAAGCAAGAGGGCGACACGGTCGAGGAGGACGAGCCCTTACTGGAGGTCTCGACCGACAAGGTGGACACCGAGATCCCCTCGCCGGCCTCGGGCGTGTTGACGAAGATCGTCGCCCAAGAGGACGACACCGTGGAGGTAGGCGGCGAGTTGGCGGTGATCGGTGACGCCGCCGACGCCGCCGACAACGGCGCCGCCGGGGCCAGCAGCGGCGAGACCGCTGCCGAGGAGCCCGAGCCCGAGCCCGAGCCAGAAGCCCACGCTGAGCCGGCGGCTGAACCCGAGCCGAAGCCGGCCCCCAAGAAGTCAGGTTCCTCAGGTGCCTCGACTCCGGTGCTGATGCCCGAATTGGGCGAGTCCGTCACCGAGGGCACTGTGACCCGCTGGCTGAAGAACGTGGGCGACAACGTCGCTGTCGACGAGCCGTTGGTCGAGGTGTCAACCGACAAGGTCGACACCGAGATCCCGTCACCGGTTGCCGGCACGTTGCTGTCCATCACCGCCGAAGAGGACGACACCGTCGAGGTGGGTGGCGAACTGGCCAAGATCGGCGACGCGGATTCCTCCAGCGCCGCCGAGCCAGAACCCGAGCCCGAACCAGAGCCCGAACCCAAACCCGAGCCAAAGCGCGAGCCGGCACCTGAGCCCAAGGCAGAGCCGGTCCGGGAAGCCAAGCCCGAACCCAAGCCTGCCGCCGCCACGGCACCAGCGCCATCCGGTGACGGCGCTCCGTACGTCACACCGCTGGTCCGCAAGCTGGCCGCCGAGCACGGCGTGGATCTCGCATCGGTCAAGGGCACCGGTGTCGGTGGGCGCATCCGCAAGCAGGATGTGCTCGCAGCGGCCAGCCAGAAAGACGCCGCGAAAGACACTGCCGGAACAGCGCCCGCTGCCGAAGCGCCCGCCAAGGTGTCGCCGACGGCTCCGGCCCCCGAGGCCGCGTTGGCTCATCTGCGGGGGACCACGCAGAAGGCCAACCGGATCCGTCAAATCACGGCGAAGAAGACGCGCGAATCGCTGCAGGCGACAGCCCAATTGACGCAGACCCACGAAGTCGACATGACGAAAATCGTGTCCCTGCGGGCGAAGGCGAAGGCGAAGTTCGCCGAACGCGAGGGGGTCAACCTGACCTACCTTCCCTTCATCGCCAAGGCCGTGATCGACGCATTGAAGATCCATCCGAACGTCAACGCGAGCTACAACGAGGACGCCAAGGAGATCACCTACTACGACGCCGAGCATCTCGGTTTCGCGGTCGACACCGACCAAGGCCTGCTATCGCCGGTGGTCAAGAACGCCGGTGACCTATCACTGGGCGGGCTGGCCAGGGCGATCGCCGATATCGCGGCCCGGGCCCGCTCCGGTGACCTCAAGCCGGATGAATTGTCCGGCGGCACGTTCACCATCACTAACATCGGTAGCCAGGGGGCGCTGTTCGACACCCCGATTCTGGTTCCGCCGCAGGCGGCAATGCTGGGTACCGGTGCGATCGTCAAGCGACCGCGGGTGATCGTGGACGACTTCGGCAACGAGTCGATCGGCGTGCGGTCGGTGTGTTACCTGCCGTTGACCTATGACCACCGACTGATCGACGGCGCCGACGCGGGGCGCTTTGTCACGACGATCAAGCGGCGTCTCGAAGAAGGCGCCTTCGAGGCGGATCTGGGTCTGTAGCCGTCTATGTCGATGCCACCGGATCCGGTTGTCGCTGTCGCGGGATCTTCCGGTCTGATCGGTACGGCGCTGGTTTCTGCATTGCGCACCGCCGGACACCGGGTGCTTCGCATCGTGCGCCGGGCACCGTCGAGCGCCGATGAGGTGTACTGGGATCCCGACAGGGGTGAATTCGATGCCGGCGCACTGCACGGGGCGGCCGCCGTGGTTAATCTGTGCGGTGTCAACGTCGGCGAGAAACGCTGGTCGGGTGCGTTCAAGCAGAGCCTGCGCGACAGCCGTATCGAACCCACCGAGGTGCTGTCCAACGCAGCTGTCGAGGCCGGCGTCCCCGTCCTGATCAACGCGAGCGCGGTGGGTTACTACGGCGACACCGGCAGCCATTCGGTCGACGAGACCGCCCCGGCAGGGCACAACTTCCTCGCCAGGCTTGCGGTGGACTGGGAGGCTGCAACGATTGGGGCGAGCCGCGCCGGCCTGCGGGTGGTGTTGACCCGTACCGGTCTGGTGATGGCGCGCTCGGGCGGCATGCTGAGCCGGCTCAAACCGCTGTTCTCTCTGGGCCTGGGCGCGCGGCTGGGCGACGGCCGCCAGTACCTGCCCTGGATCAGCCTCGAGGACCAGGTACGCGCATTGCTGTTCGCGATCACCACCGATGAACTGGCCGGGCCGGTTAACTTCACCGGGCCCGCACCGGTCACCAACGCCGAGTTCACCACCGCCTTCGGGCGTACCGTGAACCGCCCCACCCCCTTGATGGTTCCCGGTTTCGCGCTTCGTGCGGCGCTCGGCGAGTTCGCCGATGAGGGCCTGTTGGGCGGGCAACGTGCGATTCCCGCGGAATTGGAGCGCGCCGGTTTCCAGTTCCACCACAACACCATCGGCGAGGCCCTGGCGTTCGCCACCGCCCGCGCCGGGGAATGATCGGGCCGGAGACCAGCATGGCGGCATCAATCCGGTCGGGCAGCGAGCCCGTCCAGGTGCGGCGCCTGGACGTCATCGATTACCAGGCCGCCTGGGATCTGCAGCGTGAACTGGCGGCCGCCCGCGCCGCGGGCGGGCCCGACACCCTTCTACTGCTCCAGCATCCGCCGGTGTACACCGCGGGTCGACGCACCCTGGCGCACGAGCGTCCGCTGGATGGCACACCGGTCATCGACACAGACCGCGGCGGCAAGATCACCTGGCACGGTCCAGGGCAACTGGTTGGATACCCGATCATCGGCCTTGCCGAGCCCCTCGATGTCGTGAAGTTCGTTCGGCGACTTGAAGACTCATTAATAGCGGTGTGTACCAGCCTGGGCCTTGCGGCGGGTCGGGTGGAGGGCCGGTCGGGGGTATGGGTCCCCGGCGATGCAGACCGGCCGGCACGCAAGGTCGCCGCGATCGGCGTCCGGGTCGCCCGCTCCACAACGCTGCACGGCTTCGCCTTGAACTGCGACTGCGACCTCGAAGCTTTCCGCTCCATAGTGCCCTGCGGGATCGCCGACGCCGGAGTGACATCGCTGACCGCCGAACTGGGCCGCAGGGTAGGTGTCGAGGACGTGGCCGACCAAGTCGCTGCCGCAGCGTGTGACGCCCTCGACGGACGGCTGCGCAGCGTCCCTGTCCAGGCGACGTCCCTATCAGCGACGCCCCGATAGGCACGGCCGACGTAGCAGCTGAGGCAGTAGGATCGACCCAGTGAGTGTCGATCCCGGTAACCGCAAGCTGCTGCGACTCGAAGTTCGTAACGCGCAGACGCCGATCGAGCGCAAGCCGCCGTGGATCAAGACTCGAGCCAAGATGGGGCCCGAGTACACCGAACTGAAGTCCCTGGTGCGTCGCGAAGGTCTGCATACGGTGTGCGAGGAGGCCGGGTGTCCCAACATCTTCGAGTGCTGGGAGGACCGAGAAGCCACGTTCCTGATCGGTGGCGAGCAATGCACCCGGCGCTGCGACTTCTGCCAGATCGACACCGGTAAGCCGGCCGATCTGGATCGCGACGAACCGCGGCGGGTGGCCGAGAGTGTGCAGGCGATGGGACTGCGCTACTCCACAGTCACCGGTGTGGCCCGCGATGATCAGGCTGACGGCGGAGCGTGGTTGTACGCCGAGACCGTCCGTCAGATCAAGGCGCTCAACCCGAACACCGGCGTGGAGTTGTTGATTCCCGATTTCAACGCCGACTCCGCACTGCTCCATCAGGTCTTCGAGTCGCGACCGGAAGTCTTGGCGCACAATGTCGAGACGGTGCCGCGCATCTTCAAACGGATTCGGCCGGGGTTCCGCTACGAGCGGAGCCTCTCGGTGATCACCATGGCGCGGGATTTTGGTTTGGTGACCAAGAGCAACCTCATCCTCGGCATGGGCGAAACCCCGCAGGAGGTGCGCGCCGCGTTGCGGGATCTGCATGACGCCGGTTGCGACATCGTCACCATTACGCAGTACCTGCGCCCGTCCGAGCGCCACCACCCCGTCGAGCGGTGGGTCCATCCCGACGAGTTCGTGGAGCACGAGCGGTACGCGACCGGACTGGGCTTCGCGGGCGTGTTGGCCGGGCCGTTGGTCCGCTCCTCCTACCGGGCCGGCAGGTTGTACGCCCAGACAATCGCTTCTCGAAGCGCCGGAGCCGCCCCGGCGGCGACATCAGACGCCGGAGCCGCCCCGGCGGCGACATCAGACTCCGTATCCTGAACCAATGGCGAAATCGCGCAATCCTGCGGAAGTCAAGGCAGCGAAGTCTGAAGCGAAGGCCAAGCGCAAGGCGGCTTCCAAGCAGCGCCGCAGCCAGCTGTGGCAGGCGTTCCAGCTCCAACGTAAAGAGGACAAGCGCCTACTCCCCTACATGATCGGCGCGTTTGTGCTGATCGTGGCCGCGTCGGTGGCCGCTGGAATCTATGCCGGCGGCTTCACGATGTACATGATGATTCCGCTCGGCGTGGTGCTGGGCGGGCTGGTGGCGTTCATCATCTTCGGCCGTCGGGCACAGAAGTCGGTATATCGCAAGGCTGAGGGGCAGACCGGGGCGGCCGCCTGGGCGCTGGAGAACCTGCGCGGCAAGTGGCGGGTGACTCCCGGGGTCGCAGCCACCGGTCATTTCGACGCCGTTCACCGGGTGATCGGACGTCCGGGCGTGATCTTCGTGGGCGAGGGTTCGCCGGGACGGGTAAAGCCGCTGCTAGCGCAGGAGAAGAAGCGCACCGCCCGCCTGGTCGGCGATGTACCGATCTACAACATCGTGATCGGCAACGGCGAGGACGAGATACCGCTGGCCAAGCTCGAACGGCATCTGACCAGGCTGCCGGCCAACATCACCGTCAAGCAGATGGATTCACTCGAGTCGCGGCTGGCAGCGTTGGGCACCAAGGTCGGCCCGGCGGCAATGCCGAAGGGCCCCCTACCCGCAGCCGCCAAGATGCGCGGGGTACAGCGCACTGTGCGGCGCAAGTAACGGCGGGCGCGTTCTTGCTGATCGAAGACACCGGGGCGCCGGCAGACCCTGCCGACTTCGTGTTCCGCAACGGGCCCATCTATACCGTCGCCGGGTCAGCCCCGTGGGCGGACGCCATCGCGGTGACCGGCAACGCGATCAGCTATGTGGGTGACGAAGCGGGTGCGATGGCCCGGGTCGGTCCCGAGACGCAGGTCATCGACCTCAACGGCCGGCTACTCATGCCGGGCTTCGTCGAGGGCCACATTCACCCTTTCCTCGGCGCGTTCCTCGCCTCCGGGGTCGACCTGCAAGTACCAACGGGAGACGACGCGCTGGCCGCCATCGCGACATATGCGAGGGACAACCCGACCGGACCGGTGCGTGGTTTCGGCTGGCGGGTAGACATGTTCGGCCCTGACGGACCCACCCGTACCGACCTCGACCAGGTGCTGCCGGACCGGCCCGGTTTTTTCTTCGCAATCGACGGACACAGCCTATGGGCCAACAGCAAGGCGCTCGAGGTCGCCGGGATCAGCCGCGAGACGACGGACCCAGTCCCGGGCTTCAGCTACTACGCCAGGGACAGCAACGGCGACCCGACCGGCTACGTGCTCGAGGTGGAGGCGGTCCTCGGCATGGTCAACGCCATCGAGCCGATCTCCGCGGCGTCGATGGGGACGCTGCTGGAGTCGTGGCTACCGCAGGCTTCCGCCGCCGGGATCACCTCGCTCTTCGACGCCGGGGTGCCGCCCATCGGTGCGGACCAGGAGACACTGATCAGGCTCTACACCGACCTCGAGACGAAGGGCGTCCTACCGTTTCGAGTCGTCGCCTCCTACATCGTGGCTTCACCGCCCGTCGAGGACGCCGTTGCCAGGCTCGTCGACATTCGTGAGCAGGTGTCGACCGATCTGGTTCAGGTGGGCTGCGTCAAGATCATCGGCGACGGTACCCCGGAGGGCTACACCGCTTGGCTCATCGAGCCCTATGCCGACAACCCGGACTCGATCGGCGCATCCCCGTTCACCGAGGGCCAATGGCGGCGGCTCGTCGGAGACGTCGACGCCGCGGGATTCGACGTGCACATTCATGCCTGCGGCGAACGGACGACACGCACCGCGCTGGATTCCATTGAGCAGGCGATGGCTACCAACCCTGCCCGGGACCGGCGGCACACCGTGGCTCACCTCGTCTACGTCGAGGACCCCGACAGCGAGCGCTTCGGCGACCTCGGGGTCGTCGCGCAGTTCTCGGCGAACTGGCTGTCCGCCGATCCCTCCACCCTCGAGAACATGGCTGCGCGCTATGGACCGCCGCGGCAGGAACTGTTCTACCGGCCGCAAAGCGTGCTCAGGTCCGGTGGATGCATCTCGCTGGGCACCGACTGGCCGGCAGCCGGGTACTACTCCACCTACAAGCCGCTGGAATCCATCCAGATCGGCGTGACCCGCCAGCTGATCGGCGACCCGGACGCCGCGGTACTGGCCCCGGCCGATCAGCGCCTATCGGTCGCGGAAGCGGTACACGCCAACACGCTCGGCGCGGCCTACCAGATGCGCCTGGAGGCCCTGGTGGGGTCGGTGGAGGTCGGAAAACTCGCGGACTTGATCGTGCTCGACAAGAACATCTTCGAAATCGACCCCCACGATATCCACCGTGCAACCGTGACGATGACGATGATGAACGGCGAGATTCGCCACCGCGGATGAACGGGCTAGCGCCGGACGACGGCGGTCTTGGTCGCCAGGTCCTGCAGTCCGCGAAGGTCTGAGTCGGTGAACAAGGCGGGGATGACGAGCATGATCAGCAAGCCGCGCACCAGCGCCCGGCCCACACCCACGTGCGCGCGGTTGTCCACCGACGTCACCTTGATATCCAGAACCAGCTGACCCGGGGTGAAACCGAACAGCCGCACCGAGACGACGCCGAGCACCAACCAGATGATCAGAACCGCGGTCGACAATGAGGTCAGACTCACCAGCCCCAACGTCATCGCCAACGCCGCCAGACCGTAGGAAAGCAGCCAGTCGACAGATAGAGCCGCGATGCGGCGGCCGAAGCGGGCGATCGAGCCTGACCCGCTGGGCGGGAGTCCGAGCCGTTCGCCCGGGTAGCCGCTGGAGCGTGGTTCGCGGTCACCGGATTCCGACGGGTCCGGACCGGAGAGCCACGACCCCAGTCCAGAGTCAGGGGTGCGGGCCATCCCACAAGGCTATATCCGTGGCTTCGGGAGAGGACTGGCGGGAATACGGCGGCCACCCACGCGTAACGTCGCCGCAACATACGGTTGACGACCGTGCAACATGGTGTCCATAGCGTCAACGCAGGCCTACCACGAATAAGGAGACCAATCAGTGGCTGAAAAGACTGCCGACGACATCATCAAGCAGATCCAGGACGAGAAGGTCGAGTACATCGACATTCGATTCTGCGACCTGCCTGGCGTCGTCCAGCACTTCTCGATCCCCGCTTCGGCGTTCGACAAGAGCGTGTTCGAAGACGGCCTCGCATTCGACGGTTCATCGGTGCGTGGATTCCAATCCATCCATGAGTCGGACATGATGTTGCTGCCCGATCCGGCGACGGCGCGCATCGACCCGTTCCGCGCTGCCAAGACGCTGAACCTCAACTTCTTCGTGCATGATCCGTTCACCCGGGAGGCCTACTCGCGCGACCCGCGCAACGTCGCCCGCAAGGCGGAGAACTACCTGGCCAGCACGGGCATCGCCGATACCTGCTTCTTCGGCGCCGAGGCCGAGTTCTACATCTTCGACTCCGTGTCCTTCGACTCGAAGATCAACGGCACCTTCTACGAGGTCGACTCCGAATCGGGCTGGTGGAACACCGGTGAGCCCTTCGAGGCCGACGGCTCCCCCAACCTCGGATACAAGGTCCGTCCCAAGGGCGGATACTTCCCGGTGGCTCCCTACGACCACTACGTCGACCTCCGCGACGAGATGTCGACCAATCTGCAGAACGCCGGATTCACCCTCGAGCGCGGTCACCACGAGGTCGGTACAGCAGGTCAGGCTGAAATCAACTACAAATTCAACACTCTGCTGCATGCGGCCGACGATGTGTTGCTGTTCAAATACATCATCAAGAACACGGCGTGGGCCAACGGCAAGACCGTCACCTTCATGCCTAAGCCGTTGTTCGGCGACAACGGCTCCGGCATGCACGCGCACCAATCGCTGTGGAAGGACGGCAAGCCGCTGTTCCATGACGAGTCGGGCTACGCCGGTCTGTCAGACATGGCGCGTCACTACATCGGTGGCATCCTGCACCACGCGCCGTCGCTGCTGGCGTTCACCAACCCGACGGTGAACTCCTACAAGCGCCTGGTTCCGGGTTATGAAGCCCCGATCAACCTGGTGTACAGCCAGCGGAATCGCAGCGCATGCGTTCGTATCCCGATCACCGGCAACAACCCGAAGGCCAAGCGCCTCGAGTTCCGCTGCCCCGACAGCTCGGGCAATCCGTACCTGGCGTTCGCGGCGATGCTGATGGCCGGCATCGACGGCATCAAGAAGAAGATTGAGCCGCTCGCCCCGGTCGACAAGGACCTCTATGAGCTCCCCCCGGAGGAGGCCGCCAGCATCCCGCAGGCGCCGACCTCGCTGGCCGCGGTCATCGACAAGCTCGAGGAAGATCACGAGTACCTCACCGAGGGTGGCGTGTTCACCACCGACCTCATCGAAACGTGGATCAGCTACAAGCGGGAAAACGAGATCATGCCGATCCAGATCCGTCCCCACCCGTACGAGTTCTCGCTCTACTACGACGTGTAAGTCGTGATTTCGGCGTAGTTGGTCACAGACAAAGGTGGCCAACTACGCCCTGATCGCTGGGCCCCACGCGGGTATCGTTTGGCCATGACACAGAAAATCGACGCGCGCATGGCTGCCTTCGCTTCTCCCGTCCTGAGCATCTTTCGCATCGTCTTCGGTCTGCTCTTCACCCTGCACGGCACCATGAAGGTGTTCGGCTGGCCGCTCGGTGAAGCGGTCCCGGTGGGTGCTTGGCCCGCCTGGTGGGCCGGGCTGATCGAACTGGTCGCCGGCGCGCTGATCACCGTGGGACTCTTCACCCGCATTGCGGCGTTCATCGCCTCCGGCCAGATGGCGGTGGCCTACTTCTGGCAGCACTCGGGTTGGTTCGGCGGCGAACCCGCCAGTTTCTGGCCGTTCTCCCACGGCGGCAACGGCGGCGAGATGGCGATCCTCTACTGCTTTGCGTTTCTGCTGATCGCCGCTATGGGTGCTGGCGCCTGGTCGGTCGACGAGCGGCGTCGGGGGACTGTAGTCGGGCCACGCTGATCGGCGTTGCTCAGTCTACTGCGGCACGGGTTTAGGACTCTTCCTCGCTGTGGGTGCCATGTCGCGGACCCCGGCCCGATCGTGATCGGCGGGCTGTCCGTACACACTCACCGGGGTTCGGCCCGGAACAATCTCCGGCTCACGGCCGGCGATTCCCACTACCGCGTTGCCGCGAAGCTGCGACCACATCCCCGAACCCGCCGTGAGCCGGATCAACAGTTCATCGAGCTGAGGTTCCCCCGCTTTTGCGGAGACTTCCCAACCAGGTTTGATCTTGCAAACCG
>CAZCHU010000109.1:0-11440 GCA_964498215.1 uncultured Mycobacterium sp. | reverse complement strand
CCGGGCATACCGAAACGATGCCGGATACGGGTCAAGCAGGGCAACACCCGCCTGGGCCGCTGGGGCGCGGTCAGGCGCCACGGGGCTGAGGCCGGCTAGAACGGGTCGACGACGTTGCGGAAAGTCGCCGCCGGGTACACGGACGCACCCGCTGCCTGAATCCGTTCGGACAGCGCGATATCCGACGTTGCGACCCTGATGTCCTGCGGTCGATCGTCGGCCTGTACCAACCGGACTATCTCGTCGTCGGCGGAGTTGGCAGCCGCTCTGGGCGCATACGCGACCGTGACCGCCGCTGACTGGATGGGCGGTTTCGGCGGCTGCTCGAAGACAACCGTCACATCGGCTGACCCGCTCTCACCGCTGGTGGCTTCCACCCAGTGCTCGAGCTTGTCCACCAGTGCAGCCATCGCTCCCCGGCGGTCCCGCCACCAACCGTCTGGGCGGGTTCCGATCACATTCATGCCGTCGATGATCCAGCGCACAACTCCACCGTAGGGGTGACGACGACCCAGCCTGTGGGGCATGCCACTCCCCCAATGATGGGGCCGGCACCCGGCTGGCGCGGTGCAAGAGCCGGCCAGAGTGAGCCCACCGATCAGCCCTCAGTGCCCGGCCCCGAGTTCGATGAGCATGACGCCGACCATGATCAGTCCGATTCCACCGACCATCTTGCGGGTCAGCGGCTCACCAAACAGATAGCAGGACGCGACGGCGGTGAGCGCGACCCCGGCCGCGGCCCAGATCCCATACGCGGCGCCCAGTGGCATGCCCAGGCGAAGTGAACCGAGAAGCATCGTGAAAGCCAGCCCGTAGCTGAGCACCACGACCGCGTAGAAGACATTGCGTCCGCTCGCGGCGACCCGTAGCGAAAGCGTGCCGATGACTTCAAAAACGATCGCGCCGAGTAAGAGCAGATACTGCATGCTGCTATCTGCCTGCCGACGACGTATCAATCACGGGCCCGTCATGGCGAGAACCGGTTTCGACGAGCAGCACGCCGGCGGCGATGCAGGCCAGACCCAAGACCATCGCGATGGTGAACGCTTCGCCGAACAACAGCGCTGCCAGACAGGCCGTCAGTGCGACGCCTGCCGCAGCCCAAACTCCGTACGCCACGCCGAGCGCCATCCCTCGTTTGAGGACCGCGGCCAGCAAGGCGAAGGCCGCCAGATATCCGAGGACCACCACGGCGTACAACGCGGGCATAGTCGCCGATCCCTTGAGGGACAGCGTGGCCGCCACCTCGCACAGGACCGCGCCGGCCAGATACAGCCAGATCATTGTGCTCCCCTCTGGGCACCCCGCCCGACTGTCGATCGGCGCGCCGGACAGAGAATACGCGGCCGGATGAGGGGCACCCGCGATACGGCTACTCCCCCGCCGTAAAGCGGGCGTCTACCGCCACCGACAACTCGATATCTTTCGGCAGCAGCTCCATGTCCGGACCACTACCGGCCACTGCGGCCGCGGCGCGAACTTGTCTGACCTGGGGCGCATCGGCCGAACTCGAAATGCCTGTGAGCATTCCGGCGTCGGCGACGGCGACCGGCCGGATCGGGCCGAGGTTCAGTGAGTCGGCGTACTGCTGTGCCCGCGTCACCGCATCCTGCACTGCGCGGTTTCTGGCCTCACGCTGGAGTTCCTCTCGGTGTGTCGGGATCAGCGTCCATTCGATCGTCGACACCGCGAACCCCTCGATGGCCGCCACCTGGGCGCCTATCCATGCCGAAAGTGCGCTGAAGTCGCCGAACTCCACCTTCACCCCGAGACTGGCGTGGTGAACCAGCGGTAGCTGGCTGCCGTCGTTGTTCCGCGGCCGATTCGACCAGGTACGCAGCTGGTCAGACGACCAGCGGGTAATCGCGCCGCTGTCGGGGTCCAAGATCGGCGAGATGGATGCTTTGAGGGTTTCCAAGTCCCCGGCCACCCGCTCGTATACCGGTTCCATCGCCGGACCTTCATAGCTGATCGAGGCATGCACGCACGCCCGCTCCGGTGATCGAGACATCGAGTAGCAACCGCGCACCGTGATCTCGGTCATGCCCAAACTGTATCTTCAGCCGTCGAAACTGAGCTTCTACTCGATTACCAGCCGAAAGTTCGCGCACAAGCTCAGATTCGGCGCGCGATAATTGGGTGAAGATACAGTTTGCTCATGACCTACCACGGTGGCGGCTTCGGCCCGCCGGGATACCCGCCACCTCCCGGCTATCCACCCCGGTACGCCACCGCACCCGGTTACCCACCGCCGGGCTATCACACACCGCCGGCGATCAAACCCGGCATCGTCCCGCTGCGCCCACTCAGCCTCTCCGACATGTTCAACGGGGCAGTCGCCTATATCCGGGCGAATCCCAAAGCTACACTTGGCCTTACGACCATAGTTGTGGTCGCCACGCAGCTCCTGACGCTGATAGTGTCCCTCTTGCCGTTCACCCTCACTGGGCAACTGGCGCAAGCCATGGACAGCGACGAGCCCACCGCCGAGATGGTGGTCAGCTGGGCAGCATCGGGTATCACGACGGCCGTGGCGGCGTTCATGTCGGCGATCCTGCTCAGCGGCTTGCTGACTGTCGTCATCGGTCGTGGGGTATTCGGGGCCGGAATCACGATCGGTGAGGCCTGGCGCCGGTTTCGCCCACGATTGTGGGCGCTGGTCGGGTTCACCGTTCTCGAGGTTGCCGGGGCGGCGGTATTGATCGCGGTGGTGATTGCGATCATCGTGGCCATCGCGGCTGCCGCCGGCGGGGCGATGGCCTTCCTGGCCGGCGCTCCCCTGGTGATCGGGCTCATTGCGGCGCTGATCTACCTGGGCACGATGCTGACGTTCGTACCGGCGGCCATTGTGCTGGAGCGCCGCGACATCATCTCGTCCATCAAGCGGTCGTTCACCCTGATCAAGGGAGACTTCTGGCGGGTGCTCGGGATCCGGCTACTGGCGATGCTGGCGGCAAACCTGGTGGCCGCGGCGGTAGGGATCCCGTTCAGCCTCAGCGGTCAGATCACACTTGCTGTATCGGGGTCCAACGCCGCGGCGATGGTCGCCCTCGTGCTGTTCGCTGTCGGTGGCGCCATCGGCCAGGTCATCACCGGCCCGTTCAGCGCGGGAGTCGTCGTACTGCAGTACACCGACCGCCGAATCAGGTCCGAGGCGTTCGATCTCGTCCTGCAGACGGGGGCCGCAGCCGGACCGGCAGCGCCATCGGGCTCGACCGACGACCTTTGGCTGACTCGCCAGAGCTGACATGCCAACGATCGACATCGACCGCGATGCGGCCCATGACGCAGCCCAGCGCGAGCTGGCGAAACCGATCTACCCACGGCCGTCGCTGACCGAGATGATCCTCGACTGGCTCGACGAATTGCTCTATCGGCTGGCTGCCAACGGCGCGTCGGTACCCGGCGGCTGGTTCACCATTTCGGTGCTGCTGATCCTGCTCGCCGTCGCTGTGGTGGTCGCGGTCCGCATCGCGCGGCGCGCCATGCGGTCCAGCAGCGGCCAAACGAGCACTCTGTTTGGCGATCACCAACTCAGTGCGGCCGAACACCGCGCCACCGCCGAACGCTACGCGGCGTCCGGAGATTGGGCGCCCGCAATCCGACACCGGCTCCGGGCCGTCGCACGACAGCTCGAAGAAAGTGGCGTGCTCGAGCCGGTTGCGGGACGGACGGCGACCGAATTGGCCCGAACGGCCGGACGCGCACTGCCCGGCGTGGCCGACGAACTAGCCTCGGCAGCAGAGGCATTCAACGACGTAACCTACGGTGAGCGCCCCGGGCTGGAATCGCAGTACCGGATCGTCGCCTCGCTAGACGACAAGTTGAGCAGCTCCATATCGCGGGAACCCGACCAGTCGCCGGTACGCCAGGAACTCCAGACCTGGACCGAAGTGCGATGACCTCACCGACCTCACCGACCTCACCGACCTCCGAAACGACGGCTGTCGGTTCGACCATCGGCCAGCGCTTGCACGGATTGCGCTGGGTGCTGTTCGCGCTCGTCGTCATCGTCGGTGTGGCTGCGCTCAGCACCTACCTTTCCGCACCACAACCGGGCGGCAAGCTGGAAGCGACCTCGACGTCACCGGAGGGGGCACGCGCCCTGGTCACCCTGCTGCGGGACAACGACGTCACGGTCATCGAGGCCGAAACCATCGCCGACGTGGAACGCGAAGCGCAGCCCGGCAGCCTCTTGGTGGTGGCGCAGACCGCCCACCTGTTCGGGGACGAACTACTGAGCCGACTGGCGGATGCCCCCGGTGATCGCCTGCTGGTCGAGCCGGTAGCGCGCACTCGTGAGCGCCTGGCGCCCGGCATTCGCCGAGCGGAGTCGACGGGTTTCGGTGGCATAGCACCAGATTGCGACCTGCGCGCGGCGACACAGGCCGGCACCGTGCAATTCGGCCCGGCCGATGCCTACGAGGCTTCCGGAACGACGTCGGTAACCCGCTGCTACGCCGGTGTTCTGGCGCGGTACACCGACGATGGGCGCACGGTGACGACCGTCGGCAGTCCCTTCTTCATGATGAACGAGGGTCTTCTCGACGAGGGCAACGCCGCGCTCGCGATGAACCTCGCCGGCACGCACCCCCGCGTGGTGTGGTACGCGCCGCAACACCGCGAGGGCCCCGACTCCGGCGGCGGCGCATCCATCTCAGACCTCATCCCCGAGCAGGTCACCTGGGTGGTGTTCCAGCTCGCACTCGCCGTACTACTGCTGGCACTGTGGAAGGGGCGCAGGGTCGGACCGTTGGTCGCCGAGCGGCTGCCAGTGGTGGTACGTGCATCGGAGACGGTCGAGGGCCGCGGACGGCTGTACCGCTCGCGACGAGCTCGAGACCGGGCCGCCGAAGCACTGCGGACGTCGACACTGCAGCGCCTGCTGCCGCGCCTGGGTCTGAACGCGGCGGCCGACCAGCCCACCGTGGCTGCGGCGGTCGCCGCTCGCAGCGGTCTGCACCCACTAGCGGTCACCCAGACGCTGCACGGACCAGCGCCGACCACCGACGCCGACCTGGTCAACCTCGCACGCGAACTCGACAACATGGAAAGGCTGGTCGCACAGTCGTGACACACCCCAACCAACAGGACGGCGCCCGCGCCGCATTGATGGCCCTTCGCGTTGAGATCGCCAAGGTCGTCGTCGGCCAGGACGCCGTGGTCAGCGGCCTGGTGATCGCGCTGCTGTGCCGCGGGCACGTGCTGCTGGAGGGAGTGCCCGGCGTCGCGAAAACCCTGCTGGTACGCACCCTCGCCGCAGCGTTGCAGCTGGACTTCAAGCGGGTCCAGTTCACCCCCGACTTGATGCCGGGCGACGTCACCGGTTCGCTCGTCTACGACGCGCGAACAGCGGAGTTCGAGTTCCGAGCGGGCCCGGTCTTCACCAACCTGCTGCTGGCCGACGAGATCAACCGCACGCCGCCTAAAACGCAAGCAGCGCTGCTGGAGGCGATGGAGGAGCGGCAGGTCAGCGTCGACGGACAGCCCCGCGCGCTGCCTGACCCGTTCATCGTCGCAGCCACCCAGAATCCCATCGAGTACGAGGGCACCTACCAGTTGCCGGAGGCTCAACTGGACCGGTTCCTGCTGAAGCTCAACGTTCCGCTACCGCCGCGCGACCAGGAAATCGCCATCCTCGACCGGCACGCCCGTGGGTTCGACCCGCGGGATCTCTCCGGCGTGCGGCCCGTCGCCGGCCCAGTGGAGTTGGCCGCCGCACGGGAAGCAGTCCGGCAGGTGCTCGCCGGTGAGGAGGTGCTCGGTTACATCGTCGACATCGTCGCCGCGACACGGCAGTCGCCCTCGCTGCAGCTGGGCGTCTCACCGCGCGGTGCGACGGCCCTGCTGTCCACCGCGAGGTCGTGGGCGTGGCTGTCCGGGCGCAGCTATGTCATCCCGGACGACGTCAAGGCGATGGCCCGGCCAACGCTGCGTCATCGCGTCGCGCTGCGCCCCGAAGCCGAGCTCGAAGGCGCCACCGCCGACGGTGTGATCGAAGGCATTCTCGCTTCGGTGCCGGTGCCGAGGTAGTCCCGAACAGTGATTCTCACCGGACGTACCGGGTTGATCGCAGTCCTGTGCGCGCTCCCTATCGCATTCTCCGCCCGACCTGCGCTGGCCTTCGCCGCGCTGCTGACCCTGCTGGTCATTGCGGTCGCGGTCGATGTGGCGCTGGCGGGCCGCCCGCGGGCATTGGTGCTGACGCGCAGCGGTCAGACTTCGGCTCGGCTGGGCCAGCCGGTGCCGGCGTCGCTGGCGATCGTCAACGGCGGGCGGGCCCGATTTCGCGGCGTGATCCGTGACGCGTGGGCTCCCAGCGCGCGCGCCGAGCCACGCATGCATCCGGTGAATTTGGCTGCGGGCCAACGGGCGACCGTCGACACGCAGTTGCGTCCGGTGCGTCGGGGTGACCAGGAGTCAGCCGTGGTGACCGCCAGATCCGTTGGGCCGTTGGGTCTAGCCGGGCGTCAGGCCTCACACCGGGTGCCTTGGCGGATCCGCATCCTGCCACCGTTCCTGTCGCGCAAGCATCTACCTTCCCGGCTGGCCAGACTGCGGGAACTGGAGGGTACGACGCCCGTGCTGATCCGCGGCCAGGGCACCGAGTTCGACTCCTTGCGTGAGTACGTGGTGGGCGACGATGTCCGCTCGATCGACTGGCGGGCCACGGCCCGGCGCGCCGACGTCGTGGTGCGTACCTGGCGCCCTGAACGCGACCGGCGGGTGGTGATCGTGCTCGATACCGGCCGGACATCGGCCGGCCGCGTGGGCGTCGACCCGACCGCGGCAGATCCTGGGGGATGGCCGCGCCTGGACTGGTCGATGGACGCTGCGCTGCTGCTGGCCGCCCTCGCCGCGCGGGCGGGTGATCACGTCGACTTCCTAGCTCATGACCGCGTCACGCGCGCGGGAGTGTTCAACGCGTCGCGCACCGAACTGCTCGCTCATCTGGTTGAAGCGATGGCCCCGCTGGAGCCGGCGCTGGTCGAGTCGGATCCGGGTGCGTTGGTGGCCGCGATCCAGCGGCGGGCCCGGCGTCGTGCGCTGGTGGTGCTGCTGACCGACCTGAACGCCTCGGCGATCGACGAGGGCCTGATCAGTGTGCTGCCGCAGTTGACCGCGAAACACAAGGTGCTGCTGGCGGCGGTCGCTGACCCGCGGGTGGACAGGCTCGCCGCGGGGCGCGCGGACGCCGTCGCGGTGTACGACGCCGCCGCGGCCGAGCGAGCCCGCAACGAGCGCCGCGACGTCGCATCCCGGCTGCGGCGCTGCGGTGTGGACGTCGTCGACGCCCCACCGGACGAACTTGCCCCTGAACTCGCCGACCACTACCTGGCGATGAAAGCCACCGGCCGCCTGTAGCGCAGTCCCGTTGCCACGGGGCTTCAGCCCGTCGGCGCGACGTCGGGCGCGTCCTCGATGTCACCGGTCTCCCCGACCCTGGATGCCTCGCGGCCGAAGTGGAATACATAACCGAGGAAAGCAAGCTCGGCTGCTACCCCGATCGCGATACGCGCGAACGTCGGAAGCGGCGAGGGCGTCACGAACGCCTCGATGATCCCGGCCACCATCAGGACCGCGACCAGACCGATAGCGACGGCGACCACCGCCCGGCCCTGCTCGGCCAGCACCTGGCCGCGGGGCCGATTACCCGGTGACACCACCGACCAGCCGAGTCGCATCCCTGCCCCGGCCGCCAGGAACACGGCCGTCAGCTCGATCAACCCATGCGGCGTGATCAGGCCGAGGAAGATATCCCCTTTGCCCGCGTCGAACATCAATCCCGCAACCGCACCGAGATTCGCCGCGTTCTGGAACAGGACGTAGGGGATCGGGATGCCGAGCAGCACCGAGAAACCGATGCACTGCGCCGCAACCCAGGCATTGTTGACCCACACCCCCAGCGCGAACGACCCCGCCGGATGTTCGCTGTAGTACGCGGCGAAGTCGTTGTCGACCAATTCCTCTATTTCCGAGGGAGTCCCGAACGCAGCTTGCACATCGGGGTTGCCGGCGATCCACCAGGCGATCAACACCGCAACGAAGAAAAATCCGATCGCCGAACCCAACCACCACCGCCACGAACGGTAGGCGACGACGGGGAAAGACACTGTCCAGAAGCGGACGAACTCACGCCACAGCGGCGCGTGCGCACCGGTGACAACCGAACGGGCTCGGGCGACCAGGCCGGACAGCTTGCCGATCAGCACCGCATCCGAGGACACTGAGCGCACCATTGACAGGTGGGTCGACACCCGTTGGTATAGATCGACGAGTTCGTCGACTTCGGCTCCGGTAAGCTTCCGCCGTTTCTTGACCAGCCTCTCGAGACGATCCCAGGTCGGGCGATTCGCCAGCACGAACGCGTCGACATCCACCTGACCGATCCTAGTAGCGTGGCGGAGATGGCCGGTGTGCAAGAGCCCGTCGTAACCGGGGACGCGGTGATCCTCGATGTCCAGATCGCCCAGGTACCGGTTCGGGCATTGGCCGCGCTGATCGACATCACCGTGGTGTTCATCTGCTATGTCATCGGTATCGTGCTGTGGGCTGCCACTCTGTCTGAGTTCGATGCGGCGTTCTCAGGTGCGGTATTGATCATCTTCACGGTCCTGGCACTGGTGGGATATCCGCTCATCTTCGAGATGGCCACCCGCGGACGGTCACTGGGCAAGTTGGCGATGGGTTTGCGCGTGGTATCCGACGACGGAGGCCCGGAGCGCTTCCGCCAGGCACTCTTTCGCGCCCTGTCCGGGGTAATCGAGATCTGGATGTTGACCGGCGGTCCCGCCGTGATCTGTAGCCTGATCTCACCCAAAGGCAAGCGCATCGGCGATGTCTTCGCGGGCACTGTGGTCATCACCGAGCGGGCACCACGACTTTCGCCTCCGCCGCCCATGCCTCCGCAGCTCGCGTGGTGGGCGTCCTCGCTTCAGCTGTCCGGACTCGGCCCCGAGCAGGCCGAGCTCGCGCGCCAGTTCCTCTCCCGTGCAATGCAATTGAATCCTACGGTGCGCGCTCAGATGGCCCACCGGATTACCTCCGAGGTCGTCTCCCGGATCTCGCCTCCCCCGCCCTCCGGCACGCCTGCACCGCTGATCCTCGCGGCCGTCCTCGCCGAGCGGCACCGACGGGAACTCGCCCGGCTGCAGCTGCCGAGTTCGCCACCTGCTTGGCCCGCGCAGGTTGCTGCTGGGCCTCAGTACTCGTATCCGCCTCTCCCTCAGGAATTACCACCGCCACCAAGTCCACCGCAGTCTCCGCCTGGCGCGTTCACCCCGCCAACGTGAACGTTGACTACCTCCGGGAAGGTCAGTCAGCGATCCAGTTCCCGTGAAACCCGTAGGGAATGCGCTGCGGTAGCTTGATTCTGGCGACCGGCGGTCCGCTGAAATCGGATGCGTCGACGATCACCAGGTCGCTGCCGTCACGGACGGGGTCGTAGACATAGCCGAGATACCACCCGCTGCTCTCGTCAGCCGGGCCGGAAGCCGATGGCACGAAGACCGCCTCCCCTGGTACGCCCTGCGAGTCCGCAGTGTCGAACCGGTGCTCGGTGGCCTCGCCGGAGGCGAGGTCGTGGCGGATCAGACTGTGGTCCCCGACGGACACTGAGTAGCGCGCACGAAGTGACGCAAGCCGGTCGTCGATCCGGGGGAACTCCACTATTCGGTCATCGAGCTGACGTTCGGAGACCGTGCCGTTCTGCAGGTCCACCGTCCACGTCCACATCGTCCCCTCGGCATCGAATCCGGCATTGCCCCGCCATAATTCGGGATACCTGACGGCCTGGATGATGATCGAACCGCCGTCGTCGTAGGCGTTCGCGACGTGGAACACGTAGCATGGGTCGATCTCGAACCAGCGCACCTGGCCGTACGGGTCGTCACGGCGCAGCACACCCAAGCGGGCACCGTAGGAATCGTCCCAGCGGTAGGGCATGTCGCCAGAGCTACTCATCGCGAGGTCGAGGTTGAACACGATCGGCAGGTCCATGAACACCACGTAGTTCGCCGTCAACGCAAAATCGTGCATCATCGTCAGCGCCTTGACCTCCAGCGGCCTACTGACTACTAGCTGGCCGTCGGCGTCGGCGCGGTGGTAGGTGACGTGTGGTGCGAAGATGCTGCCGTATCCGAAGAAGTGCATTTCACCGGTCGTCGGGCAGATCTTCGGATGCGCGGTCATCGAATTGTCCAGCTTGCCGTCGAAATCGTAGGCGCCCACCGTCTCGAGGTCGTTGGTGATCTGGTACGGCAGTGAGGACTCGACCAGCGCGAGCGTCTTTCCGGCGTGGTTGATGATGTGGGTGTTGGCCACGCTGGCCCGAAGATTGCGGGTACCGTCGGCGTTGTATAGCGGAAATTCCTGCTTGAAACTGTCGGTGCGCACCCACCGGTTGCGGTACCAGGCTGCCCGCCCGCCCTCTATGCGAACACCGTGGACCATGCCGTCGCCGAGAAACCAATGTTCGGTCGGCTTGCGCGGGTTCGGCCCGTTACGCAGATACCAGCCAGTCAAATCGGTAGGGATCGCGCCTTCCACAGGCAGATTGAACTCGGTCAGCTCGTCAGCCACCGGGGCGTAGTTCTCCGACAGGAAGAATTCACCTGCACCGAAGAGCGTTTCAGAGTCGGTCCGGCCTGTGGCGGTATCGGTCATGGGGGTAGACCTCCAATCGAGTCCCACCCACAGTGACACTTCAGTAGTGACATGTCAATAGTGGATGATTGTGCGTACCATACCGCTCATGAGCCTTCGATTCGCCGCGCTCGGCCTGCTCGCCCAGCGCCCCGGCAGTGGTTACGACCTACTCAAACGGTTCGAGGAGTCGATGGCCAACGTGTGGCCGGCCACCCAGAGCCAGCTCTACGGGGAACTCAACAAGCTCGCCGATTCAGGTCTCATCGAGGTTGTCGGCGTCGGGCCGCGTGGCCGCAAGGAGTACCGCGCCACCCCCGCCGGCCGCGCAGAGCTTGTCCGGTGGATCGGCGAATCCGGCGATGGCCCGCCGGTGCGTCGGCCAGACCTGCTGCGCGTCTTCCTACTTGGCGAACTACCCGCCGAGGACGCACGCAGCTACGCATCGACATTTGCCCAGCGGGCCGCATCCGAGCTTAAACGTCTTGAAAACCTTCGTGATTCGATCGCGTGGGGGGAAAGTGATGCCGCCTTCTATGGGCGTGCAGCGCTGGAATTCGGCCTCCGGGAAGCTGCCATGGAGGAACAGTGGGCGCGCTGGCTGGTGAGATCGATCGACGAGCGCCGGGGCGCTATGCGGCCTTCACGCAGTCGATGAGAGAAAACACCGGGCGATCAACCATCTCATCCCAGAAGCCCGGCTCATGCGCGGCGACGGCGTCCGGTGGCACTTCGGGATGGTGTAGTGCCACATCGATGAAGCCTGCCGCCTCCAGCTCCGATCGGTAGGCCTCTG
>CAZCHU010000108.1:0-11447 GCA_964498215.1 uncultured Mycobacterium sp. | reverse complement strand
CGCTGGCAACAACAACTCCACACCATCACCGCCATCCACGACCCACCACCGTTCTAGCGATCGCTAACCCACCACGATCACATGCAGGGTGCGGGGACCGTGCACTCCTTCGACCCGGTCGAGTTCAATATCGCTGGTAGCGCTAGGGCCACTGATCCATGTCAGCGGGCGGGTGTGCAGACCTGAGTCCATCAATCGTGCCACCGCGCTGGGCACATCATCGACAATCTGATCGGCTTCGACCACGCACACATGGACATCGGGGATCAGGCTCAGCGCACGCCGCCCCTGCCCGGCGCCGTGGTCGAGGATGATGGTGCCGGTATTGGCGATAGCGACCGTGGCCGTCGTGACGACGGCGTCGACGCGGTCGAGGTCTTCGGTGGTCAGCGCATCGTCAGCGATCCACCGGGCACTGTCGGGCCAGTCGGCTCGCACCACCGAATCGGCGACGACCCGGTCGGCCCCTGCCTCGCGCAAGGCCGCGGTAATCGCCGCTCCGCTGGCGGATCGGTCCACCCGATCGACCCGGGCCCGATAGTCGCCGACGCGTGCGACGAACCTATCCACCGCATCGAGGTCGCCGGTGCCGACAGCTCGTCCATAGACCCACGGCACCTCGGGAACGGCGGGTCGGTCGGCCAGTGCCGCGCGGATCCGCCCAAGGATCTCGGTGCGTGCCCGGCTCATGGCGCACCATCCCGCCGACCTCCGTCGGTGCGCCGCCACCAGTCCCGAAACGACTCAGCCGCGGGCACCGGTGCATCCCGTGTACCCGACCAACTTCTGGCCGGCCAAGGCAGCCAACGCAACACCTTCTTGCCGCCCATTCGCTTGCTACGCAGCGTTTTCCCTACGCTCGCCGCCACTTTCTCGACGAGACTCAGTCGGCGGTGGCCAGTGAAGGTCCAGCTGGCGGCCTTCATCGCGAGGTGCTCGGCCGAGGGCACCCCGGCGCGGCTCTCATCGACCACCCGGGTACGTAGGTGCACCAGCATCGAGGGAATATCGATACGCACCGGACAGACGTCGAAGCAGGCGCCGCACAGACTCGACGCGAACGGCAGTGACTTGTCGATGCCGCTGGTGGTGCCGCGCAGTTGCGGGGTGAGCACTGCCCCGATCGGGCCCGGATACACCGAGCCGTAGGCATGGCCGCCGGTGCGTTCGTATACCGGGCAGACGTTAAGGCATGCTGAACAGCGGATGCACCGCAGCGCGTCGCGGCCTTTGGGGTCGGCCAGCACCCGGGTGCGGCCGTTGTCCAGCAGGACGATGTGGACATTGCGCGGCCCATCCGCAACGGGGCCGACCGGGCCGGCGCCGGTCCATATCGAGGTGTAGGGGTTCTCTCGCTCCCCGGTACTGCTGCGGGGCAGCACCTGCAGGAAGATTTCCAGATCACGCCACGACGGCAGGACCTTCTCGATGCCGACCACCGAAATCAACGTTTCCGGAAGCGTGAGGCACATCCGGCCGTTGCCCTCGGATTCCACCACTACCAGGCTTCCGGAGTCGGCGATCGCGAAGTTCGCTCCTGAGACGGCGACCCTTGCCCTCAGAAACTTCTCTCGCAGGTGCAGCCTCGCGGCTTCGGCAAGCCGTTCCGGTTCGTCGGTCAGGTCAGCTGGCGCGGGCCGGCCGACTTTGCCCATTTCCCGCAGAAAAATGTCTCGCACCTGAGCCCGGTTTCGGTGGATCGCCGGTACCAGGATGTGGCTCGGCCAGTCGTTGCCCAGCTGAACGATCAGCTCCGCCAGATCCGTTTCCCAGGCGTCGATCCCGGCCGCGAACAGTGCCTCGTTGAGCTCAATCTCCTGAGTGACCATCGACTTGACCTTGACGACCTCGGTAGCACCCTCGGCCCGTACCAGACCCACCACGATTCGGTTGGCTTCCTCCGCGTCGCGTGCCCAGTGAACGGTCGCTCCGGCCGCCATGGCGTTGTTCTCAAAAGCCTCCAGGTGTTCATCGAGACGATTCAGTGCTGCGTCTTTGACGGCTTCGGCGGCCCGTCGGAGTTCCTCCCAGTTTGGGAGTTCACCCACGACGGCGGCGCGCTTTTGGCGAATGGTTCCAGTGGCATGCGCGAGGTTTCGACGCAGTACCGGATCCGCCAGGGCCACCTTGGCCGCCCTTGGGAAGGTCGGAAGACCGAGAAATGCGCGAGTGACTCCGACGTGCGGGTGGGCGGTCACCGCGCCCCCTCGGCGGTGGTGGCGAGAACCTCGGCCAGGTGCATGACGCGCATTCCGCTGCGCTGCCGCGACAGCAGTCCACCGATGTGCGCCAGACATGAATTATCGCTGGCGACGAGTATCTCGGCGCCGGTCGTGGACGCTGCGCGAACCTTGTCGTACCCCATGGCCGCCGAAGTGTCGGCATTCTTCACCGCGAAGGTGCCCCCGAACCCGCAGCACTGCTCCGCTCGCGGTAACGCGACGAGGTCGATGCCACGCACCGCCTCAAGAAGTCTCATCGGACGGTCGCCCACCCGCAGCATCCTCAGGGAATGACAAGTCGGGTGGTAGGTGACGCGATGTGGGAAGGACGCCCCGACATCGGTGACACCGAGAACGTCGACGAGGAATTCGGAGAGTTCGTAGACGCGGGGGGCGACCTGTTCGACGTCGGCCTGCAGCTGTGCGTCCGCTGCGCGCACGGCGACCTCGCGGTGCTGGTGGCGCACCGAGCCGACACAGGAACCAGACGGTGCCACAACGGCGTCATAGTCTGCGAAGCTGGCGACGAAGTTGCGCACCGCGGGGATCGCGTAATCGGCGTAGCCGGTGTTGGTGAACATCTGCCCGCAACAGGTCTGCTCAACCGGGAACTCGACGTCGCAGCCGAGCCGGCGTAGCAGCCGCACAACAGCTTTCGGCGTCTCCGGCCACATCACTTCGTTGAAGCACGTGGCGAACAGCGCCACCCTCACGCGTACGCCGGCATTCCGCAGGACCCCGGCCTCGACCACCTCATCAGGGCGAATTTATCCGACTCATCGGCGACGCACGTCATACTGGCCGACATGGCAGACAAAGTCGGTAGAACACCAGCCCGCACCGGCGGCGAACGAATCCGGAAGCTCGCGCAGGCAGCCCTGAACGCCGATGTCACCGTCGAGCAGGTCGATACCGTTCTTGAGGGCCTCAGCGAGACGCTGACTGATCTCAACAAGTCGACGGCCAACCTCGACGCCACCCTTGAGCGATTCAACGACACCATCAGCAGCATCAACGAGTTGGCTCCGGTCCTGCACGGGGTGGTGGACCGGATGGAGGGGATCGTCGGTCGCGTGGAGCGGATCGTCGGCATCGGCGAGTCGGTGATATCCCCGTTGACGGCCACCGACCAGGCCATTCGCGGAGCGGTGAGCAGGTTACGCCAAACTACCGGGCTGTAGCCAGACAGCCGGCCGACGGCGCTATCCGCTGTTGCGCAGCGCAGTCGCCAGCCCACTCATGGTCAGCAGAATCCCCCGCTGCACGAGTTCGTCGTCGTCGCCGCAGCGGTAGCGGCGCAGCAACTCCACCTGCAGATGGTTCAGCGGCTCCAGGTATGGAAATCGGTTGAACACCGACCTGGCCAGCGACGGGTTGTCGGCCAGTAGATCGTCGTGTCCGGTAATCAACTTGTGCATGCGGATGGTGCGGTCGTGCTCGTCGGCGATCTTGTCGAACACCCGCTTGCGCAGCGCCTCGTCCTCGACCAATTCGGCGTAGCGCGCCGCCAGGCCCAGGTCGGACTTGGCCAGTACCTGTGCCATATTCGACAGCACCGTCTCGAAGAAGGGCCAACACCGGTACAGGTCCCGCAGCATCTCCAGCCGAGCCTCCGGCGTTTCCGGGCCCTCGGCGATCCAGTCCTCGAACGCCGTGCCCGTGCCGTACCAGCCCGGCAGCATGACCCGCGACTGGCTCCAGGCCAACACCCACGGAATCGCCCGCAGATCGGAGATCGAGGTGGTCGGCTTGCGTGAGGTCGGGCGGCTGCCGATGTTAAGTGCACCGATCTCGCTGACCGGCGTCGACGCCTTGAAGTACTCGACGAACCCCGGCGTGTGGTGGACGAGGTCTGCATATGCCCGCTGTGCCCGCGCCGCCAACTCGTCGAGGATCTGGTATGCCTTGTCGGACAACTCCCCCAGACCTTCAGTGTCCAACAGCGTCGCCTCTAGCGTCGCGGCCAGCAGCGTCTCAAGGTTGCGATGAGCGATTCTGGGCTCCGCGTACTTCGCCGCGATCACCTCGCCCTGCTCGGTGATCCGCAACGATCCCCGCACCGCCCCGGGTGGCTGCGCGAGGATGGCGTCGTAGCTCGGGCCTCCGCCACGCCCTACCGTGCCCCCGCGGCCGTGGAACAGCCTGAGCCGGATGCCGGTCTTGCGTGCCGACTCGACAAGGTCGAGCTCCGCACGGTAGAGCGCCCAGTTCGCGGCGAGGTATCCCCCGTCCTTGTTCGAATCCGAATAGCCGAGCATGACCTCCTGGCTGTCCCCGCGCGCGGTGACGACGGCCCGGTACAGCGGAAGGTGAAGTGCTTCCTCCAGGATCGTGGATCCACGCTGAAGGTCGTCGATGGTCTCGAACAACGGCACCACTCCGACGGGCGCATAGAGACGGTCGGCGGAGGCGTCCAGCAATCCGGCCTCTTTGAGCAGCAGGGCGGCTTCGAGCATGTCCGAGACCGACTGGCACATCGAGATGATGTAGTTCGGTACCGCGCGAGGCCCGAAGACGTGGACGGCGCGCGCGGCCGCGGCGACGATGTCCAGCTCCTTGCGTGCCAGGTCGGAGAGGTCGGCGTCCGGGGATGTCAGGGGCCGACGGGTGGCCAGCTCGCCGACCAGCAAGGCGATGCGGTCAGGTTCGCTCAGCGATGCGTAGTCGGGGTGCACCCCGGCCCACGCCAGCAACTCGGCAACCACTTCTTCATGGACATCTGAGTTCTGCCTCAGGTCGAGACCCGACAGATGAAAACCAAAGACGCGCACCGCCTCCCGCAACCGTGCCAGGCGGTCGTCGGCCAGCACCGCACTCCCGTTGGCGCGAAGCGACTCGTCGACGGCATCGAGGTCGGCCAACAGCTCACCCGGGGTCGGGTAGGGCCGCATGCCGAGGTCGAGTTCGTGCTCGGGTTGCCGGTCGAGAATCTGTTGCGCGGTGGCGGTCAGCCGAGCGTGGATTACCCGCAGCGCTCGACGGTAGGGCTCGTCGGCGCGAGCCGGTTCGTGGCAGGCTTCGGCAAGTGCTGCCACCTCAGTGCTGATGTGCACCAGCCGCAACGACATCGACAACTCTTCCTCGAGCGCGGTGAGCTCGACGAAGTAGTGCGCGAATGCGGTGTATGCGGCGCGCCCGGTCGCCAGCCTGACGACATCGGCGGTCACATTGGGGTTGCCGTCACGGTCGCCGCCGATCCACGATCCCGGCCGCAGGATGGGCTCCTCCAACAGGCCCGCACCCGGCCAACGTGCCTGCAGGGCTGCCCGGACCTCGGCATTGACTTGCGGTATCACCTCGAAGAACGCCGCCGGGTAGTACCGCAGGCCCGTCTCGATCTCGTCCTGGATCTTCAAGCGGGCCAGCCGGATCAACGCGGTTTGCCACAACGTGAGGATGTGGCGGCGCAACTCCCCCTCGACGTCACGACCGTCCTCGGTGTGGTCGTGGCCGTGCAGTCGCAGGCGCATCAACTCGGTGATGCGGTGCTGGGTGTCGAATACCGTGCGCCGCCGGGTCTCGGTGGGATGGGCAGTGATGACCGGGGAGACGAGTGCGCCGACGAGTGCGTCGGCAACGATGTTCGACTCCAGCTCTGCGGTGTCGAGTTTGAGGTATGTGGCCGCCAGGCTGCTGTCCTGGGGTGCCGCGCCGGCAGCAATGTGCACCGCCCTGCGGCGCTCACGGTGAATGTCCTCGGCGACGTTCGCCAGCAATGCGAAGTGGGTGAACGCGCGAATCACCGGGATGGCCTGATGGATATCGATGCCGTCGAACAAAGTCGCCAGTTCGGCGCGGTCTATCTCCGAACGGCGCACCCGGAATGACTCGACCCGTGCGCGTTCGACCAGGTCGAACACCACGTCCCCGTTCTGTTCGCGCACCGTATCGCCCAGGATGGCGCCGAGCAGCCGAATATCCTCGCGCATCGGTTCGGTGGCCTCTCGGCCTACCCGGGTGCGTTGCACCGCCCCGATTGGTTCCAGCGCGCTGTCGGTGGTGTCCACTGATCCAGCCATCGCTCGATTATCGGACCTGCTGGCCCGGAATGCAGAACGGGCGCACGCGGGGAAGCTGGCGAAGCTGGTTCCCGCAGGTCAGTTGTACTTGATCAACAGCGCCATACCGACGATGGACACCACCCAGATGCCGGTGACGAACAATGTCAATCGGTCCAGGTTCTTCTCGACCACCGTGGAACCGGACAGGCTGGACTGCACGCCACCGCCGAACAGGCTGGACAGACCGCCGCCCTTGGCGCGATGCAGCAGAATCAAGAGCACGATCAGCACGCTGGTCACGACCAGGGTGATCTGCAGGGCCAATTGCATGGCCGCCAGACTACAGGTTGTGCCTGGTCACGCTCAGGGGAGGGGCCCACCCGCAGCGATCGCCGACAGCGTGGCGAACTGCTCCCCGTCCAGCGACGCACCACCCACCAAAGCGCCGTCGACATCGGCCTGACCGATGATCTCCCCGACGTTCTTGGCGTTGACCGAGCCACCGTAGAGCACTCGGACCCCGTCGGCGAGTTCAGCGGATGCCAACGTTGCCAATTCTTTGCGGATGGCGCTGCAGACTTCCTGCGCATCGGCAGCACTGGCGACGCGGCCGGTACCGATAGCCCATACCGGTTCGTAGGCGATGACCGATTGGCCGATCTGTTCGGCCGACAGCCCCGCCAATGAGCCACGCAGCTGATTGACGTTGTGCTCGACGTGGTTGCCGGCCTCACGGACATCAAGATGCTCACCGATGCAGATGATCGGGATCAATCCGTGCCTGAACGCAGCGGCCGCCTTCGCGGCGACCAACGCGTCATCCTCGGCGTGGTAGGTGCGCCGCTCCGAATGCCCCACCACGGCGAAGGTACAACCAAGCTTGGCAAGGAACGCGCCGCTGATCTCGCCGGTGTAGGCACCCGAGTCGTGCTGAGAGACATCCTGCGCCCCGTAGGTCAACCGCAGTTTGTCGCCGTCAACGAGCGACTGCACGCTCCGCAAATCGGTGAACGGCGGAATCACCGTGACATCCACTTTATCGAAGTACTTCTCCGGCAACGAGAATGCGATCTTCTGCGCCAGCGCGATCGCCTCGAAATGATTGAGGTTCATCTTCCAGTTGCCAGCGATCAGCGGTTTACGCGACACAAAGGTCTCCTAGGTCAGTACTTCGATGCCGGGCAGTGTCTTGCCCTCAAGGTATTCCAGCGACGCGCCACCCCCGGTGGAAATGTGTGAAAAGCCGCCCTCGGGGAGACCCAGCTGACGGACGGCGGCCGCCGAGTCACCGCCGCCCACCACGCTGAACGCGCCTTTGCCGGTGGCGGCGACGATGGCTTCGGCTACTCCCCTGGTACCTGCCGCGAATGCCGGGAACTCGAAAACCCCCATCGGACCGTTCCAGAAGATCGTCCTGGCGTTGGACAGCAGCGCGGTGAACCTCTTCACCGACTCCGGTCCGACGTCCAGACCCATCTTGCCGTCGGGGATCTGATCTGCAGCCACCACCGCAGCAGGCGACTCGGCCGAGAACTTATCCGCGACCACGATGTCCACCGGGAGATGTAGCACGTCACCGTAAGTGTCCAGCAGCTTGCCGCAGGTCTCGACCATACCCTCTTCGAGAAGCGAGTCGCCCACCGAAAATCCCTGTGCAGCAAGGAATGTGAAGCACATTCCACCACCGATGACGAGGCTGTCGGCCTTCGTCGCCAGGCTCTCTATCACCGCCAGCTTGTCTGACACCTTCGATCCGCCCAGCACCACCGCGTAGGGCCGCTCACCGGCGGCGGTCAGCTGCTGAAGAACCTTGACCTCCGTTGCCACCAGCGTGCCCGCGTAGTGCGGCAGCAGTCCGGCGATGTCGTACACCGAGGCCTGCTTTCGGTGTACAACGCCGAAGCCGTCCGAGACGAAGACTCCGGGTGCGCCGTCCGGTGCCCGGACCAGCTCGCTGAGGTCCTTGGCCAACGAGGCGCGCTCCAGGTCGTCCTTGCTGGTCTCCCTGGCATCGAATCGGATGTTCTCCAGGAGCAGGATGTCACCATCGGTCAGGCCCTCGGCGCGGGCCAACGCGTCGGATCCGACAGGGGAACGATCGGGGCCACCGGCCAGCTGAACGTGGCGGCCCAGCTTCTCACCCAGCGCCGCGGCAACCGGGGCGAGGGAGAACTTCGGGTCCGGCGCACCCTTGGGCCTGCCCAGATGGGCGGCGACAATGACCTTCGCGCCAGCATCACTGAGCGCCTTCAAGGTGGGGATCGAGGCCACGATCCGGCCCGGGTCGGTGATATTGCCATCGTCATCGAGCGGGACATTCAAGTCGGAGCGTACTAATACGCCCCGCCCTGCCACTCCCTCGGACAGCAGGTCATCGAGTGACTTTATGGCCATCGGATCTATAGCGACTTGCCGACCAGGCCGACCAGGTCGACCAGACGGTTGGAGTAGCCCCACTCGTTGTCGTACCAGGAGACCACCTTGGCCTGATCGTCGATGACCTTGGTCAGGCCCGAGTCGAAGATCGAACTGTGCGGGTCGGTGACGATGTCACTCGACACGATCGGCGCGTCGTAGTACTTGAGAATCCCTTTGAGCGGGCCGTCAGCAGCAGCCTTCATCGCGGCGTTGATCTGCGCGGCGGTCGCGGACTTGGCGAGCTCCACGGTCAGGTCGGTCGCAGAACCGGTGGGGATCGGCACTCGCAGCGCGTAGCCATCCAATTTGCCTTGGAGTTCGGGCATCACCAGCCCGATGGCCTTGGCGGCGCCGGTCGAGGTGGGCACGATGTTGAGTGCGGCGGCGCGGGCCCGGCGCAGATCCTTGTGCGGGCCGTCCTGCAGGTTCTGGTCTTGGGTGTAGGCGTGAATGGTGGTCATCAGCCCCTTGACGATGCCGAACTCGTCGTGGAGCACCTTGGCCATCGGACCCAGACAGTTCGTCGTACACGAGGCGTTGGAGATGATGTTCTGGCTGCCGTCGTACCGGTCCTCGTTGACACCAATGACGACCGTGATGTCTTCGTCTTTGGCGGGCGCGGAGATGATGACCTTCTTGGCACCCGCATCCAGATGGCCTCGTGCCCGGGAGTCGGTGAAAATGCCGGTGGACTCGACCACGACATCGACCCCGAGGTCTCCCCAGGGAAGCTCAGCCAGCGCTCCCTTGTGCTCGAGCGCCTTGATCTTCATGTCGCCGACGACGATGGTGTCGTCACCTTCGAGGCTGACATCGTGGGGCAGCCGGCCCAGGATCGAGTCGAACTTGAGGAGGTGCGCCAAGGCCGCGTTGTCGGTGAGGTCGTTGACGACCACGATCTCGATGTCGGTGTTCTTACCTTCGGCCTTCTGCGCATCCAGCGCGCGGAAGAAGTTGCGCCCGATGCGGCCGAAGCCGTTGACGCCTACCCGGATCGTCACGTCTGTCTCCTCTGTATCTATTTTTCAACTGCGCCATGCGGTCACTAAAGTCTTCGGCGCCCAGCCTAGTAGGTGTCCGTCTCCCGTGCGCGGCCCGGCCACACCGGTGCTACAGCGCTCTCAGGCTCTGGTCGAGATACGGAGTGCCCAGCCATTTACGGCGGATCTGCTGCAATTTTCCCGCCCCCTCCACCTCGGCTTGGGCGACCCTCAGCCTGGCGGCAAGCGCCTGGTCAGCCGGTGCCACCGCGATCGCGATCTCTTCCACCGTGAGTTCGCGCTGCACCACCTGAATACCTGGACTGATCTTCTGAGCTCTTTTCACCAGCTGGATCAGCACCGGGGCCAGCATCATCACGGCATCGCACTCACCGCTACTGAGGCCGGCGATCGCCGAGCCGACGGCGCGGTAGTCGTAGGCGCGGAGGCTCGCGGCCTTTCCCTCGGCGAGAAGGCTCTCGGCGATCGGCCCGCTGGTGCTGCCCCGCTGCACACCGATCGCCAAACCGTCCAGATCGTCGATCGAGCACACCCGCGGGTGTCGGCTCGTATCCACGGCCAGTGCCTGCCCTGAGATGAGGTAGGGGGAAAGAAATTCCGCCTTGCGCTCGCGGTCCGGCGTGACGGTCGCGCCCGCCGCGACGCATTCGTAGTCACCGGCTTCCAGCCGGTCGAAGATACCGTCGAATTCCGGGCCGTCGTAGGCGATGAACTCGACGGACTCGCCGAGCGATCTGCCGAGTTCAGTCATCAGCTCGATGTCGAGGCCGGTATCCCCCGGCATCGCGTTGAAGGGTGGGTTCGGGTAGGCCACCCCCACCCGCACGATCAGGCGTCTTCCAGTAGGTCCGGCGTCACGGCCGATTCCGTGTCGGGAATACCGTCCTGTTTCGCCTTGCGGTCCGCCATCGAAAGTAGGCGTCGAATACGGCCTGCCACAGCATCTTTGGTCATCGGCGGATCGGCCAACCTGCCGAGCTCTTCAAGTGACGCCTGCCGATGGGCGACGCGCAGGCTGCCCGCGGCGGCAAGATGATCGGGCACCGAGTCGCCGAGGATCGCCAACGCACGCTCCACTCGGGCCGCGGCGGCCACCGCTGCGCGTGCCGAACGGCGCAGGTTGGCGTCGTCGAAGTTGGCCAGCCGGTTCGCGGTAGCCCGGACCTCGCGGCGCATGCGCCGCTCTTCCCAAGTCAGCCGGGTGTCCTGAGCGCCCATCCGAGTCAGCAGCGCACCGATCGCCTCACCGTCACGAACTACGACGCGGTCACTGCCGCGTACCTCGCGAGACTTCGCGCTGACACCGAGACGGCGCGCCGCGCCGACCAACGCCAACGCGGCCTCGGGCCCGGGGCAGCTGACCTCCAGCGCTGACGACCGCCCTGGTTCGGTGAGCGACCCGTGCGCCAAAAACGCTCCCCGCCAGGCGGCCTCGGAGTCTGCGACGCTGCCACCGACCACCTGGGCCGGCAGGCCTCGCACCGGCCGACCACGCAGGTCCAGCAGACCGGTCTGCCGGGCGAGCGCCTCGCCATCGTTGGCGACTCGCACCAGGTACCTGGTGCTCTTACGGATACCGCTCGCAGACAGCACATGAACCACCGCGCTGTAGCCGTACAGGTCGTAGATGTCCTTGCGGAGTCTGCGCGCGATGATGCCCAGATCGACCTCGGCTTCGATCACCACTCGCCCGGACACGATGTGCAGCCCGCCGGCGAAACGCAGCAGGGAGGCCACCTCAGCACGACGTGCGTTCACCGAATTGACCACCAACCGGCTGAGTTCATCCTTGACCTCGGCTGTCA